>CAVHNA010000010.1:16819-26657 GCA_963637205.1 Bacteroidaceae bacterium
GCATGGGAGCGGCGGATGTCATCACCGCCATTGCGCAGATTGTCTTTGTAATCCTATTTATATGTTTCTTTATATATGATAACATTCGTTTTTAGGTTTTACCATTTTACACACTAAGCTTCATTGACGGCATAGAGTCTGTCCATGTTGAGGTCCTTGAGGTCGAAGATTTCTTCGGGCTTGAAGAAACGGTTGAGCTCCGCCACCGCAGCCTCGGGCGAGTCGGAAGCATGAACGATATTCTGCTGGTTGCTCATACAGTAGTCGCCGCGTATCGTACCAGGGTCTGCCTTACGTCCGTTGGTGTAGCCAGTGATGAAACGTACCACCGAGATGGCGTCCACTCCCTCGAGGCACATCGCCACCACGGGAGTCTTCTTCATAGAGGCTTTCAGGGAAGGGAAGAAAGGCTTGTCTACCAAATGAGCGTAGTGGTCTTCAAGTATCTCGTCCGTGAGCTGCATCATCTTCATGCCCGCTATGCGCAGGCCTTTCTTCTCGAAACGGCTGATGACCTCACCGATAAGTGCTCTCTGTACTGTACTGGGCTTCAGCAGAACTAAGGTTCTCTCCATACTTTACTTTTGTCGTCTGTTTTTCGTTGTTTGGAAGGCGTTTTTTCACCATACCGGCCACAAAGTTACAAAAAAGAGGCGAGACGGCAAACGTATTTTACTTTTTTTAAGCATTTCACACCGCTCCAGTCTACGATATTCTGCTCCAGTCCTCTTTGTTTTCCTTTACCTCAGCCATCCGGCTACGGAGAAGTCCGTTTTCCGGAAGAGAGAGGGTCGGGTCGTTGGCGAGCACGGAAGAAGCGGTGTCACGCGCCAGTTGCACCAGCTGTCCGTCCTTGGCGAGGTTCGCTATTTTGAGGTCAAACGCTATGCCGCTCTGCTGCGTCCCCTCCAAGTCTCCCGGGCCGCGGAGCTTGAGGTCTTCCTCGGCTATCTCGAAACCGTCGTTGGTCTCGGTCATGATCTGCATACGTCTCCTGGACTCTTTGCCAAGCTCGGGAGTGGTGACAAGGATGCAATACGACTGGTCGGCTCCCCTCCCCACCCTGCCGCGCAACTGGTGCAACTGCGACAGTCCGAATCGCTCGGCGTTGTTAATGACCATGACCGATGCGTTAGGCACGTTCACGCCTACCTCTATCACCGTGGTGGCGATGAGTATGTCCGTCTCACCACTCACGAACTTCCGCATCTCCTCTTCCTTTAGGGCCGGCTTCATCTGTCCGTGCACCATGCCCACCCGGTACTGGGGGAAGACTTTTTGCAAGGTGGCGTACTCGTTTTCCACATTCTTCAGGTCCATCTTGTCGCTCTCCTTTACCAAAGGGAAGACGAAATAGGCCTGCCGCCCTGCGCATATCTCCCTGTCCACTCCCAGAAAGAGTTCCTTGGGTCTGTTTTCATACAGGTGTATCGTTCTCACCGGCTTGCGTCCGGGAGGCAGTTCGTCTATCACGGACACGTCAAGGTCGCCGTACAGAGTCATAGCCAGTGTACGTGGGATGGGGGTCGCCGTCATCACCAACACATGCGGAGCCGTCTTGTTTTTCTTCCAGAGCTTGGCCCGCTGTGCCACACCGAAGCGGTGCTGTTCGTCCACCACCACAAGTCCGAGGTTGTGGAACTCCACGTTGTCCTCTATCACAGCATGCGTGCCAATCAAGATGTCCACGTCGCCGGACGAGAGACCCTCCAACACGGAAGCGCGTCTTTTTCCTTTCACAAGGCCAGTAAGCAGTTCTACCCTTACATCCATGCCTCCGAGCATAGAACGGAATGTCTCCAGATGCTGCTCGGCGAGTATCTCCGTCGGAGCCATCAGACAGGTCTGGCAGCCGTTGTCAATGGCGATAAGCATGGCCAGCAGGGCCACGAGTGTCTTGCCACTGCCTACGTCACCCTGGAGCAGGCGGTTCATCTGCCTGCCGCTACCCATATCCTTACGCATCTCGCGTATCACGCGCTTCTGAGCCTCGGTAAGGGGGAAAGGGAGATATCTGGAATAGAACTCGTGGAAGTTCTCCCCTACTATGGAGAAGCGGCATCCGTTCCTCTTAAGACGTCTTTCCTGGGCATACTCCAGCATGGACAGCTGCACAAAGAACAGTTCCTCGAACTTGAGACGGTAGTTAGCTTTGGAAAGCCGATCCGCACTTTCAGGATAATGAGCCGACCGTAAAGCCTCATCAAGGGGCATAAGATGCAGGCGTTCCATGATGTAAAGCGGCAAGGTCTCGGATACAGTCCCTTCCATCCTTTCGAACAATGCGCTTACCAAACGTCCCATTTCCTTAGACGTGATGCCCGCCTTACGCATCTTCTCCGTAACGGTGTAGTAAGGCTGCATGTTCATGCGATTCAACACCAAATCATCTACGTTGTCTACGTCTGGATGACTGACGCTTATCCTGCCGCCATAGACGTTGGGCTTGCCGAAAATGATGTATTCTTTATCGAGTTTTACGTTCGACGTTATGTATTTGAAAGCGTTGAACCATACCAAGTCCATCAGCCCGTTGCCGTCCGTGAAATGCGCTATCAGACGACGTTTGCGTCCTTCGCCGGCTTCTTCGAAACTGAGTATATGGCCTTTCACCTGCACGAATGGCATGTCGGCTGTCAACTCGCTTATCCTGTACAGTCTGCTTCTGTCTATATGTTTGTATGGGAAACAGTACAGGAGGTCGTACCAGGTTTTTATCCCAAGTTCCGTTTCCAGCACCTTCGACCTTCTGGGTCCTACGCCCGGAAGATACATTATGTCCGTGTCTTTCAGATTCCGCAAAGCGACTTATTTGTTTACCATATCGGACGCCAAATACTCGGCGTACGATATGTCAGACGGAGTGGTAAGCTTTATGTTCTCTCTGTTGCCGTCCACCAAAGACACCTTCACGCCCAAGGCTTCCACTACAGAAGCGTCGTCGGTGAAACATGGACGATATTCCTGTGAATACGCCTTACGCAGCAAGTCCAAGCCGAACGTCTGCGGAGTCTGCGCCAGACGGTACTCGTCTCTGGGCACGGTACAGCTTTCTCCCTGCCGCAGGTGTCTCAGCGTCTCCACCACAGGGACTACAGGCACTGCCGACCCACTCCGCTCCGCTTCCTCGTAGCATCTGGTTATAACCTCAGGGGATACGAAAGGGCGCACGCCGTCGTGCACTGCCACAGTACCCTCCTCACTCTCTGGAATGAGAGCCAATCCGTTGCGGACAGAATGAAACCGCGTCTCTCCTCCGTCCGCCACGGTAAAAGGTACGCCGAACGAGTACCGTGCACACAAGTCGTACCAATATTGTTGCTGCGAGGCTGGCAAAACCAAAATTACGGAGACCTCGGGCACGGCTCTCACGAAAGCCTCTATGGTACGCATCAGCACCGGCCTTCCGCCTATGGGCAAAAATTGCTTGGGTACATCCCCTCCCATACGCAGTCCTTTACCGCCGGCCACTATCACGGCGTAACGCTTCATTCGCCCATAAGCTGTTTGTACATCATTCCTGCGCGGAGACCTTCCGAAGCACCGTCGCCAAGGAAGTAGTCAACGATGGCATAACCGAATTCAAACGCCGCCGCAGGGCCTCTTCCTGTTATCACATTACCGTCATGTTCCACTATGGCGGCGGTATATTTCGCATTTCCGAGTTGCGGTTCCACACCCGGATAGCAAGTGGCACGCTTGCCGTCAAGTAGTCCCAGATGTCCCAGCACCATAGGGGCGGCACAGATGGCGGCTACAGGTTTGCCCTTCGCGAAATGACCTGAAAGGGCGTCCGTCAGCACCTTGCACGCATCCAGGTTGGTAGACCCTGGCAGCCCGCCTGGCAAAACCATCATGTCTGCGGCCTCCAAATCCACCTCAGACAACGTGCAGTCCGCCTGCACGCCCACGTCATGCGCACTCTCCACCATACGCGACTCCATGATGGAGACCGTCTTCACCTCCAGTCCGGCACGACGTATTATATCCACAGGGGCAAGGGCTTCTATATCCTCAAACCCGGTTGCCAAAAAGACGTAAATCATAACCTATATATATTTATAATGTGTAACGTGCGTGCAAAGTTAGAAAAAATCATTAACTTTGTCTACACAAACAAAGAAAATATGGGGAAGCACATCAGTTTTGCTCTCTTTGGCAACATATACCAACCAGAAAAATCAGCCTCTGTGCAGAAACTGCTGTCTATTCTGAGAAAGCACAATGCAGACATCATGATAGACCACAGTTTCCGCACTTATCTCACGGATGTGCTGCATATCAGCGTGACGGACACCGCCACGATACAGGAAGATGACTTCACTGCCGACGTGGCCATAAGCATGGGCGGAGACGGCACGTTCCTGGAGGCGGCGCGCAAGGTGGGCGACAAACAGATACCCATCCTCGGCATCAACATGGGTAGACTTGGCTTCTTGGCCGACTTCACTCCCGAAGACATTGAGTACGCCATAGACGATATCTGCTCGGGCGAGTTGAACTGCGTGGGCAGGAGCGTACTGGAGGTGGAGTATTCCGTGGGGAGCCCTCAGAGCTACCCGTACGCACTGAACGAGGTGGCCGTACTGAAGCGTGACAACAGCAGCATGATAAGCATTCGTGTGGAGGTGGGCGGAGAGTACCTCACCACCTACCAGGGCGACGGACTCATTGTCAACACTCCCACCGGCAGCACGGGATACGCTCTCAGCGTGGGAGGACCGGTGATGATGCCCGGGAGCGGCATTCTGGGACTGGTTCCCGTAGCCCCTCACAGTCTCAACGTGCGTCCCATCACCATTGACGACAACATGGAAATCACGCTTTCCATAGAGAGCCGCAGCCACAACTTCTTGGTGGCCATAGACGGACGCAGCGAGAAGTGCATGGAGGGTACACGCATAACCATACGCAAGGCCGCACACAAGGTGTTCATCGTAAAACGCCAGGGCAGCTCGTTCTTCCACACCCTGCGGTCCAAATTGCTTTGGGGTAGCGACATAAGGAGCTGACACGTACATCATGAAAGCCGCCACCTACAACATACGCAGCATGGCGACGTGGCTATGGCACACGTCAAAGGGGCTTAGACTGCAGTCCGCGCTCAACGCCATAACGGGCATCCTTCAGGTTGCGCTCGACTTCTCTTTCATATACGCCACCAAGGCCATCATAGACATTGCCACCGGCAGACGGCACGACAGCCTGTTCACAGCCTCCGTCATACTTATCGTCATCATAGCGCTGCGCATCTCTCTCGCGGCGTTCGCCCGGTGGATGTCCGCCATCCTTGGTGTCCGTTCGCAAAACCGTCTGCAACTGCGTACATTCAGTCATCTGATGCGTAGCCAGTGGAAAGGACTGGAGCAGAAACACAGCGGCGACGTGCTGAACAGGCTGGAAAGGGACGTGCGCGACATCACCTCCACCATCACGGACACCATGCCGGCGGCCATAGCAGTATGCGTCAGGCTGGCAGGGGCGTTCTTCTTCCTCTATTCCATGGACCACCGCCTCGCCATCGTACTTGTCTGCATCTCGCCGCTCTTCGCTCTCCTGAGCAAGATGTATATCCGCAAGATGAGGAGTATCTCCCGGGAGATTCGCCACACAGACAGCCTCATACAGAGCACGCTGCAAGAGAGCATACAGCACAGGATGGTGCTGAAGACCCTGGAGAGGTGCGAGACGATGGAGAAGAAACTCGACGACACGCAGTCGCATCTGAGGGAGCAGATACGCCGTCGCACACTCTTCAGCAATTTCTCGGCCACTCTGCTCAGCACAGGTTTCAACCTCGGCTACCTTGTCGCTTTCCTGTGGGGTGCCGCAAGGCTTGAAGAGGGTACCATCACATACGGCACCATGCTGGCGTTCATACAGCTGGTAGGGCAGATCCAGTCGCCGTTTCGCGACATCAGCCGCTTCATACCTCTTGTCATAGGCAGCCTTACGGCCAGCGAACGCCTTATGGAACTGGAACAATACCCTCTGGAGGAAGAGGGCGAACCCATAGCCTTCACTCATGGGGCTGGCATAAGGTGTACCGATGTGGTGTACGCATACGGCGACGCACAACGCAAGGTTCTGAACCGTTTCTCCTTCAATTTCCCCATCGGCAGCACCACTGCCGTGCTTGGAGAGACAGGAGCGGGCAAGACCACACTGATACGTCTCATACTGGCTCTGCTGAAACCGCAGCAGGGAACGGTGGAGATTTACGACGAGAGCCGAAGCGTACAGGTCTCGCCCATGACGCGCAACAACCTCGTGTATGTTCCACAGGGAAACACCCTCTTCAGCGGTACCATACGCGACAACTTGCTTCTGGGCAACCCCACAGCCTCTACTGAAGACATGTACAAAGCTCTTCACACGGCTTGCGCCGACTTTGTGACGGACCTTCCAGAAGGACTTGACTTCGTATGCGGAGAACAGGGCGGCGGACTGAGCGAAGGTCAATGCCAGCGTATAGCCATAGCGAGGGCTCTGCTAAGAAAAGGAAGCGTGCTGCTGCTGGACGAAGCGACCTCGGCTCTTGACATTGACACCGAGCGACAACTGCTTGACAACCTGCAACAGCGCACCGCCTCACGGCAGACTGTGATATGCGTCACGCACCGGCCTGCCGTGGTGGACTACTGCACGCAAGTACTTAACTTGAAAAGTCAGTAGTACTGACCTTGCCGAGTCAGTACTACTGATATTGAAAGTTAGTACTACTGACTTTGCCATGTCAGTACTACTGCTCTGAAAAGTCACTTTTACTGTTGTGACAGACAAGTACATTGAGAGCCGTTTTGCAAATCCGTTCACATGCGTTCACTACACATTCATAAATGTTCACCCAACGTTCATTTTCGTTCACTCTCGTTCATAAAATCACGCCGAATTGGGCACAAAAATCAATGGTCAGGAAAAACGCTTTCCAATGTTGTACAACCACAGCACCTCATGTTGTACAACTATAACACCTCATGTTGTACGTTCATACAACCTCATATTGTACAACTACAAAACCCCATGTCGTACAACTATAGGGCACCATGCCGTACGTTCATATGATCTCATGCCGCACAACCATATTAGAGGTCACCAAAACGTAGGCTTTTTGCCTCGCCAAAGCAGTAGTACTGCTTTGAAATATCCTTTTTGCAGGCTTTTTCTGGCCAGCTTGCATATTTTCTAACCTTTTTCTTTTTTTTCTTTGAAAATAATCATACATTTGCATCGGATAGTACGGTGAATTGTACGTAAGTGCACGCTACCAACGCTACCAAGCCTCAGCTCACGCCGAGCCTTTACGCAGAACGAAAGTCCAGCGGATAAGGAGATATGGGATGGGTAAAGAGGCACGACATAATGAAGGCGTTTACTTGACGCTCTGTTCATGACTATCTGAAACTTCGCAACTTTCATTATCCTGTCACGAACATAGCAACGGTAGATGCCCCGGGTGTGATTATATCAACCCCATGTGGTCACTGTAAGCCATTGTTGTATCCTTATGGAAGCAGCGTCTTTGGACTTACGTCCACACGGTTTGGTATTTCATATCGGCGTGGGCTCTGGCGTTGTCTGTTCAACAGGATAAGGCAATGCGAAGGCCTCAGATAGTGGGACGGGCAATCGGTAAGTTCCCACGTCTTTCATTTCCAATAACTTATTAACCGCTGTGATTGGGGACTAACAGCCGAGAAAAGACAACAACATTCAAAAATGAAAACAGAAAGAAGAAAGTTGTATGAGACCCCATCAGTGGGAGTCTTTGAGACCAACACAAGCCACATCATTGCGGCGAGCACCGTCACATTGGGCGCAACATTTGAAGACGAAGACGATCTCCAGCTGGAGGACGGCACATGGGGCGGCCTTGACGAGACGTTGGGAGGAATTTAACCTATTTATGAACTAACGAAAGACAAAGACAAGATGAGAAACATCAAGTATGCGCTGCACTCAGTCGCAGCGCTCGCCGTAGCCTCGCTCACGGCATGTTCCAATGACGACGGAATGGAAGAGAACCCGTCAGGAATCCAGAAGACAGTAACCTTAACCGCATGGCAGCCGGGAAGTGATAGTCAGACACGAGTGGGCTTTGACAGCAATGGCAAAGCTTATTGGCAGGAAGGGGATGCCATAGGCGTTATCCCCAGTAGTGGGAACACGTTCAGTTCCTTTTCCATAACCTCAGGTGCAGGAACTGGCAAGGCCACCTTTACCGGCACGGTGACAGGAGAAGTAGGCAGCTATGCCGTCTATCCTTATAACTCCAAGTGTAAACTCATGAACAACACGTTGTACTACTATCTGCCCGACAGCTACACGTACGAGTCGGTTGACCAGACCTTTTTCCCCGAAGGCAAGGACGGCAAGAGTTTCTGCATGCCCATGTATGGCACCGTGACGGACAATGTGGTGAAGTTCCGCAACCTCGGCGGTGTAGTTTGCCTGCTTGTGGACAAGATGCCTGCAGGAAGCGGTACTGTTACTGTGACGGAGTCCACAAACAAACTCTGTGGTAGTGTCGTCGCCACTCTTACGGATGAAACGCCTGAAATCAAGACCAAGACAAGCAGTTCAAACAACACTGTCGCGTTCAACTTCTCAAACGCTATTAAAGGAAATTCTGGAGTGTTCTACCTTCCTGTCGCTACTGGCACGTACAACCTGACTGTAAAGGTTGAAGGAGGAGACAAGACATCTACTACGACTCTTGACGCAATGGTAATAACACGCACAAAGTTACAGGCCGTGAAGGTGGTTACAGATTATGGAACTGACGATACAGACATTATTGTCATCAACGGACATAAGTTTGTAGACCTTGGTCTGCCAAGCGGGTTGCTTTGGGCGGAGACAAACATTGGAGCAGAGTCTGCTACCGACTATGGCAACTATTTCGCATGGGGAGAAACAGAGCCGAAAGTAGACTATTCATGGAGCACATATAAATTTAATCTGAGTGAAAGTGACGATTATAACGAGGATGACATTTACAAGTACAACAACAATGATGAGTTGACCATCCTTGAAGCAGAAGACGATGCCGCTACCACTAATTGGGGCGCATCCTGTCGAATGCCGACCAGTGCCGAATGTGAAGAACTCAACAACGAAGAAAACTGCACGTGGACTTGGAAATGGGAAACCACATCTACTGGCGACATACGCTATGGCTATGAGGTAAAAAGCACAAAAAATGGAAAATCTATTTTTCTTCCAGCATCAGGCTTCTATAAAGGAGAAAATCGGGACGAAATTGATTGTGAATGGCATGGATGCTATTGGTCGAGATCCCTCAATTCCGACATTATGAGTTATGTAAACATCCTTACTTTCTCATGTTATAGGGGAGAAGAAGACCACATCTTCCACAATTGCGATAAAGGCATGCGTTGCTATGGTTTCCCCGTCCGTCCCGTCGCAGAACCTTAAGAATAATATCGCATAACACCAAGGCAGAAAGAGGTGCGCAGGAGTTTCTGCTCCCGCGCACCTCTACTTTTTCCTGTCAGCTCAGCTCTCCTATTTCCAAAGTTCATTCCTGCAATTTTGTATGGAAGTCCATGCTCACATTCTATTTGTTTCTTCCTTGGTAACAGCCTTTGAGAGTATGCAGGCTGCTGTCGTAGTTCACGCCAAACGTCGTTAGGAGGAGCGTTTGCTTCTTGGGGCGCACCTCGGGGATTTGCGCTTACTATGGCCCATCTTGGGCGCATGATGACAAACGCATGGCTGCGAATAAATAGTGAAAACATTTTACGTTATCATGGAAAAGGCTTATCTTTGCAACGGAAGAACGGTTAAAAGGGACAAATATGAAGCGGATAGAAGA
>CAVHNA010000011.1:0-13481 GCA_963637205.1 Bacteroidaceae bacterium
TTTTTCTTATTCATAAAAAAACAATAACTTTGGCAGGCGATTAACTAAAAAACTGACATTATCGGCAAAAAAAGGTTTAACTTTTATATCAATTTTCATTAACTAACAAAATTATTTCTATGATGAGAAAGTATTACTTTATGCTGTTGGCGCTGCTGCTGCAGTGCCTCAGTTTCGGTGCTTTCGCACAGACGTCATCAACGATGGTGGCTGGGCTTGGAGATCCGCTGATTACGGATGCCGCCCAGTTGACGAGCAATGCGAGTGACGAGGCAGAAGGCCAAGACATCAGTCTGCTGATTGATGGTGACGCTTCCACCTTCTGGCACAGCGATTGGCATGGTGCTGTTTCAGACAAGCATTATCTTCAAGTGGAGCTGATGAACTCTCTGCAAGAAGGCTATGTAGTGATGTACATGCAGCGCAGAGCTACAGCTAACGACCATCTCGTCAATGCGAGATTGTCCGCCAGCGAGGACGGTGAGACATGGGAAGACCTTGCCGACTTCGAGTTGGGCAGCGCCACCTCTGGTGCAGAGGTGGTTTCGGATCCTGTTCCAGTTTCCAAGCCCTACCTCTTCCTGCGTGTTACCAACATAGGCACTCCCATCTATTTCCATGCGGCTGAGTTCGAGCTTTACAACCCCACGCTTACGGATATGATAGTAAACGTGGTCAACCAAGTGTTAGCCAAGTATGACACTTACTACTATGGTGGCTATGATGTGCTCAACGTAGGTCAGGAAATCGGACAGTATACCGATTCTCTGACCGCCGACAAGATTCTTGCCGCTCTGGAGAAGGCGGACTCTTGGGCTGCCGACCCGGAGTCTGCGGAAGGCTTCCCCGCCAGCCTGGAAGATGCAAAGGCTTTCAGCGCGGAAGTTGACTCCCTGTTTGATGCGTTCTGGGCAAGCGAGGTTCTCTACAGCCTTCCTGCTGACGGATACTACCGCATCATGTCCAACCTCCCGTACAAGGTGGAGGTGGCTACCGGTGAAGTGGATGCCGACGGCAACGCTATTACGGAGACCGACTACGTCACCAAGGCGTTGTTCTGTAGCGTGGACTACAAGGGTATGTGGGGCACTCTGAAAGAGGACATGGCCAACTACGTGTGGAAACTGACCACCAACGAGGACGGCACCATAGACATGTATAACGCAGGTATGGAAGCTCGCTTCACCTATGCCGGAGGCGACATGTGCAAACTTTCCGACAATGCCGAAAGCTACTTGTCAATGATGCTCGACTATGCAGGAACAGAGGACGACAGGACCGTTGTCTACATCCGCTCGGCGGAAGATGCGCGCGGTGCCAGCAAGTATTTCCATCAGTACGGCCACTCGCGTGGCACGTGTGTAGATGACCAGAAAATATGCACTTGGAGTGGTACTTTCAACATGGGCTCTCCCTATACCAGCGACAAGGGTACCAGCGAGTGGTATCTTGAGCCTGTAAGCGAGGAGGAGGCCGCTCAGCTGATAGAGGCTTTCGCTCCCATCAAGAACCACGATATGCTTGTGAGCATGAACGCCGAACTGCGTACTACTGTGGCGAGTGCTATAGAGACAGCCAAGGATTTGATTCGTGTGCCCATGATTACGTCTGCCGACCAGATGACATCTCCTTTCAGCCAGAACGACCTTGGCGGTGGTACCACAGACGGAAAGAACCTCTCCGACGGAGCTCTCATTGACGGTGATGCCTCTACATACTGGCACAGCGTATGGTCTGTGGGTGGTTACGGCGATACCCAGCACTACATACAGCTTTCTGGTATGGAAGGCTTGGTAGGCAACGCCAAGATATATGTTATGCGTCGTGCCACCGACTCTGGCGGCCATCCCACCTCGTTCACGCTGAAGGGCTCCAACGACCCCGAGGCTCCTGACTCACTCTGGGTAACCATCACCGAGCAGCCTCTTGGCAACGCCTCCAGCGGCGCAGAGTTCACCACTCCCATGTTCAAAGTGGATACTCCTTATTCGTATATGCGTATCGGCAAGACCGCGGTTGGTTACTGGCATTCAGCCGAACTCCAGATTTACAGGTTCGACGATAATCCAAATTCACAGTTCGCGGCTCTCGGTGACCTCGCTACCACTCTGGAGACTCTCTACAACGAGAATATTGCCACAGAAGACGCTGACATCACCCTCGACATGTATGAGGCTTTGCAGAATGCATACGAGGCGTTCATGGGAGGCATGGTAGACCCGGCGGATCTGCGCAGCGCACTGTCTAAGTACGCCGGCTACACAAAGGGCATGGTGGAAGGCTCCGCCCCCGGGCAGTGGACAGACAAAACTGCTTACGAGGCTTTCAACAAGCTCTACAAGGAGATGAGCGACTATAACGACCTAGCACACTACAACAAGGAGCAGATAGACCACTATGTGGCTGCCATACAGCTTGCTGCTGACAACTACTTGTCTTCAGTCAACAAGCCCAAGACAAACACTTGGTACAACATCAAGTTCGCTCCTGAGTCATTGTATGAAGCCAACGAGTGGAGCAGAGGCAACACAGAGAGCGAAAACGTGGCTACTCCCCTCTACGACAACTACGTGACCATCGCCAAGAGAGAGGCCATAGAAGGTTCTGACCCGACGACGTACGACTACTATCCTGTAGACGCTGAGGATATACGCGACGGCGTTACGCTCTGCGCTCTTGACAAGGCTTTGCTGGAGGACAATCCCGACGCCGCCCAGTTCCGTTTCGTAGAATTGCCTGACGTGCTGCCCATAGTTGACGATCTGAAGGCTCTGAAGACAAGATGCCAGCTGGCTCTTGACATGGTGGCTACATACACGGCAGGCGACGCCCTCATCACCGATGGCAGCCAGTTGTCAAGCAACGCCAGTGACGAGGCTGAAGGTCGTTATCTCAGTAGCCTTATCGACGGTGACGCCAACACATTCTGGCACAGCGACTGGCACGGAAAGCACGAGAAGGAGCCTCATTATCTGCAGGTGAACTTCAAGACTCCTGTATCCGGTCTTATCCAGGTAGACGTTACAAGACGTAGCACTACAACCAATGGTGAGATTACACGTATGTATATCACCGGAAGCAATGACGGCGAGACATGGGAAAAGGTTGGTTACGTAGAGCTTCCGTTCACAAAGGTTGGCGAGTCCATCTCTTCCAAGCCTGTATATGTAGACGGCTCTTACACGAACCTCCGCTTCATTGAGTCCACCAGAAGAGGTTACACAAAGGACGGACGCGACATAGAGATTGATCCGTTCGGCACAGTGGGTACATATTGGCACTCCAGCGAGTTCCAGGTACGTCCCGTCACCATGACATGTACTTCCGAGAACGCCAAGGCTTTGGTAGCTGCTATGGCAGAGGCCAACAAGGTGGTCTACAAGGACTATGTGGCAGCTGACGTGATACCTGCGCTGGCCACCGCATACAACGCTCTTCAGGCTGAGATCAATGCAGGCGAGTACAACGTGGTTCCTGCAGCTCCCACTACGATTACTCGTTACGCTCTCCAGAACAAGGCTACAGGTCTCTTCGTGAACGCCAAGTCACGTAACAACGCTGACGTCACGCTGGAACTCATGCCTTCGTTCGTTGAACCTACAGGTATCGGTTACGGCGAGAACGCTCTCCGCGTGGATAACTTCGACGGCACATACTGCTCTTACCTGCACATTCAGTTGCTCGACCATCGTCTGGTGACTTGGGACGATCGCAGAGTCGGCACCAACTCAGGTCTTATGTTAGAGGAACTGGAGAGCAGCGGCGAGCAGACCGACTTCGCTTTCACCAAGGATATCGTGATGGGCGAGATCAACGCATGGTGCTATCCTGTAGACATCGCTGTCAGCGAGACAGAAGGCAAGGCTTACACAGTGGCAGGTATCTACACTGACAAAGACCAGACCGTTTACCTCGCACTCGACGAGACCGACAAGATAAAGGCCGGACAGCCTGTACTCTACATCTATGGTAACACCGAGGACTACACAGAGCCTACAGAGGGCGAGGAGACGACAACCTCTACCGCCACTCCTATGATCTTCACTCTCACCTCCGACTTCAACTTCAACGCTGACGAGGAGAATGGACTCATCGGAACTCTCAAGTCCACATCCATTGACAAGGGCCTCTGCATCTTCGACGCTAACAAGATCAGCACTGTAGAGGATGAGGCTGGCGCTACTGTAGCCGCCAACAAGGCATACCTCGACCTCAACGTTTGCGCTCAGGTAGACGACGACAGCCATGCCATGTACATCGTGTTTAACGACCCGACTGGCATCCAGAACACTCTGGAGAACGTTAGCAAGAGCGGCAACATCTACTCTGCTGACGGTAAGCTGGTACGTGCCAACGGTACTCTCAATGACATGAAGAGCCTCGGCACCGGCATCTACATCCTCAACGGTGTAAAGGTCATGGTAAAGTAAAAGCGTAAAGCTATCTATAACAGTGCGCCCTTCCGGTCTCCCGGAGGGGCGCATTGTTAGTAGGTGCGCCTCTCAGAGGCGCACCCTGTCTAGAAGCCCTAGATTATCTAGAATCTCTAGAAGTTATAGAATCACTAGAAAATCTAGAAGTCTTAGCTTATCTAGAATCCCTAGAGCGTCTAGAGTATGGTGCGCCGCTTTCGGCGCACCTTCTAGGAAATCTAGTAGGCGCGTTAGCACCAAACGCTCCCCACACCACGGTTTCTTTCCCATTCCCCATTCCTCATTCTCCCAAACGGAAGAAGCCGGCAGGCCATCCTGTGGCTGCCGACTTCCCGATGACGTAGTATATTGCTGTCGCCTACTCGTCTTCTTTCAGTATCTCGTAAATGGCTACGTCGCCGGCGGCGATACGTGTCAGAGTCTCGTAGAGGTTGGCTGATGTCTCGCTTCCGTCACGGCGTATGAGTCTTGCCGGTGACGAGAAATGCAGGTTCATGTCCACAGGCTTTTCCCAGCTGCGGTTTACCAGCACGAGGAACCTCCTGTCCTTGTTGGTAATCTGTGACACCACTATCCCGCCGTTCTTCACGTTCAGCGTGTCCACGCCTTCGGGCAGTGTGGTGAGCCTTGTAGTCCCCTGCGGCAACGTCTCTCCAAGGTGGTTGACCGCCGTCACCTTTCCGCCCAGAAAGACGAACGCCCTGTTTTGTATCTCGTGGTTGACGGTGCGTGTCAGCTCATATACATGAGTCCGTGCGCCCAGCTCGGTTACGGGAGCTTCGTGGTAGTCAAACTGGCGGTCGTAATGTGGCGGACACCAGAACGTGAAGTACTCCAGTCCCTGTGCTCCGTAGGCCAGTCCAGTATATAGCTGCAGACGCAGCTGCTCGATGGTAGGCGTGGGGTAGGTGACGGATGTGGAGTGGGGAGTGCTCAATGCGAAGGACCAGAACGGGAGGTTGTGGCGCAGGCACACCCTGCGTATCGTCTCAAGGTTCTCGTACCATCTGTGGTTTATGCCAATGGTCGTCACGGGGTAAATGTCCCACGACACGAACGGTAGCTTCACCTTGTTGACGAACGCCTCCACGTACTCTTCGTATGTACCTCCCAATATGTCGGTGTTGGCCATGCAGGGGAAGAGGTTCAGATACAGCAGTTTGCTGGAGTCTGCTTTCTTTATCTTGTTGGCCCACTCCGCAAGCTCGTCAAACTGGTCGGCGCACGGCTCGTCCATCAGGAAATAACCGGCGAGTCCCTTCTCCGACTTTATCTCCTTGATTACGCTGTCGGGGTTGTGCTCCAGCTCCGGGCACGTGATTATGGACTTTATGCCGTGTTTTTTGCTCAGTTTCAGCAGTTTTTTCACGTCATTGAGGTTCTTGAAACGGTGAAACGAGAAGTTTACGTTGATGCCCGCTTCTTTCAGGGCTTCGAAGTTCTCGTCGGTGAGCATGTTAGCTGGAACGCTGCCCCATGCCATGATGGGGATTTCCCCTTTTGGGGCAGGACTCTTGTACTCTACGGTCGGTGCCTGTGCGAGGCAGTCTGTCATCGCCATAGCGGCCATAGAAGCGGTAAGGAATAATTTTGTCAGCATATCTTGTCGTTTTTACATTAGTAGTCCATCGGTTGTACGTTTCTCTCTCTCTCGCCCCGGTTTCCCGCTCGCAATGTAAAAGAAACGCTTAACGGCACAGCAAAGATACAGATAAATAATGAGAAGATAAAGCTTTTGGGGAGAAATGAACGTAATATGGTTCATACCCTTCGTCTCTATGCAAACAGGTCGTCAAGCAGCACTTCGTTCTGCACCAGTTGGGAAGAATAGGGATTGCGATGCACGCCATACGTCGTGATGAACGTAAGTTGGATAGATTTACGTGATTTCGTTTCCGTTGTGAAGCGCACTATCTTGTTGCGCAGGACTAGGTCGTAGTCTTTGCTGATTTCGTATTCGCTCTCCGAGAACTTCATCTCACAGAGATTGATGGTGTTGTCCCCACGCTCTATCACCATGTCTATCTGTGCCGACCGCAGGTCTTCGTCTTTGCGGCTTCTCCATGAATATACGTTCGTTGCCACCCCAGAGATACCAAGCCGTTGCTTTATCTGGCTTACATGGGACTGGGCAAGCAGCTCGAAGGAAATTCCTGCCCAGGCATAGAACTTGGGCGTGTGTTGCAGACTGCTCCAGTATTGCAGGTTGCGGAAAGAACTGTCTCTGAGAAAGCGGAAATGAAACAGGGTGAAGAAATCTACAAGCTGGTACAGTGCCTTGCGCTCGTTGCAGCCATAGTTGGCGTATTTGCGTATGAACCCACATGACTCCAGGTTGTTGAGCACAACAGACAGTTGCTTGCCGGACTTTATCTTTGAAGTCTCGGCTATCTCGTTGCGTGTCATACCGTAACCCCGCTCGTTCAGACATTCCACAACTTTAATGTATAACTCCGAACCGCAGAACAGCGAATGGTACAATGCCTCAAACTCATTGTGCAGTTCGCCATTGGGATTGAAGAGCAGACGGTCTATGTTTTGTGTCAGACTCAGTCGGCTGTCCAGTAGATTGAGGTAATAGGGTATTCCGCCCAGTATCATGTATGTTTCTGCCGTCTCGTAATGTGACAGCCTCACTCCCCTGCTATGTAGGAAAGCATCTGCCTCGCCAAGAGTAAATGGCTGCAGGAAGATGCGGTGTGTCAAACGTCCGTAAAGTCCACCGTGATTGTTGATGAGTTTGTCCATCATCCATGATGTGGCAGAACCGCACACAAGCAGCACTATATCTCTGCGTGCGGAAGCCCAACCGTTCCAGAAATGTTCCAGGGCTGAAATGAAATTGGCACCAGTCGTGTCCATCCATGGCAACTCGTCAAGGAACACTACTTTTCTCTCCATTGAAGTCAGTGACTGCAGGTAGCCGATGAGCATCTCGAAGGCATCCAGCCAGTCGTTGGGCATCGTGGTCACAGAGGAATCATAGCGTCGCAAGGTGTAATAGAAATTCTTCAGTTGCTCCTGTGTGTTTCCGTTGGCAAGACCCGACACCAGGAACACCATCTTGTCTTCAAAATACTCGCGTACGAGAAAGGTCTTTCCTATTCGGCGTCTGCCGCATACAGCCACAAACTCCGACTGGTTTGAAGCAAATATGTTCTTCAACTGGTCTTTCTCCGCTGCCCTTCCGATAATATTCTCTATCATACTTATCCCTCACTTTGAATTCTAATTGCAAAATTACGATAGAATTTTGATTATTGGCTGAATTATGGTATAAAAATAGCCAATAATTGATTTTAAAACATGTTATTGGCTGTTTTCGATACGTTTCGTGTCCAAAAACATGTATTTCAACGTAATTTCGTGCCTTGGGTGTGACGACAGCAACCATAGATTTGGGTGTTGCTGACAAGGTCGCTTTGTGGTGAGTAGGAGGTCAGTAGTTGCTTCAGGGACGGGTCTGTCGTTACATTGATACCCATCTCACTCATCATTAGAAATTCTGGTAGTACGATATAACAGCGCAAGAAGTTCACTGTTATGGTGTAAGAACCCACATGCAAAGAGTTTTTGACAATTGTCATAATAGTTCCTGGCAATTGTCATTCACTTTCCTGACAATTGCCATAATAGTTGCTGACAATTGCCATAATAGTTGCTGACAATTGCCATAATAGTTGCTGGCAACTGCCATAATACTTGCTGACAACTGTCAAAACATTTATAAACGTACATCTTTACGCTGTTATAATACAGGTTCTGACATCGTTATGTGGGCTTGCGTTAGATTACAACAAAGGGGACACTGCCGATTTTTCAAACAACAAAAACATAAACTGGGACAAACTGTCAAAAATAATTCTAATATGATAGTTTTATGGAAGTCTTTGTTCGGCTTTCGCATATTTTGTGTTTTTCAGGTACTTAGGTGATTTGGAAGTAGGAGTGCGTCTCCGAGTCGTACTCCCACACACAGTGTAAAACACTCTTCCTTGCTAAGGGTGCGCCTTGGAACCCTGAGTCTCCTATGTTTCCGTTGGTAGGAGGAGCATTTGCGTCAAATGCGACCCACGGGGAATGGTAATGGAGGGCACCTCCAAGGCGCGACCCGCAGTTGGCAATTCTTCTCTTTGCGAAGGGGGCAGTTCGGAAATCCGCCTCTACTGTGTCATGTCAGTTGTTTACAAAAACGAGGTTACACTGAGCGGCGCATTGGCGAAGTCCGCTTTTTCAAGTGCGAGTCCTTTCTATGACGACGTATATATGCTTGAATTTCACTATAGGACGGCTAAGGTGTGTGGATGTATTGTAGCCTTTGGACTTAGTCCAGTCAGCCACAGAGTTTCGGGACACTTCAGGGTAGTAGATGGATAAGAGTTTCTTGTCCAGCATTTCTTGCCAATTTGCAGGTGCTTCCATTATGTCTGTGTTTGATGTTCTTGCGAAGCCCAGTGCAGTGGCAACGGCGCTGCCGCAGAAATCTCCTTTTTCGGGTGCGGGTTCAACCCCCAGGTCTCTTTTGACTCCTTCTGCGAGGTCTTTTATGTCCAGGATATCTCGAGTGATGTCCAATTCAGCGATGAGGCCGATTTCCGCATCTGCAATCTCGTGCATAACGTCCTTTTCATCATACCCCATCTTTTTAAGGCCGTAGTGCGTCAAGAATTTGAGAGATTCTACCGCACATTTCTTGGCAAGCTCGTTACTACGATTCTGGTCCTTTTTTCTCTTCTTCATAATGTTCAGAAGCCAGATGTAACGGTAGAAAGTCTTGCTAACCATTCCTGTTGTCTAAAACAAACATACGTTGCCCCATCTCACATTATTCAGAACGGGAAGATCTGCGGCAGGGCTATGGTCATGACGATGCCCAGTATGACCTGCAGCGGCAGGCCGACTTTTACGTAGTCCATGAAGGTGTAGTGTCCGGCCTTCATCACCAGCGCATTGGGCGGTGTGGAGAACGGCGAGGCGAAGCACATGCTTGCCGCCACTGCCACGGCGAAGAGCATGGGCACGGGGCTTACCCCTGCCGACACGGACGTGGCGAAGGCTATGGGAGCCATCAGTACGGCGGTGGCGGTGTTGGACAGGAACATGGTGAGGAGAGAGGTCGTGAAGTATATGCCGGCCAGCAGTGCCGTGGGTCCCATGCTGCCGATGCTGCCCACCAGATATTGCGACACCATGGCCGATGCTCCGGTCTTCTCCAGTGCCGTGGACATGGGCAGCATGGCGGCTATCAGCACTATGCTCTCCCAGTTGATGGTGTCATACGCCGCTTCCGCGCTTCGGAAACACCCGGTCAGTATCATCAGCACGGCGGCTGTGAGCACTGCGGTGACGGGAGCCACGGGTATGAAGTCGAACACCATCATGGCCACCATGCCTATCATGATAAGTGCGGCAAGGGGAGCCTTGTAGTCGAGCGTGACCTTGCCGGCCTCCTCCAGAGGCTGGCCCAGCACCACCCAGTGTTCCTCGTCGTTGGACATACGTCCTATGTTGCTCCACGTACCCTGCACCAGCAGCACGTCGCCTCCCTGCATGCGCAAGTCGGCGAGTCCCTCGCGTATGTACTCCTTGCCCCTGCGCACCGCCAGCACGTTGATGCTGAACTTAGACCTGAAGCCTGACTCGGAGAGCTTGAGGCCTATGAACTTGGACTCCTCGAGGAGCACTATCTCGGCGATGCCTATGTCGTAGAACTTCATGCCTCCGGTGCCGTACTCCACAGTCAGGGCGTAGTCCTTGGCGAAGAGAGCCGTCTGCTCCGGCTTGCCGGATATATATATAATGTCACCCGCCTTGATGCGCACGTCGGACGTGGCCATGCTCTGCGTGATGTCGCGCATCACGCTGCGTTTGTTGTAGTGTTCCTTCCTCACCTCCAGCACGGTGAGTCCATAGCGTTGCCTTATGTCCAGTTCGCCTATAGATCGTCCCACGGCGTCAGACCCTCGTCCCACCGTACAGCGCGACACGTTGTCCATGAGGTTGTATTCACTTATCAGCGACCGCAGCGACTTGTTCTTCCGTTTGTTCTCGTCGCCGCCTGTCTTGTCCCTGCCGAACACGTATTTCGTGAGCGGCATCAGCACCGCTATGCCTACCACTATGCACACCACTCCCACAGGGAAGAACGAGAAGAACGACAGTTGGCCGTATCCCATCTCCTGGAGCGTGCCGTCTATGACGAGGTTGGGCGGCGTACCTATCAGCGTGAGCATACCTCCCATGGAGCTGGCGAACGCCAAGGGCATCAGTAGTCGGCGTGCGTTCATTCCCGACCCTGTCGCCATGGACACTATGATGGGCAGCATCAGGGCCACCGTGCCTGTGTTGCTGACGAACGCCCCTATGCCTGCCGTGGAGAGCACCACCAGAAGGAAGAGCTTGGTCTCCGAGTCGCCTGCCAGACTCATCATCTTGGAGCCGATGGTCTTGGCAAGCCCCGTCTTCAGTATGCCGCCTCCAACTATGAACAGTCCAGCCATCATCACCACCACAGGACTGGCGAAGCCGGCCAGAGCTTCCGAGGGCGTGAGTATGCCGGACATCAGAAGTACTATTACGGCGCACAGAGCCACTATGTCGGGGCGAATTTTGTTGGAGGCGAACAGGATGGCCGCTACGGCCAGGGTAACGAGGGTGACTGTCATGATAGAAGCAACGTTTTATGGTTTATGGGTGAATATTCGTGACATTGTCAAGACTCTGCAAAGATACGGATAAAATCTGATATTCATAATCGTGTTCACAGATTTTAATTTTGTTCCCGACAGAGTGCCCATACGCAGATAAGTCATGCGATGCCGGGTGCAGTTGGCAAAAGATGTGTATGGGCACTGTTCCTGTGATTTATGCACGCCGCGGCACGATGAAATATCGGTATTTTACCGCTTTTTCACGGTAAATGGGCGGTTTGTACCAAATCATTGTCTGTTTAGTCGCGCAAAACGTGTACCTTTGCGTTCGGAAATTACAGGTGAAATTAGATTAAACAACAAATAAAAAAGCAAATGAAAGTGAAGAAAATCTTAATCTGCATGACGGTAGGCGTGATGCCCATGTTGTGCTCATGCTTTTCGGACGAACAGGACGTAGACATCAAGCCCGTTCAGGAGGCAGGGTACGGAAGCGTTTCGTTTGAACTGGATGCCGACGCCAAGTTCGAAGGCATTACCCGATCCTTGAGTGAGGATACTTATAAAAATGCCGCCAACTACGACGTCAAGCTCGTCAACACCTCCAACGAGAACGTGTTGCTGGAGTGCAAATACAGCGAGATTGACAACCAGCTGCCCAAGAAGCTGGAGATAGGGTCATACAGGATAGAGGCCACATACGGCAAGGAGCACGCCTTCTCGCGCGACGAGTTCCTGATGACAGGCTCTACGGTGTTTACCATAAAGGCCAACAAGGAAGAGCAGGTGAACGTAGACTGCGCTCCCACATGCGGCAAGCTGTCAGTAGCCTTCGACTCAAAGATGGCTACATATTTTGATGACTACAGTGTAACATACTCCGGTACGGCAGCTATGGGAACGTCCACATGCACATGGGCGAAGGACGACAAAGACCCATGGTACGTAGCCCTGAAGGAAGGCGGCGAGACCATCAACTACACCATCAAACTTACCACCAAGGACGAGTACCTCAACAGCAAGGACGGCACTACATCCAAGGAGGGAGAGGTGACAGGCACTCTGACGCTGGAGCGCAACAAGGCGCACAAGCTGACCATCACGCCTAACTACACTCCCACCACGGACGGAGGCCTGAAAGTCGTGATAACGATAGACGAAAGCACCAACGACAAGAACATTGAGTGGTCGGTGCCCGTGACATGGATCTGATGACACGGACAGGACACGGATTACATATACATTATAATATATATACATAAACAAGACGAATATGAAGTTATACAATACATTCCTCGCGGGAGTAATGGGGCTGGCAGCCTTCACTTCCTGTACCAACGAGGAACTGGATGCCAAATTCGCTGACGGTGCATACGGCACCATGGATTTGAGTGTAGATATGGTGAAGCCCGAGTCAACAAGAACCGTGGCTGAAGTGGAGGACTTCCCTGTGGTGATACTGGACGAGTCCGGCAAGCAGGTGGAGTCGTACAACACTGTAGCCGAGGTGCCCTCGAGCATAAAACTCGGCGTGGGTAACTACGTGGTGCAGAGCCACACTCCGGGAGCCATAAAGAAGAAGATGACCGAGGCATACTACTCTGGCGAGACAGACGTGGAGATAATGAAGGACATAACGTCTAAGGTGGAGGTTGTCTGCAAGATGCAGAACAGCATTATCACCGTCGCTTATGACACGGAGTTTGCCAGCGTCTTCTCCACATGGGAGATAACGGTCAGCGACGGTAGCGAGACGGTGCTTTCGTTCACCAACAACAGTACAAATTCAGTATATTGGTACTTCGGTGAGGACGGCGCCAAGGAGCTTACGGTCAACTTCCGCGGCACCACAGCCGAGGGCACTACCATAGCCGCACGCTACGTGCTTACCAAGGACCAGGCCGACGAGAGCTACGACGATGACCGCGAGAACTTCTGCGGCGGAGATGCCGTCAAACTCAATTTCAAGCCCACGGAGTCCACAGAGGGCAGTGTCACCAAGGTCACTATCAATGCTGACGTTACATTCACAGAGACCAACGAGAACGTGAACGTGAACGTGGTGGATGTTTCCAGCCTCACACCGGATGTCAACCCGGATCCTGACACACCAGACACAGGCGATGATGCTATCACTCTCAACCTTCCTGCCGACATCGCTTTCCCTGTGTTTGGAGCATCCAGCGTAGACGCTTCTCTCGGCGACACGTACATAGCAGCTACTTCAGGCCTGAAGAGCATAAAGGTGAGCATAGCGTCCACGAGCGAGGAAATGGTAACTTCTCTCGGAGACCTTGCCAAGCAATACGGTGTGGATTTCATCAATGGTGCTGAGATTGTCGGCAACCAGTCGGTGGTGTCTCTCTTTAGCGACCTTGGTCAAACTCTAAGTGTACCT
>CAVHNA010000011.1:13522-25785 GCA_963637205.1 Bacteroidaceae bacterium
CTCTCAGCGTACCTGCGGAGGGTGACACGGAATACACGTTCCCCATCGGCAACTTCTTCAGCTTCTTGCAAGTGCTTCAGGGAGAACATACCTTCAATCTCGTGGTAACTGACATGAACGGTGCAACGAAAGAAGGCAAGCTGAAGATAACCATCCAGTAAACACGTGTGCGACAACATATACAAACAACTACGAAGTAGATACACGATGAAAAAGATATATTCAATATTGTTAGTGCTGTGCCTCTCGCTTTTCGCCGTTTCTTGCACAAACGACATGATGGATGAGGCTTTGACCCAAGAGATGGGTTATCTGAAACTGGATGTCACCACATTGGTTTCCACCAATACTAAAGCGGTTACCGCCGTGCCGTCGGGCTACAATGCCAAGACCATCGCCCTGAAGATAACGGACAGCACTGGCAAGACAGTGCTGGAGAGTGACGACGC
The DNA here is from genome assembly GCA_963637205.1 of Bacteroidaceae bacterium. GTDB lineage: Bacteria > Bacteroidota > Bacteroidia > Bacteroidales > Bacteroidaceae > Physcousia. The sequence continues at coordinate 13,972 of CAVHNA010000011.1, forward strand.
TATGAACGACGATGCCCTGAAGGGAAACATTATACTTGCCCCGGGTACATACACCATCACAGGTTCGTCAGCCAACTGGGACGGCTCAAACTCGGGCTTCGGCGCACCCTATTATGTGGGTACCACCAAGGCTACCGTGTCCGCTAAGACTCTGACTCAGGCCAGTCTGGTGCTGACCCAGGCCAATGTGAAGGTGACGGTGAAGTATGACGACAACTTCCGTACATATTTCTCTGAGGCCAAGTGTGTCATAACGTCTTCCATCAGTGGGGTGAGCGCACAGGTGTTCAGTCTCACCACGGTAGGTTCTGCCTATTTCCCCGTAGGAGACCTTAACTTCTTCCTCGCAGTAACAAACAAAAGCGGCGCATCTTACTCCATGAGCAAGGACATCACGGACGTGAAGGCGCGCGACCACTACATCATCACTTATAAGGTGGCTGACGCGGGTTCCATAGGAGGCGTAACAGTGAAGACCGACGACGCTACGCAGTCTTACACATACGAGATAGAGATACCTCGCAAGAGTTCCATAGCCCTGGAGACCAAGACAGCCAACGCATGGAGCAACTTCGCTGACTTGACCTGCGCAGTCTCCGCCAAGACATCTTCGTTTGACGAGGCTAACCTCAGTCTGCAGTGGAAGAAACAGGCTGACGAAGAGTGGACAAGCATACCTGCGTCTTCCCTCACGAAGGGCGACAACGACACGTACACATACAGGCTCAGTAGCCTTGCAGCTGGAACGGCGTATACGTACAGGTTCCACTACGAGGACACCGACAACACCGTGAACAGCAACGAGACCAAGTTCTCCACCGAAGCACAGGAAGGCATAGAGAACAGCGGCTTCGAGAACTGGTACAAGAACGGTAACGTGTGGAGCCCGAACGCACAGGGCGGCAGCTATTGGAGCAGCAGTAACCAGGGCTCAGCGGAGCTTATGGGTGACAAGTACAACGTAACGACAGGTATCACGGACGGCGCATACAATGGCACTTCGGCACAGCTGCAATCCATGTACGTGGTCATCAAGTTCGCCGCAGCCAGCCTCTTCACGGGTGATTTCGTGGGGATGATAGGCACAAGCGGTGCCAAGCTGAGGTGGGGTGTGCCCTTCACTTCGCGTCCAACGTCACTGAAGGGATACATGAAGTACACGCCGGGTGCTATCAACCGCGGCACCATGCCCAACGTATCAGGCGTACATTCAAAGGGTGAGAACGACGAGTGCCAGATTTTCTGTGCACTGCTCACAGAGCGTCTCAGCGTGGCCAACGCATCCAACGATGACGGTTATGAGATGAGCACCTCGCTCGACTGGGAGAACGACTCGCGTGTAGTGGCATACGGCGAACTGACGCAGTCTACGGCTGACGCAGCATGGAAGTCGTTTGAGATACCTCTCACCTACTACTCTACCGTGACGAAGCCTCAGTACATGCTTATCGTCTGCTCTTCAAGCCATTGGGGAGACTACTTCTACGGAAGCGACTCATCCAAGCTGTTGCTTGACGACTTCTCATTCGAATATGGCGAACCAACAGTGAAATAATGAAGAACTACCATAAAAAAGCGTTTGCGTTGATGCTGCTGCTGGCTACCATGCCTGCAGCGGCATTGGCGCAATATTATGGCGACGAGGAAGTGCCTGAGTCGGGACCCACGTACGAGGACATGCTGACAGACGGCAAGAGTTCCAAGAACCGCGTGAGAACCCTCTACCAGGAGAGACTCACCGACAAGCGCCACATACAGCGTATAGACCGCAACACCATGAAGACGGTGTTCGTGCCCAAAGGCATCTGGATGATGGGAGCCACCGTCAACTACAGGTCGTGGGACAACGACAACGAGAACCTCCTGGTGCTGAAAGACCTCAACATGGACGGACACATCTTCAGCGTGTCGCCCGCCGTGGGGTACTTCGTGGCCAACAACATAGCCATAGGTATGCGCTACAACTACAGCCGCAACTATTTCTACCTCGGCAACCTTGACCTAGACCTCGGCGAGGACTTCAACATCAGCCTCGAAGACCTTTACTACCTTGAGCACAAGCACTCAGGCAGCGTCTTCATGCGCACGTACATGTCGCTCTTCGGCAGCAAGATAATGGGATTCTTCAGCGAGATACGCGCCACATACGCACACGCCAGCGGCAAGAACAGTACAGGACGGCGTGATGAGGACAAGGACATCAACACCCTTGACGGCACTTACGAGAAGGTGAACACGGTGCAGCTGGGCTTTACACCCGGTGTGTGCTGCTTCGTCACCAACTTCGCCGCCGTGGAGGCTTCCATAGGCGTGCTGGGTGTGGACTACAAATGGAGCAAGTACAAGAACCTGCACCCAGGGTCTACGGAGTATGAATACGGCAAGAGCAACAACGGAGGCGCCAACTTCAAGTTCAACCTCTTCAGTGTAAACATAGGAATGACATTCTATCTATGACGCTATCCAGAGGTGTTCAGTATATTTCCGTCTGCATGGCTTCAGCCTTGTTCATGATGTCGTGCGATATCAAGGACGACCTGCCTCTGCCTCTCGTCAAGTCGGAGATTACGGCTTTTCAGGTTGCGGGACAGTGCGGTGAGGACGGAGAGACGTTCGCCGCGGCGCGGATAGACAAAGACAAACGCACCGTGGAGGTCTATGTGGACGACCGTACCCCCGTCGACAAGGTAAAGCTGGAGAAGGTGCTGGTGTCCAACGACGCCGAGATAGGCGTGGAGACTGCGGAAGGTGTGAAAGAGCTTGACAGCTTCATACCGGCATGCGGTTCGACACCCGTGATGGACTTCTCCACACCACGGACTTTCGTGCTCACCACATACCAGAGGTACAGATGGCAGGTGACGGTACGCCAAGCCGTGAAGCGCGAGGTGGTGGTGGAAGGACAAGTGGGAGCGGCGGTCATAGACACCGTCAACCGTAACGTGCTGGTGTACGTCTCGGCGGACCACAACCTCAACGCAGTGAAGGTGGAGAAATTCACCCTCGGTGGAATACACGGCACGGTGACCCCGGACCCTACCGGCACGGTGCAGGATTTCCGGATGAGACGCAAGTACAGTGTGAAGGAATACTGTAGCAAGACTGCGACGGACTGGTATGTCTACATCTACAAAGCCGACGAGAGCCAAAGCGTAACGGCGGAGGTGTTCCCCTATGCGGTGTCGGCACATGTCAGCGGACACAAGCAGAGCGGCGTGGTGCCCACGGTGGAGTACCGCAAAGCAGGTACACTGGAATGGACGGCATTGCCGGAAGAACAGGTGGAGTGCTCCGACGTGTCGTACACGGCCAACGTCAAACCCCTTGAGCCGGGTACCGCATACGAGTGTCGCGTCAAGGCGAGCGGTTCCGTCTCTTCCACACAGGAGTTCACCACCGCCAAGGCACTGCAACTGGAGAACGGCAGCTTCGACACCTGGCACATAGAGGGCAGTGGCAAGCAGGCTCTCTATTGCCCATGGGCGGAAGGTGGGTCAAGCTACTGGGACTCTGGCAACCGGGGGGCCACCACAGTAGGAGCCAGCAATAGCACGTACGGAACGGACGGCAGTCGCACGTACGCCAATCTACAGTCCAAGTTCATTGTCATCAAGTTCGCTGCCGGGAACGTCTTCACCGGGTCGTACCTGAAGACGGACGGCACCAACGGAGTACTTAGCTTCGGACGTCCTTTCGACAGTTTCCCCACGGCGCTGCGTTTTGACTACAAGTACAAGACGTCCACCGTCAACAGAGGTGGCGGCAAGTGGGACGACAACTACAGCAAGTACATCACCCGCGACACGTACGACGGCCTGCGCGGCAAGCCAGACTCGTGTCAGGTGTACGTGGCGCTGATAGGTGACAAGAGCGAGCAGGTGTACGACGGTGTCACATACCCTCTGGTGATAAAGACACGTCCCAGCGAGCTGCAGCTCTTCAGTCCTACCGACGACAACGTGATAGCGTACGCTCAGATGACGAAGGGCGAGGACGTGACGGAGTGGACAACGGAAACCCTCACCCTCAACTACAGGCACACCGACCGTGTACCCAAGTATATCATGGTAGTGGCGTCAAGCAGCAAGTACGGCGACTACTTCATAGGAGGCGACGAGAGCCTGCTGCAGTTGGACGATATGCGTTTGCTTTACGAATAAACAGGAACAGACATTGTCAATGAGATTATTGCAGACATCATATTACAAGTACACGGCACTGGTGGCACTGTTGCTGCTGGCCTTCTCCTCTTGCAGCAACGAGGAGATAGCCCCCATGTCCGCCGGAACGCTCCGTGTCCGCTTGGAAGGCATAGCCGCGACGGTAGTCACACGCTCCACGCCCTCGGAGTTGGGACAACCCGAAGCCACGGGATTCCGCGTGGGCATAACCAACGCCAGCGGTACGCAGGTGTACGACAGTCCCTATACCGATTCGGACATCACACTTCCTGTCGGTACATACACCGTAGCAGCGTCTTACGGTTCCAACCCCGTCATAGGTGTGGACGCACCTTATTACTTGGGTAGCACGTCGGTGTCGGTGGAAGAAGACGAGGTGGCGCAGGCTAACGTCACATGCAGGGTGGCGAACGCCCTCGTGTCGGCACGCTTCGGCAAGGACGAGACGGAGAACGCGCGTTTCAGCAAGTTCTACGAGACCTACTCATTGCAGGTACATATAGGTGACAACTATGCTGAGATTCCCAACTACGCCTCGTCGAGGAGCGTCTACTTCAGAGGCGGCAGCAGCGTGAAGCTGGTGTTTGCAGGTACGCTGAAAGCCGACGGTCGTAAGGTCAGCACACAGCTTGATGTCAGCGAAAGCACCTTCCCTTCTGCCTTCAACGCCGCAGACCACGCCATAGTGACCCTCACTCTGCCCAACCCCGAGAGCGCAACGGTGATAGACATCTCTAAGGTGGAGGTGGAGGAAGCTACCATGGAGGAGACCATCCCTCTCTCGTGGCTACCCATTCCGCAGGTGAAGCCTGTGCACAGTTACGATGCCAACGGTAATCTGCAAGGGACGGACATAACCTTTACCGACAGTTACCCGGGCATGACATGGAAGGTGGACGTAACCGATACGGACGGTGCCGTAACGTACCGTTCTGTGGAAGGCAGCGGCGAACTGGTGTCCGCCTGCTCCGACAATGCCGACGGATGGGTGTATATGCCGGCAGGGGAATACAAAGCGACGTTCTATCTTACGAGCGGAGAGGAGAGCATGAAGACAGGGTCGCGTACCTTCACGGTGTCCAACCCCAGCCTCAAGGTCACAGCCTCCGCCTATACATCATACAGTAAGTATCTGGCAGGCGACGTGGATGCCGCCAACGCCTGCGACGCCTATACGGTGTACAGTCCTGTGGTGAGCGTGAACATAGCGTCGTCGTTGTGGAACAACGGCAAGTACAGCAAGAACATAAGCGCCTCTCTCGGCGGAACGGCTCTGTCGGACGCCACGGTAGCTGGAGGCAAGAACGGCGTGGTGTTCACATACCAGAACCAGAGCGACAAGGCACCGCAGTTCGACAGCTACGCTCTCGTAGGCAGTGTGACATTTGACAAGGCGAACGTCTCGGGGCAGCACGAGGTCTACATAACAGGTCTCCCTGCAAGTTGGACTCCTCCCAGCAAAGGCGACTGGTCGGGATACGGCACTGTGAACTGGGACGGAAACAACAATAACAAGGATTGTGTGCGTCTGGGACAGAACACCACTTCGCAGCCGCAGTACATCACGTGCAGCAAGTTCGCCGTACCGGCAGGCGTGAAGATAGAAGCTCCGTACGACGTGATGATGCACGGTGCCACCATATCCACGGTGCTCACGCTCTCCTTCGGCGGCAACAGCTACTTCAGCGAGAAGTCCTCGGGCGGAGCGTTCAACTCCAAAGACCACTACTACACGGACACGGCGCAGTTCACCACCGGCTCAGCGGTCACTGAGGCCAAGGCCAACAACAGTTACGGCTCCGGACAGACGTGCAGCCGCATATACTCACTGACATACAAGTACGGGAAATGAAAAGTCCTATACATTATAGTATAATATATATAGCGATGGCTCTGTCGCTCGCTTCCTGTACGCAGGAAGAGTTCCGCGAGCCCACGACAGGCAAAGGCACTCTGGTGCTCAACGTGGGCACGGGGCAATCGCCTCGGGTCGTGACGCGTGCCGTGGACAGTGACCTTGTACTGGAGCTGTACAAGTCGGACGGCACTCTGTACAGACACTACGATGCCGGCACCGCTCCGGACAAGATAGAGCTGGAGGCTGGCGAGGTGTACACGGTGAAGTCGTACACCGACAATCAAGAGACATGGCAGACAGACAACGACGGGGCAGGGGCGGCTTGTTTCTACGGCGACACCACGGTGTCGGTGTCGGAGGACGAGACGGTCTACTGCACCTATAAGGTTCCCATGACCAACTACGCCGTCACGTTCAGTCTGCCGGACAAGTTTGACCTGCTCTTCACGTCCAAGACCTTTACGGTGAAGTGCGGCGACCGTACCGTGGAGCTGAAGCAAGAGGGTGCGACGGCGTATTTCAGCGTGGATGCGGAAGGCTTCAAGTATCAGTTGCAGGCCACCAACACAGACGGCAAGACATCGCGCCACTCGCTCATAGACTACCCCGATGTGGAGGCTGGCAAGCGGTACAACGTCAAATACATCTACTCCACCGACCTCTCCACAGGAGGTATAGAGATAGACATCACAGACAATATGGAACATGAAGATGAGGGCATTGAGGTATAAGCGCACAGGTGTTTTCCTCCTTCTCTGTCTCTGTCTGAGTCTGATGTCGGTGACAGGTTGTAGCGAGAAGGATATACAGTTCACCCCTGCCGACGGAGGCGAGGGTAGTATCGCTGTGTCGCTCCAGGGCAGTAACACGCGCGCCTCTTCCACCACTACCACCATCACCAAGGAGGAGGCGGACTTGTTCCTCGTCACCCTGTACAAAGGGGAGGACTTGGTAAACAGCCAGATATTGCTCGGCAGTCTGGGTACGCTCACCTTCCCAGCAGGCTACGGCTACAAGGTATTCGTGGAGAATATCAGCGAAGACGACGCGGAGTCCATGAACGACGGATGGGGAGCCAAGAGGTTCACGGGACTGTCCAAGAGCTTCGGCATACAGGCAGGCAAGACCACCAAGGTGGGTGTGGCCTGTGGTGTGGCCAACGCCGCCGTGGCGGTGAACATGGAAGAGGGCGTGGAAGGATGTACCGTCACCCTGACATGCGGTACAAGGACGCTTTCAGCCACCTCCTCTCGCACGGCGTATTTCAATGTGGCGCAGGGTGAGGTGCTGCAGGTGCAGATGACGGTGGAGAAGGACGGAGAACAGGTGACGGAGAAAACTCTGGAACTGGAACCCGCCAAGGTGAAGGATGTCAACGTGAAGTCGGGCGGTTCGGCAGATACCGGCACGGTGGGACTGTCCGTCACCTACGACGACACCTTCCAGACTGTGAAGACGGAGATAGAGATAGAGTAAAGAGATATAAACAACGAACATACAAACACAGAAATTATCTTATGATGAAAAAGACTATCATTTCAATGTGCGCTGTGCTGACTGCCGCAGCGTTCACAGCATGCTCCAACGAGGTGGACATGTTCCAGCCCATAGGGACAGGCAGCGCGACCATCGACCTCAACGTATCTAACAACGACGAGATTTCCGTGGGGACGAGAGCGGAAGGTGATAAAACTGTTACTGACTTGGCTTCGTGGACTGCTGTAGTTACAAAAGAGGAATCATCAGAGACCATAAAAGCAAGTGAGGTTGGAAGCAAAAAGTTCCAGGCCAACGATGAAGTGACTGTCAAGGTATCTAACTATGCGAGTCTGGCTGCGGCTATGCCAGAGTCAGAAGCAGGTGACGCCTATTACGAGGGAAGTGCGACAAAGCAACTTTCAAAGGGCGCAAACGAAATGACTATTGAATGTGGCAAAGCGAAGAACTGTAGAGTAAAGGCCACATGGACAAACACTACAGATCTTACAATAACAGGTATCAGCACTACTCAGAGTGGAGAAAATACCAGCCGCTCCTACGCCTTCTCTGAAAGTGGTAAGACAGCGTATTATTATGCAGATGCGGAAATCAGTTATACTGTCAACTATACATTCAAGAGTGTAACGAAGACTGTAACCAAAACAATATCAACTCCTGCGGCAGCAACAGAGTATGGACTTAATGTAGTGTCTAACGAGAACGGTTCCATTACTCTTACTGTTACTTATAACGACGAGTTCGCCGCAGGCGGAACTACTACTACAACTATTGACGCTGTCACTGGCGAGGAAGCAGAATAATCAACCGACATTCACGATTTGATGAAGCAACTAACATCTTTCCTTTCCATAGTCTGTATGGCGGCGGCTCTCTACTCATGCCAGAGTGAGGAGGTGATGCCCGATGCGGAAAAGGCTACAGGACGTATCGTGGTCAGTGTGTCCGATGCCCAACCTTTCATAGAGGTGGGCACTCGTGCCGAGCAGACATTGACGGACTTCTCCGGATATGTCTTTTCGCTCAACGGCACTGACGTGGACGGAAACACTGTAACGGACAAGGAGATAACGTTAGAGGATGACAACAGTTGCATCATTCCAGCAGGTAGTTATACCATTATCGCAGACAACAGGGCAGCTGCCGTTTCTGGCAACGGCACTGCCTACTATAACGGCACATCACAGACCTTCGACCTCAGCGTAGGAGGGTCTGTGGCTGTGAGCATAGACCTCGGCAGTCCCCAGAACGCCGAGGTGAAGCTATGCGTAGACCAGACCTTCTCAGGCCTCTATGACCTGACGGAGGTCACGTTCAACGACGACACAGACCGCACCGTCTCGCTAAACGCTGATGGCACGGCATATCTGATGATACCCTCCGACGGTAAGGCGAAGTTCAACATAAAGGCCACAGCCAAGTCAGGCTCCCATGTCTCCGACATTCCGTCAGCCGGAGTAGACGGCACTATGACGGTAGAAGCCGGCAAGACATACACCTTAAACCTGACAGCCAAGGCCATCACTGACTGGCTGATAGAAATAGGAGAAGGAGAACACACCAGAGAGTTCAACGCCCCCAAGAGGACTCTGAAAAATCTAGAACTTCTAAAATATCTCAGACTCCCATGAAGCCCACCTCCATCCTGCGGAAGCAGACTAACTGGGAGAACCTCTACTTCTACCGTAAGACGGACGTGCTCTATCTGCTCACCAAGCATTTCACCGACAGGTATCTGAAGATTGGTGACAGGACTGTTGACCAGATGGTGCAGGCGGCACGCTCGGGGAAGCAGAACATAGTGGAGGGCATGTCGGACGGTGTCAGCTCCACGCAGATGGAGATAAAGCTGCTCAACGTGGCTCGTTCGAGTCTGCAAGAGTTGCAGGCGGACTACGGCGACTATCTCTCTTCACGCCATCTGGTCTGTTGGACAAAGGAGCATGAACGGTATGCCCAGCTTTTGAACTTCTGCAGACAGCACAACAGAAAGGAAGACTACTTGCCTCTGCTGGACAAAGCCACGGACGAGGAACTGGCCAATCTCGCCATCACCCTCTGTCGGCAGGTAGACAAGATGATGTTCTCTTGGCTGGAGAAGCTGGAGAACGAATTCAAAGAAAACGGAGGACTCTCCGAGAGGATGACGGCGGTGAGGCAAGGATACAGACAGACCCAGAAAAAGGCCATAGAGGCGCAAGCCCAAGAGATACAAGCCCTAAAAGCCAAAGTCGCCCAACTGGAAGCAGAGCTGGAGAAAAATAAGAGGGGAAGCTAAGGCCTCTAGAAAGCCTAGATAGTCTAGAAAAACTAGCTGGCCTAGAATCTCTAGAAAGTCTAGAATCTCTAGAACTTCTAGTAACTCTAGAGCCGCTAAAAACAAAAGAGAAATGAAACGAACACTGATATACAGAGCTCTGATGCTGACACTCCTGACACTACTCGGGAGCGGGATGAACGTGTGGGGATGGGGAGAAAGTACAAGCTATGTGTTGGATGTGTCTGGCGAAAGATCTTTCACAGCTCCGAATGAGACGGATGAATATACATTGACTGGCAATTCTGCTAAGACATTAGCATTTGAAGCAAAATGGTCCAAGGTTAGTATATTTGGAAATGATGGTAACACATATATCCAATACTCCACAGATGGTAAGAATTGGAATGATGCGATGGAACTAAAGTTTAATAGTAAAGATACATGGCAATCATTCTCTGTAGATATTCCTAAAGAAACGACGAAGATTCGTCTAAAAGCGAAAACAGGAAGTACAGGAAAACGATATATCAGGAATGTAAAAGTCACGCGTGCCACCAATATTACGCCAACAGCCTCAAGCATTGACTTCGGCACTCAGAGCATAAATGCTTCAGGGACAAAAGTGGCGAACTTTTCCTATAACAATACCACTTACAATCAGCAAGTGACAGGCACTTGCTCTGACAGTCATTTCACGGTGTCGTCGGCAACCGTCGGCGCAACAGGAGAGTCTTCGGTAAATGTCACATATACGTCTTCTACTCCAGGTGTTCACAGTGGAACAGTGACACTCAAAATGAATGGTGCGGTAAACACGTTTAGTGTTAAAGGCTCATCAACGGCCATCTACTATTTCTCAGCCACAGCGACTCCCCACAACTCCGCTTTTGGATCTGCCACGGCAAGCGTGGATGCGAGTATAGTATCTACAAATTCATCGGAGTCTAAGACTGCAACATTCAGTGCCACGCCTAACTCCGGGTATGTCTTTGCAGGTTGGGGTGCGACAGCAGACGCAACGACATACGAGTCAACGTTGAATCCGTATAAACCCACTATAACAAACACTTCTCCTGGCTCAACGGTACAAAAGAGCCTCTATGCCATCTTTAAGCCTATCTTTTATTTCAGTGTCAATGCCCAGAAGATATACGATCATGGTACTGTATCCGTTTCCGTGGCGAACAGTGTTATTGGTGAGCCTACGGAAACGAGCAAGTCCACCCAAGCCACATTCACGGCTACGCCTAATGCTGACTGTACGTTCCATGGCTGGTACTATGATGCCGAACATACGCAGAAGGCATCTGACGACGCAACATATACCACCGACATAACCAACGAGGAAGTCGGTTCTACCAAGAGCCTTACACTTTATGCGTGGTTCAAGAAGAACCAGACTCTAACCTTCACCGCCTCTACTTTCGACAAGAACGTCGTGCGGGGGACTACTGTTGCCGGTGCCGCCACGGCTACGGCATCCAGTGGATTGGCGGTTACTTACTCCAGCGGTAATGACGCTGTGCTCACTGTTAACGAAAACGGTGATGTGACAGGTGTGACACCCTACAATGACGACGTTACCATTACTGTTTCGCAGGCCGGTAACGACGAGTACAACCCTTGTTCCATAGAGCGTGTCTTCCATGTCATAGCGAAGAAGGAGACCAGTTTTACGACTACCCTGACAGCTGACAACTCCACCATATATGTAGGAGACCAGCATACCATCACCGTGAAGGACGAAGGTGACGGATTTACATATACGTCTTCAGACCCCGAGGTGTTGTCCGTCGCCAAAGAAGAAAGCGTCATCACACTTACAGCAGTGAAGGAGGGTACAAGTACCGTTACCCTTACACAACCCGAGACCACTGCGCATGCCGCTGTCACGAAGTCGTATATTATTACCGTTGAGAAGGTAGCCAACACCTTGGGCGTTACTCCCGCAGCGTTTACCACCTTTGTGGACGGTACTATAACGGTGAACATCAGCGGCCAGAACAACGCAGGAACCC
>CAVHNA010000012.1:0-25189 GCA_963637205.1 Bacteroidaceae bacterium
ATTTGCGTCCGCTCGGCGACGAAGGAGACGCTTGCCAGAGCAAGAAATGCGCCCTCGCAAAGAGAAAGTTTTGCATCGTGACTGTGGGGTCACGCCTCGGAGACGCGCTCCTACCGTGCGGCGCGGTTCGTATCTAGCCCGAGGTAGGAGAAGAACTCCTGCGGTTTGTCGTTCATGACCAGCGACAGGGGGAACTCCGTCTCGCGGAGCAATGGGTAGAGGTAACCGTAGTCCGCTATGGAGAAGGAGATGTGCGCGTCGCTGCCGAGTATGACTGGCACGTCGTGTTTCTTGCACAGGCGCAGTATCTCCAGGTTGTTGGGCAACGCCTGCTCCTTGTGCCGCACGGGATTGAGGCTACTGTTGTTTATCTCCAGCAGCGTGTGGTGCTTCTTGGCGGCCAGCACGATGGGTTCGAAGTCAAGGTCGGCCGTACCGTCGCCCGGATGGCTGATGATGTGCGTCCACGGATTGGCTATGGCCTCCACCATGCCGTGCGTGTTCTCCTCGCGTGTGCCGCCCTGCCAGCAGAGGCTGTGGATGCCGGCTATCACTATGTCGAGGAGAGGGTACACGGTGTCGTCGAGGTCAATGCGCCCCGTGGTGTCCAGTATGTTCAGCTCCGCCCCGAGTAGCAGCCGTACCCCGTACATGTGGCGCGGTATGACGTGAAGGTTGCGGAAGTATATGGGGTCGCACGTGCCTGGAATGCCGGGCGCGTGCTCCGTGATGCCGAGAACCTCCAGTCCCCGTCGCGAAGCCTCCGCGGCCATCTCCTGCAATGTGCTGTACGCGTGGCCGCTCGCCACGGTGTGCGTGTGTACGTCCAAAAGGCAGCGGAGCGGACGCTTCTCGCCGTCTCCCTGCATGTCAAATGTCTCTGTCATATATGAATTCCTTTCCTTCTATTTCCAGTCTGTAAGCCTGCAGGTGCAGGTACGTGTCGGAGGGGTGTCCGTAGAGCCTGTCGCCGAGGATGGGGTTGCCCAGTCCGTCGGGATGCGCGCAGTGCACCCTCAGCTGGTGCGTCCTGCCCGTCACCGGCTCCAAAAGCACCAAGGCGTGCCCGTCCACGTTGTCCGCCACGCAGTAGCGCGTCACGGCGGTACGCCCGTGCCGCATGTCCACCGTCTGCCTGGGACGGTCCATCACGTCAGGCCGCAGCGGCAGTCGTATCTCGCCCTCCTGCCCCACCGTCATCGGCCGCTCCAGCAACGCCCTGTACGTCTTGCGCACGCTGTGGCGGAGGAACGCCTCCTGCATGCGGCGGTATGCGTCGGGAGTGAGAGCCACCGCCATCAGCCCGGACGTGTCCATGTCCAGACGGTGCACTATCATGGGTCCCGTAGCATCGGGGAAGAGCCGCCGCACCTCCGTCTGCACGCTGGGCAGTCCGTCCTTGCCCATCACCGAGAGCATGCCGTGCGGCTTGCCCACCACGGCCATGTCCTCCGTGCGGCAGACCACCTCCAGTTCAGCGTCCGCAGTGCGCAGCAGTGGGTTAGCGTCCACGTCCAACCCCTTCATCATGTGCCGGAGTATGGGCTTGCAGCGGGCGTTGCACGAGGGATAGAAGTGTCCGTCCTGTCGGAACGAGTCCGCCGGCTGGCCTCCCACCCAGAACTCCGCCATGCACAGTGGCCGCACCTGCATGAGGTAGGCGGCCTGCAACAGGCGCGGGGCGCAGCACTCGCCCGCTCCGCTCGGCGGCACGGCAGGACGGAATATGTCCTCAAGGTCGGCACGCTCGCCGTCGGCGTTGAGGAACGAGAACTGGCGGAACAGCCACCGCTGCAACGCCGCGCTCCTCTCCTTGCGTTCTTTCTTCAATGTCTCCAGCTCCGCCTTCAGCGAAGCAGCGGCGTTCTCCTCGTCCTCCATCCTGCGCCGCCACTCCTGCTTCAGCCTGTGCAACTGCGCCTTCTGGAACTGGCTCTCGCGCACCAGCTCCGGCTGCATTTCCTCCAGCTCAGCGGCAGGCAGGGAGGTCCGCAGGGCGTCGCGCCGCTGCTTGTCCACCATCATCTTGGCGCGGTAGGCCGAGAGTTCCTCCTCCATCCTGTCATGCAGGCCGGCGTGCGGCAACCGCGCCTCCAGGTCCGCTATCCGTACGTTGAGCGAGGAGATGACCTTCTGCTCCGACTGGAAGAAACAGCCCTCCGCCATAAGGTCGAACACTGGCGGCACGAAATATGCGTGGCGCGTCTTGCCCTCCAGCGTGCCGGAGAACGCCGCCAAGAATCCGCGTTCGTCGCCATGCCGCACTATCAGCACGCCGAACATCTTGCCCATGCGCAGCTCGACGGCCCACCGCTCCTGCGACAGGACGTACTTCCTCACCTCCTCAGCGGCGGCGACGCACAGAGGATGGGGCGTGTAGCAAAAGGGAAACGTGAACCTTTCCGGGGAAGGAGTGCCGGAAGCCGACGGCGGCAACGGATGCAGCGTCATAGCAGAAGGAGGGACTCCGGCCCCATGTTGAAGAGGAGGTCCACTATGCTGAGACCTTCCAGAAAACCGTGCTTGTGAGCGAAGACTTGGTAGTATGGCTTTACGGGAGCGGCGGCGAGGTCAACGGAGCCGCCACTGTACTCCTGCGTGGGGAAAAGCGCGGTGTCTATGCCGAGGAGCGAGCACACCAGCACCGCAAGGTCTATGTTGTAGTCGGCCAAGAACTCCCACTTCTTCTCATAGAATGGTGCGAAATCGTCTTGGTAATACTCGAAGAAAGGGGACTGTCTGTAGCTGCTCTTGAGGGCGTTCCAGTGTTGGTGCCTCCAGTTGCCGTGGTCGCTGACACGTATGTCGCGGGTCAGGCTCCCCGGCTGCGGTTTCTCCACGGGCACCGACAGTGCCAGCACTCCCTGCGGACTGTCTATAAGGCACCTGTTGCGCAAGGTCTGCCTGCGGTAACTGTCGCAGACCTCCACCTGCACAGAAGACTCTTTGGCGAGAGCGCGATACCAGGAAACTGGAGCCAGATAGCAACAGGGGAGAACCATCTCATCACTTACTTGATGTTGTCCACGAGGCGGAAAAGACGGTTCCAGCGGATATGCCTGCCGCTGAACCAACTTCTGTCCTCGTCGGTGCTGAGCCAGATGATAATGGGCTTGCCCACGATGTGATCCTCGGGAACGAAGCCCCAGTAGCGGCTGTCGGCGGAGCAGTGCCTGTTGTCGCCCTGCATCCAGTAATAGTCCATCTTGAAGGTGTACTCGTCGGTCTGCTCGCCGTTGATGTATATCTTGCCGTCGTCGGCCACCTTCAGGGTGTTGCCCTCATAGACGGCGATGGGACGCTCGTATATCGGCAGGTTCTCCAGCGTGAGGTGGACGCTCTCGCCCTTCTTGGGTATCCAGATGGGGCCGTAGTTGTCACACGTCCACCCGGTGTAGGCGTTCTTGGGATAGAGTCCCTCGGTGTCGGAGTTCTCCACCGGCGTGACGCTGGCCACGTAGTCGGTCTGCTTCTCCAGTTCCTCCTTCGCCTTGAGCGTGAGGGGCATCACGCCGCTGCGGTACATCTCCTGCACGTCCTTGCCGCTCAAGCCCAGGGTATAGACGAGCTCGTCGGGCAGGGTGCTGGTGCACAGCTCCACGCGGTAGTTGTACTGCACGTTCTCCGCATCGGGGTTCACCTTGCCGTCGAGGTACATCACCTTGTCCTTTATCTGCAGCGTCTGCCCGGGCAGTCCAACGCAGCGCTTCACATAGTTCTCGCGTCTGTCCACGGGTCGCGAGTCAATCTTGCCGAACGTGTTGGCGTTGTATGCCACATACTGCCGGCCAAGCGAGTAGATGCGCTCGTAGTAATGCCTGCGTTCCATCTGGCTAAGGCTGTCCATGCAGGGCAGAGAGCCCGAGTCCTGGAGGTATATCTGGCTGCCGAACCCGTAGCACATCGTGTAGTACTCCGTCTGGTAAGGCATGTTGGTGACGATGGTGTCGCCCTCGGGATAGTTGAACACCACGATGTCGTTGAGCTGGACGGGCTTGGGCGTGACGCGCTTGTATTTCCATCTGGGCCACTCTATGTAGCTCTTGCCGCCCCACGGCAGCGTGTGCTGGCACAGCGGCATGTGCAGAGGCGTCTGCGGCACGCGCGGTCCGTAGCTCATCTTGCTGACGAAGAGATAGTCGCCCACCAGCAGGCTCTTCTCCAACGAGCTGGAGGGTATGGTGTAGTTCTGGAAAAAGTAGATGTTGACGAAATACACCGCCACCAACGCGAACACTATGGCATCCACCCAGCTCATTACCAGGCGCACCAAGGGGTTCTCGGCGTCTTTCCACCATGTCCAGGGTATGAGCTTGGTGATGTACGCGTCGAAAAGGAACGGCAGTACCACCACGCCCCACCATGCGTCCACCCAGTAGAGGAACGCCAAATATAAAACGCCGTAGACTATGGTCTTGGCCCATTCTGTCTTTGTAGCCTTGATTTTCATTTTGTCGTAAGGATGTTAAAGTGTTTACCTGTCCTGGAAGCGGGTCTCCCGATGTGAAGAGCCTGCGTCCGGCGGTTAGAATTTGAACAAGTCGCTTGTGGTCAGCAGTCCCTCGTGCACGGCGGTGTACTCCGCCGCCAACACGGCACCCAAGGCGAAGCCCCTGCGGCTGTGAGCGTCGTGGGTGATGGTGATGAGATCCTCTGGGGAGTCATAGCTAATGGTGTGTATGCCCGGCACCTCGCCGCGGCGCACGTCGTCGATACGCAGCACGCCGTCCGCCGTCTCGTGCAAGCCCCACCTCTGCTTGCGGTCAAGCTCGCCCACTATCTGGTCGGCCAGAGTGATGGCAGTGCCCGAAGGAGCGTCCAGCTTGTGCACGTGGTGCGTCTCCACCATCGTCACGTCGTACTGCCCGAATGAGTTCATTATCTTGGCCAGGTACTTGTTGACGGCACTGAAGATGGCCATGCCCACGCTGAAGTTGCTGGCCCAGAAGAGGGTCTTGCCGCCCTCGGTGCAAGCCTTGCGCACCTCGTCGCCGTGGTCCTTCATCCATCCCGTGCTGCCGCTCACCACCTTCACGCCGGCTTTCCATGCCTTCAGGTAGTTGTCGTACGCGCTCCAGGGCGTGGTGAACTCTATGGCCACGTCGGCACTGGCGAAAGCCTCCGACTCGAAGTCTTCCTGGTTGTCAACGTCTATCCTGCATACTATCTCGTGAGATCTGGAAAGAGCTATCTCCTCTATCATGCGGCCCATCTTGCCGTAACCTATCAACGCTATTTTCATATCAGTATGTAACAATTTGGGCACAAAAGTAATGCTTTTACGCCGAAAATCGCTACTTTTGCTACAAAAATAAAGCCCTACAGCATATTTGGCGCATGGAAAAGTTGCTGCATTATATATGGAAGCACAGAATCATGCCACTGCACACCCTGTACACCACGGACGGGAAAGAAGTGGAGATTATAGACCCCGGCACACACAACAGAGACCAGGGGCCGGACTTCGCCAACGCCAAGATACGCATGGACGGCGTGATGTGGGCAGGCAACGTGGAGATGCACCTCAAGTCGTCCGACTGGTACAGACACCGCCACGACACTGACCCTGCGTACGACAACGTCATCCTGCACGTGGCGCAGACCGTAGACTGCGACGTGGTGACCTCCGGCGGCAACAAGCCTCCGCAGGTGCAGCTGCAGATACCCGACGACATCTGCCGCAACTACGAGGAGCTGAGCAAGACGGAGGACTACCCGCGTTGCCACCGCAAAGTGCCGTACATACCTCTGATGAAGGTGCACATGTGGACCGACGCCCTGCTGACCGAGAGGATGAAGGAGAGGGCGGAAAAGGTGCTGCGGAGGGTGGACGAGACATCGGGCGACTGGGAGAAAGCGGCCTTCGTGACCATGAGCCGCAACTTCGGGTTCGGGCTCAACGGGGACGCCTTCGAGAAATGGGCGCGCTCCATACCGCTGCAGGCGGCGGGCAAACACCGCGACAACCTGTTCCAGATAGAGGCATTCTTCTTGGGAATGGCCGGTCTCGTAAGACGTACCGGAGCGGAAGAAGCGGCGGAGAAATGGGAGAAGGAGTTCGCCTTCCTCTCGCACAAGTTCGGGCTGACACCCACCATGGAGGAGAAGGACTGGAAATACATGCGCACCAGGCCGCACAATTTCCCGCACGCCCGACTTCTGCAGATGGCCCGCCTGTTCCACGACGGCAAGACGGGACTCGCCTCGCTGATAGAAGAGGACGGCACAAGGCGGGTGATGGACTCCCTCGCCGACTGTGGACTGTCAGCGGCGAGCAGAAGGCTGATGGCCATAAACACCATAGTGCCGCTGCTGTACGCTTACGGCATAAGGCACAACAGCGAACAACACAAGCAGAGAGCCGTGGCGCTGCTGGAGAAGTTGCCGCCGGAGGACAACTACATAGTGAGGCAGTGGAAACAATGCGGACTGACAGTGACAAGCGCGGCGGACAGCCAAGCGCTGATACAACTGAAACGCGAATACTGCGACCGCAAGGACTGCCTGCGCTGCCGCTTCGCCTACGAATACCTGAAGATGTGAAGCCCATGGCCTGACGGCAAACCCACACACAAGGAAAAAGAAAGACAACGATGGAATACGTACATGAGTTGAAGATGAAGGTGCGCGACTACGAATGCGACCTGCAGGGAATAGTGAACAACGCCAACTACCAGCACTACACGGAACACGCCAGGCACGAGTTTCTGCGCAGCGCAGGCGTGAGCTTCGCCGACCTCCACGCCAGAGGCATAGACACCGTGGTGGCGCGGCTCAACATCGCCTTCAAGACACCGCTCAGAAGCGGAGACGAGTTCGTGTGCAAGACCCGGGTGAAGAAAGAAGGCATACGCTACGTCTTCCTGCAAGACATCTTCCGCCTGCCCGACGAGAAAATGGTGGTGAAGTGCCAGATAGACGCGGTGTGCGTCATCAACGGCAAGCTAAGCGACTGCGAAGAGCTGAACGAGACCTTCGCCCCTTATTTCGAACAGCCATGACAGCCCAGGAGACATTATACGCCATAGCCCTCAGCCTTACACCGAGCGTGGGACTGATAGCCCGCAAGACTCTGCTGGAGACCTTCGGCAGCGCTACGGCAGTGTACGAGAACAGAGGACGGATACAGGACACCATACCTTCCGTTCACCCTCGCATGTTGGAGGCGTTGGCCGGCATGGACGCGCATCTGGGAAGAGCAGAGCAGGAGATGGAGTTCGCTGAGAAGGGACGCATACAGATTATAGGCTTCACGGACGACGAATACCCCAAACGACTCGCACAGTGCGCCGACGCGCCAACCGTCCTTTACTACAGAGGCACGTCGTCGCTCAACGAGAGACACATCGTCAGCATGGTGGGCACGAGGAACATCACCGGCTACGGCAAGGACTTCTGCGCACGGTTCGTCAAGGACCTGCACGACCTCTGTCCGGACATACTGCTGGTAAGCGGACTGGCGTACGGCGTGGACGTGCACTGCCACCGTGCCGCGCTGGACAACGGGATGGCCACCATAGGGGTGCTGGCCCACGGACTGGAACAGATATACCCTACCATGCACCGCGACACCGCCTCCAGGATGACCACCTGCGGCGGACTGCTTACAGAATTCGCGTCGCACACCAAGATAGACAAGCACAACTTCATACAGCGCAACCGCATAGTGGCGGGCATGAGCGACGCCACCGTGGTGGTGGAGAGTGCCGCCAAGGGAGGCGCGCTCGTCACCGCCGGGATAGCCAACGACTACGACAGGGAAGTCTTCGCCGTGCCCGGGAGAGTGTACGACACTTACTCCAAGGGATGCAACAGGCTGATAGGCGACAACAAGGCCAGCATGCTGGAAGACGCGTCGCAACTGGTGAACGCCATGGGATGGCAGACTGACGCGAAGCGCAAGGAGACGCTAAAGAACGGCGTGCAGCAGGAGATGTTCGTGGACCTCTCCGAAGATGAAAAACACGTGATGTCGTATATGAAACAAGGGGAAAACGTGGGCATCAACATTCTCGTGGCGAAAAGCGGTTTTCCCATATCCAAAGTCAGCGGCCTTATGTTCTCGCTGGAGATGAAGGGGCTGGTACATCCCGCCGTGGGCGGTTCATTCCGCCTTGTGTAGGGTGCGCAGGGCGGCCTCCAGTTCTCTCAGCAGCTCGCGCTTGTCCGTTCCGGGCGAGTAGACGAAGCCTTCCGCCACCGTCACCGTGCGCGCCGCCGTGTCGAGCCTGGCCAGTGACACGAAAGGGCCTCCCAGTGCTCCGTTGCGCATCTGCCACAGGCCGCGTATCTCCATCACCTCCTCACCGCCCGTACGCCGAAGCCTGCCCTCGGCCACCGGCGCGCCGTCGTGGCGCACCGTCTCCATCCACTGGTCAGGACGGCTTCCGGGTATGTTCTCCATCATCACAGAGTCACGTTTCCACAGGCAGGCCGACATGTCCGGCATGTCGGCACTCTCCCACGGAAAGGTGTAGACGACGATATTCTGGTCTTTCTCGTTAAGGTTGGACCCTCCCCAGAGGAAGTCCTCGCCGAGCTTGGTGGCGACGATGCAGGACGGTGCGTACACGTCGAGGCCGAGGTGCTTGCGCAGGTCGGCGTACACCTTGCGGCTGTGGTGGCGGCGCAGAGCCTCGCCCCGCGCCTCCAGCTGGAAGTCGTCTATGGCATCGCGTATGCTTCCGGCATGCGAGGACAGGAACCGCCTAAGCGAAGCCAAGTCCGGAGCCTCCACCAGAACCTCTATCTGCGGCACGGCGTACACGTTGCGCGCCACTCCCATGCGTGGCGAGTGCAGCGAGTCGTTGATTCTCACATACAGCTTGCTGTGCATGGTGGTGTACCTGCGCTGTAGACGGTCGGCGAAGACACGCATGGTGCGGTAGTAGTCCTCGTGCTGCATCAGTCCGGGCACGTCGCCCTTGGTGATGCGCCGCAGCGTGTCGGCGACGTCGCTCTGCCACACGGCACGGTCCACCACCAGCAGTAGCTCGCTCGGCGCGCCCTTTGACGCCGGCAGCCGGCGCGAGTCCTCTCCGCAGCCGCAGAGCAACGCGGCGGAGAGGCAGAGAAAGAGAATGGTCCTCATAGTGCGGTCGATAGACTGCGGGAGCGTTACCAGCTCCCCACTCCGCCTCCGCCGCCTCCGCCGCCGGAGAAACCTCCGGAGAAGCCACCGGGGGACGAGCCGATGCTGCCGACACCGTCGGGGTCGTGGCTGCTCACCTCCATGGCGTTCTTCACCGACGTGGACATGTTGTGCACCAGCCTCTGCGACAACATGTAGGAGGTGATGCCCTGCTGAGCCTCGTGACACTCGTACCAGTCGGGAGCGGGCGTGTCAATGTCCTTGAACTGCTTCTGCCACTTCTTGGTAAGCCCGAACACCATGGCGTAGGGCAGCACGTTGTAGAAGTAGGCCGGGTCTTCGTCCACCTGCGCCTTCAGCATAGGCATCTCGGCCTTGTCTATGAACTCGCGGAAGCCCAGGAGCAGCGACATCATCTCTTGCCTATAGCGCGAGTCACGCTCCATGCGTCCGCTGAAAAGGGCTATCAGCCAGCCGGCACCCACCAGCGAGTACATGACCCAGCCGGGCATGAGCGTGTCGTAGGGACTGTAGCAGAGCGCATGGTAGCAGAACACATCCGCCACTCCCAGCACCACTATCGTCAGGTACTGCATGAGGCGGTGCCACGTCTTGGATATCATGTCGTAGTCGGAAATGACTATCCTCAGCAAGCCCACCAGCAGCAGCGGAGCGGCCCAGATGAACAACGAGAAGACCCAGAGACATGACTCGCCCCAGGTGCTCACCGTTCCCGACGTGATGATGGCGGCCACGCCGCTGGCGAGGAAGCAGAGCGCGGCTATCAGCGAAGGCCAGTGCAGGCGCGTGAGGCTGCGTTTGCCCCTGAAGTGCTTCTGCAGGGCGCGCAGTGCGGCGGCTATCCCGGTGTGCTTGTCGCCGAGTTCTGAGAGCACCACCTTGTCGCCGTCGCCGAAGAGGACTTTCCAGAAGAGCGTCTGGTATTTGGGCGCGTCGGAGGGGAGGTCGCTCAGCTTCTGCAGCTCTATGTCGTTCTCGTCCTTGGAGAACAGGCGTTTCTTCACCGTCCCTTCCTTTATCTTCAGATAGCCCTTCGACGCGAACCACACTATCAGCGAGGTGAGGTCGGAGAGGTCGGCGTTGCCGTCTATCACCACTCCCACCTCGGCGCTGCTCATGCCCTCGGGAGCGTTGTACTCTATCACCGTGACGGGACGCTTGCGCCTGTGGAACAGCAGATAGCCCATGACAGCGCAGAAGAAGAACAGCGAGGCCGCCATGAACAGGTAGCAGAGGAGGGGCGAGACGCGCGATGCACCCTGCCAGTAGCCCTCGGGCAGCTGTCCGCCCAGGGTGATGGCGCGGAACGGTGGGATGTCCTCCACGTGTCCGCTCACCGTGTTGTCCGCCAGCCTGGCCGCCACCGCCAGCTCGTTGTCCGCCGTGCCCCACTCGCCGCTGTAGACGCGGAGTGTATGCGCGAAGACCTCGGGCAAGGCCTTGTCGAAGCGCAGGCTGAAGTCGAACGTTCCGACGCGGGTGTTGCAGTCGGCTCCGAACACGGTGTGGTATATCTCGTCGCCAGCCGTGTAGCGGTCGTCTGGATAGACGAGGCGGTACTTGATGACGTAGGTGCGTTCTCCCCTCAGCAGGGAGTCCTCGTGGCCGAGCTTCAGCACCAGGTTTTTCTGGCTGTCCTCCAAACTGCTGAGGCTGAGTGTGGCGTTGGCACGGACGCTGTCTATCCTTGTCCTGTAGGTGAACTTGGCGTCGTGGCCGTTCATGTCGTGGTGGCGCACGAACAGGCGCGGGATGTAGCGGTATATGCCGTGCCGCTCTTCGTTGAACACCACGCGCAGGGTCTCGGTCACGTCCCACGTGCCGTCCTCGTGCACCAAAGCCTCGTACTTCCAATGGTCTATGCTGTACCCGTTGTCCACGTCATTGGCCGTCGCCGAAAAGGCGAACAGCAAGCCTACCAACAGGCACGACAGTCTGATACTCTTCATGTCTTCTGAATTTGTTGTTTTTACTCGCAAACGTATATTTGTCTTGTCTCTTTCCGGCGGCCGCCGTCCCTTTCATTGAGGCGGGCCGCCGTCAGCGCGCGATTCTAGCTTCACGCAGGTCGGAATGGTCCAAGATTCGCCGATTCTGGCTTCCCGCAAGTCGGAATGGAGCCTTCGACGTGCGTTTCCTGCGTTCCCGAAGTCCGGACGGGCCTTTCCACGACCGTTTCTCGCTTATCCCCTTTCGGAGAGGGTGTCTATACCCTCAGGAATATCCTCTGACGATAGAGGAAATAGAGGAAGAGCCACAGCACCAGCATGTAGCCGACGGTGGAGCATAGAGGCTCGAGGCTCTCGGGGAACAGGCCGTACACGCCGTCGAATAGACGGTGGTTCATGAAGCGGAAATCCAGGAACCGCGGCGCCATGAAGACCGTGATGCTGTTCATACCTATTATCTTGAAGTAGAAGTCCCACCTGCGCCAGCCGCGCACGTCTATAAGATAATAGAAGATGGCGAACATGATGAGCGAGTAGCCTGCCACGGCCAGGACGAAGGAGCTGCTCCAGAGCGCCTTGTTGATGGGGTAGACGAAGTTCCACGCCCAGCCTGCCGCGGAGAACGCCAGACCTGCCACCAAGAGTGTCAGGGCCTTGCGGCAGGGCGAGACTTCGGCGTTGCGCACGAAAGCGCCCGTGAGCATGCCCAGCAGAGCCGTGCAGATGGCAGGGAAGGTGGAGAGTATCCCCTCGGGGTCGTAGTCGGGCCGGTAGCAGTGCGCTCCCAGCAGCGTGCGGTCTATGTAGCAGGCTATGTTGCCTTCACGTGTGAGCGGGTCTATCTCGGGAGCCACGCCGGGAGCGTGCACGAAGGCGGAGACCAGCCAGTAGGCCACGAGTATGACGGGCACCACGGCGGCCACTATCCACCTGCGACGTCCGGATGCGGTGTATATGATGGCGGCGAACATCCAGGCCAGTCCGATGCGCGCCAATACGCTGGGCCAGCGGAGCGTGCTGAACTCGAAGTTGAGCAGGCCGTTGCAGACGAGGCCGAGCAGCACCAGCATAAGCCCGCGACGCACGGCCTTGGTGTAGATTTGGGCTTCGGAGGCTCCTCTCTCCCTCTGCTTGGCGAGCGAGAAGGGGTATGAGATGCCGGCTATGAACAGGAACAGGGGGAAGATGGTGTCGTGGTGTACGAGGCCGTCCCAGGGCACGTGGTCCATGTTGGCGGCCACGGCCTGCCACGCCGCAGAGTCGGGGAAGAAGGTGGCGATGATGGCCAACAGCGAGGCTCCGCCCGTGATGAAGAACATGTCGAAACCTCTCAGCGCGTCGAGCGACTCCAGACGCCCCGAAGGCATTTGTTTGTTTTCCATAATGCTGAATCGTTTGTTGCGGTTAAAGACAAACGAATGGGAGGCTGGCGCACAACCTGCCTCCCATTCGCATAGAGTCGTTCGGGGGAGACGTCAGTCGGCGACCTTCGCCTTGATGAACTCCCTGTTCAGCCGCGCGATGTTGCTGATGCTCTCGCATTTGGGGCATACGGCCTCGCAAGCGCGGGTGTTGGTGCAGTTGCCGAATCCCAGCTCGTCCATCTTGGCCACCATGGCCTTGGCGCGCTTGGCGGCCTCCACCCTGCCCTGGGGCAGAAGGGCCAGCTGGCTCACCTTGGACGACACGAAGAGCATGGCGCTACCGTTCTTGCAGGCTGCCACGCAGGCGCCGCAACCGATGCAGGTGGCGCAGTCCATAGCCTCGTCGGCGGCCTCCTTGGGGATGAGTATGGCGTTGGCGTCCTGTGCCTGTCCGGCGCGGATGCTGGTGTAGCCGCCGGCCTGCATTATCTTGTCGAAGGCGTTGCGGTCTACCATGCAGTCCTTGATGACGGGGAAGCCTGCCGAGCGCCAGGGCTCCACGGTGATGACGTCACCGTCCTTGAACCTGCGCATGTAGAGCTGGCAGGTGGTGGCTCCGCGCTCCGTCTTGCCGTGCGGCGTGCCGTTGATGTAGAGCGAGCACATGCCGCAGATACCCTCGCGGCAGTCGTGGTCGAACACGAAAGGCTCCTTGCCGGCGCTGATGAGTTCCTCGTTCATGATGTCGAGTGCCTCCAGGAATGAAGTGTCGTCGGGTATGTTCTTCAATTCGTGGGTATCGAAATGACCCTTGTCCTTGGGTCCGTTCTGCTTCCAGAACTTTATTGTAACAGATAAATTCTTAGCCATTGTCTTGTTCGCTTATTAGTTCTTGTAATTACGCTGCTGCACCTTTATTATCTCGTAGTTGAGGGGCTCCTTGATGAGCTCGGGGGCCGTCTCGTCGTCGTTCTGGTATTCCCAGCATCCCACGTAGAAGAAGTTCTCGTCGTCGCGCTTGGCCTCGCCTTCCTCCGTCTGGTGCTCTTCGCGGAAGTGTCCTCCGCAAGACTCCTCGCGGTGAAGTGCGTCGTACGCCACAAGCTCACCCATGATGATGAAGTCGCGCAGGTGGATAGCCTTGTCAAGCTCTACGTTCAGGCCTTCCTTGGTTCCGGGTATGAAGAGGTTGGTGTTGAACTCCTTGCGGATGCCCTTCAGCAGCCTAAGTCCTTCCTCCAGGCCTTCCTTGGTTCTGCCCATGCCCACGTGCTCCCACATGATGTGGCCGAGCTCCTTGTGTATGGAGTCTACGCTGCGCTTGCCCTTGATGTTCATCAGACGGTCTATCTCGTCGCTCACGGCCTTCTCCGTTGCCTCGAACTCGGGCAGGTCGGTGCTCAGCCTTGGCCAGATGGCCTGGTCGGCCAGATAGTTCTGTATGGTGTAGGGAAGCACGAAGTAACCGTCGGCAAGACCCTGCATGAGGGCGGACGCTCCGAGGCGGTTGGCTCCGTGGTCGGAGAAGTTGCACTCGCCGATGGCGAAGAGGCCGGGGATGGAGGTCTGCAGCTCGTAGTCAACCCAGACGCCGCCCATGGTGTAGTGGATGGCGGGGAAGATCATCATCGGGTGGTAGTACTGCACGCCGTTCACCGTCTTGGCCAGCTCGCCGGGGTTGACGTCCGTTATCTCCTCGTACATGTCGAAGAGGTTGCCGTAGCGCTGGCGTATCTCGTCTATGCCCAGACGCTGGATGCTCTCGCTGAAGTCAAGGAACACGGCCAGGCCGGTGTTGTTGACTCCGAAGCCCTTGTCGCAACGCTCCTTGGCGGCGCGTGAAGCTACGTCGCGAGGTACGAGGTTACCGAATGCGGGATAACGGCGCTCCAGATAGTAGTCGCGGTCTTCCTCGGGTATCTCGTAGCCCTGCTTGGTGCCTGCCTGCAGAGCCTTGGCGTCCTCCAGCTTCTTGGGCACCCAGATACGTCCGTCGTTACGGAGTGACTCGGACATCAGGGTCAGCTTCGACTGCTTGTCGCCGTGTACGGGGATACACGTGGGGTGTATCTGCACGTACGACGGGTTGGCCATGTAAGCTCCCTTGCGGTAGCACTGGATAGCCGCGGTGCAGTTGCAACCCATGGCGTTGGTGCTCAGGAAGTATGCGTTGCCGTATCCGCCGGTGGCTATCACCACTGCGTTGGCGCTGAAACGCTCCAGCTTGCCGGTGATGAGGTTCTTGGCTATGATGCCGCGTGCCCTTCCGTCCACGATTACCACGTCTTCCATCTCATAACGGGTGTACAGCTTCACCTTGCCTGCATGAACCATGCGTGAGAGTGAGCTGTAAGCACCCAGAAGGAGCTGCTGGCCGGTCTGGCCCTTGGCGTAGAACGTACGGCTCACCTGGGCTCCACCGAAAGAACGGTTGGCGAGCATGCCGCCGTACTCACGCGCGAATGGAACTCCCTGCGCCACGCACTGGTCGATGATGTTGTTGCTCACCTCAGCCAGACGGTACACGTTGGCCTCGCGGGCACGGTAGTCACCACCCTTCACGGTATCGTAGAAGAGACGGTACACCGAGTCGCCGTCGTTCTGGTAGTTCTTGGCGGCGTTGATACCTCCCTGTGCCGCTATGGAGTGAGCGCGGCGGGGGCTGTCCTGGATACAGAAGTTGTACACGTTGAATCCCATCTCACCCAGGGAAGCGGCTGCGCTGGCACCAGCCAGACCTGTTCCCACAACGATGATGTCAAGCTTGAGCTTGTTCTTGGGATTCACAAGACGCTGATGAGCCTTATAGTTGGTCCATTTCTCTGCTATCGGGCCTTCGGGTATTCTTGAATCTATTGTCTTTGCCATAATCGTTTATGCTTTTTTTGAGTATGTTCTATTAAAAAACGGTTGTCGCTTACTCTCACTGCCGGCACTTGTCGCAGCACTCGCCTTCCGCCATCTCGCATTCGCCGCAGCACTCGCCCTCGGCCATGTCGCACTTGCCGCAGCACTCGCCTTCGTTCTTCTGGCACTCGGTGCAGCATTTGCCTTCGGCCTTGTCGCACTTGCCGCAGCAAGCCTCTTCAGCCATCGGACACCTGCCCTCTGCCATCGGACACTTGTCCCCTGCCTTGGGGCACATGCCTTCTGCCTTGGGGCACTTGTCCAACAAGGGGCACTTGCCTTCAATTGGCATCGGTCCAAAGCACATATCGTTGCGCAAATCGAAGTCCGCAGGCTTGTATCCTGCCGTGAAAGCCACAGCTACAACGGCGAACATCAGCACCACGATGGTGACGTAAGTGTTGCCGATGCATCTCCAACGCTGGAACCATACCTTGCCGTTCCAGCCCAGTGTCTGAAGCGCACTCCAGAAGCCATGGCTCAGATGGAACCACAACGCTGCCAGCCATACGATATAAAGAGCCGTGTAGCAGGGGCAGGCGAACGTCTGCGCAATGAAACCGGCTCCGTCAGCAGGCGCTATCTTGCCCTCTATTCCGGCCAACTCAGCGAACATCATGTTGTACCAGAAATTGTAAAGGTGAAGCCCCATGCCCAAGATGACGATGATACCTAGCACGAGCATGTTCTGGCTCGCCCACTCCACCTTCTCTGGCTTGTTCGTCACCTCGTATCTGTTGTCGCCACGGGCGCGGCGGTTCTGGACGGTAAGCCAAAACGCATATACGAAATGAAGGACTACGAGAGCTGCAAGGCCTATAGTCGCCGCCACCGCATACCAGTTGGCTCCCAGGAACTCACAGATCATGTTGTAACCTTTCGCACTGATGAGTGCCACCACGTTCATTGACGCATGGAATGTCAAGAACAGGATAAGCGCGATACCAGTTACAGACATCACCACTTTCCTACCGATTGATGAATTGATTAACCACATAAAATGTTTAAATTAGAAAGATATTAAATAATTGTTGTTTAGCGTACCTAATACATATTAACTGAGTGCTGCAAATTTACAGCAAAATTGTGATTTGGACAAGAAAAATGCCTAATTGTTGGGATAAAAGCACTACTTTTGCACGGAATTTTGACGCAAGCAATCTAATGGAACTGAAATTTGACGTCGTAGTGATAGGAGCCGGTCACGCAGGATGCGAAGCGGCCACAGCCTCCGCCAACTTAGGGGCAAGCACGTGTCTGGTGACCATGGACATGAACAAGATAGCCCAGATGAGCTGCAATCCCGCCGTCGGCGGCATAGCCAAAGGACAGATAGTACGCGAGATAGACGCCCTGGGAGGACACATGGGAGAAGTCACAGACAAGACCGCCATACAGTTCCGCATGCTCAACAAGAGCAAAGGCCCTGCCATGTGGAGTCCACGTGCACAATGCGACAGAGGAAAATTCATCTGGGCTTGGCGCAAGGTACTTGAGAACACACCCAATCTTAGCATTTGGCAAGACCAGGTGAAAGAGCTTCTGGTGAAAGACAAAAAAGTGCAGGGTGTGCTCACATACATGGACGTCACTATAAAGGCACGCTGCGTGGTGATAACGACGGGAACATTTCTGAACGGACTGATGCACATAGGCAGGACGAAGCTGCCGGGAGGACGATGCGCCGAACCGCCAAGTCTTCACCTCACGGAAAGCATCACTCGCCATGGGATAACTGCCGGGAGAATGAAAACAGGCACCCCGGTGCGAATAGATGGAAGATCTGTCCACTTCGACCTTATGACAAGACAAAGCGGCGAGACGGACTTCCACAAGTTTTCCTACATGGGTGGCGAAAGAAGATTGCCGCAGTTGCCATGCTGGATTACGTACACCAACAAAGAAGTGCACGAGCGTCTGAGGGCTTCGCTCGCCGACTCGCCTCTGTACAACGGGCAAATCCAAAGCATAGGCCCACGCTATTGCCCAAGCATAGAGACGAAGCTGGTGACATTCGCAGAGAAAGAGGAGCACCAGTTGTTCTTGGAACCTGAAGGCAGCGACACACAGGAGTTTTATCTCAACGGTTTCAGTAGCTCGCTTCCCATAGACGCACAGATAGAGGCCTTAAGGAAAATACCGGCTTTCACCGACATCAAAGTGTACAGACCAGGATACGCAATAGAATACGATTTCTTTGACCCGACGCAGTTGACGCATACATTGGAATCCAAATTAGTGGACGGCCTGTTCTTTGCGGGACAGGTCAACGGAACTACAGGATATGAAGAAGCGGCAGGTCAAGGTCTGGTGGCAGGAGCTAACGCAGCGTTGAAATGTGCAGGCAAGGGTGAGTTCACGATGAAAAGGGACGAGTCTTATATCGGTGTCCTGATAGACGACCTCGTGACCAAAGGTGTGGACGAACCATACCGCATGTTCACCAGCAGAGCGGAGTTTCGCATATTGCTCAGACAAGACGATGCGGACGCAAGACTGACGGAACGCAGCTACGACATGGGACTTGCCACTGGCGAGAGAATGGAATGGTGGAGAAAAAAGAAAAACGAGATAGAAAGGATAGAGCATTTCTGCGAGAACTACAGCGTCAAGGCAGACCATATCAACGAAGGCCTCCGGCATTTGGGCAGCACAGAACTTGAAAGAGGATGCAAACTGATAGATCTTATCGCCAGACCCGGACTTACCTTGGACAACTTGTCTGAATATATTCCCGCTTTAAAGGAGCAGATAGAAAAGACGGAAGACAGGAAAGAAGAGATTTCCGAAGCTGCGGAGATAAAGATGAAATATAAGGGTTACATCGTCAGGGAAAGACAGATGGCGGACAAGATGAGAAGACTGGAAGACATCCGCATAAAGGACAAGTTTGACTACTCATCCTTGACATCATTGTCTACAGAGGCGCGACAGAAACTTGACCGCATACGTCCTGAGACCATTGCGCAGGCAAGCCGAATACCGGGAGTCAGCCCAAGCGACATCAATGCGCTGATAGTACTCCTTAGGAGATGAGTTCCACGTGAAACAAAACAATAACACTTTAACAGCAAACTACTGAGTATGAATAACGAAACACTTATCCAGAACTTGAGAAACATTCCAGATTTTCCTATACCTGGAATACAATTCAAAGACGTGAGCACTCTGTTTAAAAGCGCAGAATGCCTAAAGATAATGATGGACGAATTGTATGAGATTTATAAAGACAAAGGCATCACGAAAGTGGTAGGTATAGAGAGCCGAGGATTTGTCGTAGGGGCGGCATTGGCCGTAAAATTAGGCGCAGGCTTCGTGATGTGCCGTAAACCGGGCAAGCTCCCTGCAACGAAATTAAAGGAGAGCTATATGAAGGAATATGGCAAGGACACCATAGAAATACACGCAGATGCGATAACAGAAGACGACGTGGTGCTGCTACACGACGACCTGCTTGCAACAGGAGGCAGCATGAAGGCGGCGTACGACCTCGTGCAGAAGTTCCATCCAAAGAAGACATACATCAACTTCATAATAGAGCTTCTGGGTGAAGGACTGCATGGAAGGGCGGTTTTTGATGATAACGTGGAAATATCCACACTACTCAAACTTTAAGACATCACATAAAACGCACCTCGTAAGGTGCGTTTTTCGTAATATCCCATCTTCAAGACAACTTTTACTCAACCACAGCGCACCCTCAGACCTATGGCAAAAGAAGCGGAGAAAGAAAGCAAAGAACAGATAAGGGCAAGACTGATGGGCATTGTACAGAACCTCCCCGAAAGCCCAGGATGTTACCAATATCTTGATGAAAACGGCACAATAATATATGTAGGGAAGGCGAAGAACCTGAAAAGGCGAGTATACTCGTACTTCTCAAAGACACACGACAATCGTAAAACAGCCATACTCGTAAACAAGATAAGGGACATAAAATACATAGTGGTAAACAGCGAAGAAGACGCACTGTTGCTTGAAAACAACCTCATAAAACAGTGGAGTCCGAGGTACAACATACTGCTGAAAGACGGTAAAACGTACCCGAGTATCGTCGTTACCAACGAGTATCTGCCAAGAATATTCCAGACGAGAAAGATAAACAAGAAATTTGGCACATATTTCGGCCCATATAGTCACGTTCCCACCATGTACGCACTCCTTGACCTCATAAAGAGCCTCTATCCCATACGTCGCTGTCACGAGGCCATCACGTCCGAGAGCATTTCCTGTCACAAGCACAAGGAATGCTTAGAATACCATATCAAGAACTGCAAAGCCCCATGCGTAGGTTATCAGGATGCGATGGAATACAGGAAAAACATTGAAGAAGCCATGGAAATACTGAAGGGAAACACCACAGAGCTGTGCAGGCGATTGCGCAAGGAGATGCAAGACTTGGCCGAGGAGTTACGGTTTGAGGAAGCTGAAGTCATAAAGAAAAAATACCTGCTGCTGGAAAACTACCGTTCCAGAAGCGAGGTGGTCAGCAACACATTACATAATATAGATGTGTTCAACATAGAAAACGACGAAAAGGTGGCTTACATCAATTATCTCCATGTCACAAAAGGGTGTATCACCCAAGCGTTCACGTTTGAATACAGCAAGCGTCTTAATGAAACCGACGAGGATTTGCTGGTTGCAGGAATTGTTGAAATGAGACAGAGATACGGCAGTGAAAGTAAAGAGGTTATAGTACCGTTCCCCGTGGAACTTCCTTTAAGTGATATTGCAGTGACTGTCCCCCTGAAAGGAGACAAGAAAAAGCTGCTTGAGCTAAGTCGTCAGAACGTATTACAGTATAAGAAAGACCGCCTGATGCAGAGCGACAAGCTCAATCCAGAGCAGAAATCGGTACGTCTGATGAAGGAACTTCAGGACATCTTGCACATGGAACACCTGCCATTACAAATAGAGTGTTTCGACAACTCCAACATAAGCGGCACTGACGCTGTAGCCGCCTGTGTGGTATTCAAGAAGTGTAAGCCTTCCAAGAAAGACTACAGAAAATACAATATAAGGACGGTGGAAGGACCGGACGACTACGCAAGCATGAAAGAGGTAGTCTTCAGACGATACAAGAGGATGCTGGAGGAAAAAAGTCCCCTGCCCGACCTCATCATCACCGATGGAGGCAAAGGACAGATGGAAGTGGTAAGACAGGTTGTAGAGGACGAACTTGGTCTGAAGATACCCATAGCCGGACTGGCCAAGAATGACAAGCACAGAACCTCGGAACTGCTCTTCGGATTTCCTCCAATGGTAGTGGGAACGAACCCGGACACTCCCCTATTCCGTCTGCTCACCCAGATACAAGACGAGGTACACCGTTTCGCCATCACCTTTCATAGAGACAAGAGGAGCAAGCATCAGATAGCGAGCGAGCTGGACAAGATAACTGGTATAGGTGCAAAGAGTAAGGAAGCGTTGCTGCGTACGTTCCACAGCGTAAAGCGAATCAAAGAGGCCACAGAAGAGCAGGTGCAGTCCGTACTGGGGCCAAGCAAAGGGACTATCGTATACGCATACTTTCACGAAGAAAACTGAGATACGCCATTTGCCCTCCCACAAAATAACGGAAGCAAAGTCTTTTGTACAAGAAAAAGCGGTAACTTTGCACAGGAATAGAGAAGACAACAATGAGAATAGTGATACAGCGTGTCAGCCAAGCCAGTGTCAGCATCTGCGGCACAGTGAAGAGCAGTATAGGGCACGGTTATATGATACTCCTCGGAGTAGAGACTGACGACACGCAAGAAGACATTGACTGGTTGGTGCACAAGATAGTTGGACTAAGGGTCTTTGACGACGAGAACGGTGTCATGAACCGTTCTATCATGGACACTGGCGGAGACATTCTGGTTATAAGCCAGTTCACGCTGTTCGCCAGTTACAAGAAAGGCAACCGTCCGTCTTGGCTGCGTGCCGCAAGACACGAGATATCCGTACCCATGTACGAAGCGTTCTGTGAAACGCTAAGCAAAGCGTTAGGCAAGCCTGTAGGTACAGGAGAATTCGGTGCGGACATGAAAGTGACGCTCACAAACGACGGACCTGTAACGATATGTATGGATACGCACAACAAAGAATAAGGCGCCATGACGATAAAGGAAGCACAACAGGCGGTAGACCAATGGATTAGACAGTACGGAGTACGCTATTTCTCCGAACTGACCAATATGGCGTGCCTGACTGAGGAGGTAGGAGAGCTGGCACGTGTGATGTCCAGGAAATACGGAGACCAGTCCTTCAAGGAAGGCGAAAGCCAGGACTTGTCAGAGGAAATGGCGGATGTTCTGTGGGTACTTATCTGCCTTGCCAACCAGACCGGCATAGACCTTACGGAAGCCTTGGAAAAGAGTTTTGAGAAGAAAACCGCCAGAGACAAGACAAGGCATATCAGCAACCCAAAGCTCATACATCCAGAAGGATGACACGCAGAAACAAAAAGTGATACACAGAAAATACAAACACAAAAACAAGTCACATAATGAACGAGCAAGACAAGTACACACAAGCGTTGAACAAGTACAACACCAATGTCAACGACGAAGAGATAAAATCAAAAGTAGAAGAAATCATCAAGACGAAAGTGCATGAAAACGACACACCCGATGTGAAAAGATTTCTGATGGGAAGCATAGATCTTACCACACTTAAGACTACCGACAGCGAAGAAAGCGTATTAGCTTTCACGGAGCGTGTCAACGCTTTTGAGGACACCTATCCCGACCTTCCTCATGTAGCCGCCGTCTGCGTTTATCCATGCTATGCCGAGATTGTAAGCAAAAGTCTTGAGATAGAAGACGTTGAGCTGGACTGTGTAAGTGGGTCATTCCCTTCGTCCCAGGCTTGCGTTGAAGTCAAGACCGTGGAGACGGCACTGGCAATCAGAGACGGAGCCACAGAGATAGACATAGTTATGAGCGTGGGCAAGTTCCTCAGTGGCGACTACGAGACCGTATGCGACGAGATAAGCGAACTGAAAGCCGTATGCGGAGAGAAGAAGATGAAGGTGATACTGGAGACAGGACTCTTGGGCAGCGGCGAGAATATCAAGAAGGCAAGCATCCTAGCCATGTATGCAGGAGCCGACTTCATCAAGACTAGCACTGGCAAGGAGAAGCCTGCCGCCACACCGGAAGCGGCATACGTGATGTGCCAAGCCATCAAGGAATACTACGACGAGACAGGCATACAGATTGGCTTCAAACCTGCTGGAGGCATCAACACCGTACACGATGTTCTCGTCTACTACACCATCGCGAAGGAAGTGCTCGGAGAGAGATGGCTAACCAACCAGTACTTCAGACTTGGCACTAGCCGTCTTGCCAACCTGCTTCTGAGTGAGATTACGGGTGAAGATGTAAAATTCTTCTGATTCTGACGCTCTGAGAATCGGGAATTCACGTGCAGATGTCAAGGAGCGCGTAAATTTGCGATTCTCAGAGCCTCTAAAAAGGGTTTATCTAAGTGAAGCTCTTTTATTTAAGCCTTAATTCTAATATATTCGAAAGGCGGCATTCCAGAAAAGAGAAGAACAAAACGAACCCAAAATGCCAAATCTGTGAAACGACTTACCGCACGGCCTTGAACAAGTCGGACAGTGTGACCACATCGTGGATGTTAGCACTGTACTTTGTCTTAGCCAACCCGTACGTGGTGACAATCACAGTATGCAGAGTCTTTCGAGTACCCGTCACAGCCCTGAAGGTTTCGCTGTTTCAAATGCAAAGATACTAAAGATGTGCCGATAGTACCGCTAAAAGTCCTCTTTCCCTACTTTTAGCGGTACTATCGGCATATTTGCTGTCAAATCAAGTCGTGAGGATGTTAAAAGAGACACAAAAAGACTTTTTAGAGCAGTAGTACTGACATAGCAAAGTATATGGCCTTAACTTTTAAAGTCAGTAGTACTGACCTTGCCGAGTCAGTAGTACTGACTTTTTGAGGAACGTCCCTTGGCTTTGTTTTGCGACTCAGTCAATGGTCAGAAAAAGCGGCTTCCATGTTTGTACAACTATAGCTTCCAATGTTGTACAACCATAGCACTTCATGTTGTACAACTATACGAACTCATGTTGTACAACCATAGCACCTCATGTCGTACAACTATACCACCTCACGTCGTACGTCCTTACACCCTCATGTCGTACGATGTTATAAACCTATAAAAGCTATTGTAAAGAAACGTGAAAATTAGCGCCTTACGCTTCAAGCAAATCTCCGAGCACCTCTTTTATCCTGTTTTCTCTATTCCACACAGTTTGTCTTGGACAATCTGTAAGAGAAGCTATCTGACTCGTGGACATTCCAATCTTCATAAGGATAGCAGTCTTTACGCCATACCCGGAAAGACGAGGAAGGCCTGACAACGCCTCCGAAAAATCGGGATACAACGACAGCATCATGACACGCAGAGCCGTCCAGTCGTCCTCGTCCACCACCCCGTGCCCACGAGAAGCGTCCGTGAATTTTTGCAACAACTCTTTTTCGCTGCAACTTACATTTTCGTGCAACGACTTGCGCACAAGTTCGTTTACTTGCCTTTGTTTGTCACGGAGTTTTTCCCTGTTTTCATTCAACTGTGCGATATACTGTTCCATAGAACACTGAGCCTCATCCAATGCAAGAATTTTGTCTCTGAGCTCTATCTTCTTGCGCCAATAAAGTACGTTTGCTATCAGCACGACAAGAAGAATAACTACCACCGACATATACACCCATTTCGTCCGTCTGTCTGCTTCCTTACGTGCTTCCAACTCTTTTGCAAGGCTTACGGCATACAGATGTTCTCCACAAGCGCGGCTTGTCTGCTCATACTGCATCTCATTGTATGCGGAATCATTATATTGGAAATACTGCATGGCGTATAGACAAGCTTTCTTGTAGTTATTCATATCATAGTTATAGTAAGTCAGCATCATTGCTGACGAAACCCTCTGTTTTACGCTCCCTTCAGAAAACATTTTTTCATAGTACGCAATGGCAGAGTCCAAATTCAGGTTACAGGCATAGTACGTTGACACAGCAGTTAGATAATTATGCGCTTTCCCTGCGCCCTTATACTTCGACAAGATGCGGAAGCACTCTTCTGACTTGTCCTTTATGTCATTACCTGTGTATTTTATAAGCATTTCGCAAATTTCAGTAGGATAAAGATAGGTAGAATCCTGCCTAATATACTCCAATGTCTTGTCGCAGTATTTCAAGGCCTTTGCGATATCTCCTACATAATAGGCAGCGGAAACAACATCCATAAGATAGGTTGGATCCACCGTCTTTGTCATTTCCGCCATATTGCATCCATTCTCGGCCATTTCTAAAGCGTTGTCATATAAAAATTGTTGATTATAAAGTGCTGCTAATTGGGAATATGTATTCTGCAAAAGTTTACAAGGTTTAGCGTTACATTTATTGGCAATGTCCAACACATTCAAAAAAGACTTAATAGACCTTGGATAGTCTTTGATGTCACGATATACACTTCCCTGATAATAATATGCTTCCATACGTTCTTCGTCATTTCCATATCTATCAAAATAATTTACTATTCCATCTATAGTATCAGACGAAACAGGCACAACAAAGGATTTGTCCTGTAATCTAATTTTTAAGAGCGCATATCTATTCTTGAGGTAATCTGAAGAGTTTTGAATTTCATTTTCAATTGCACGTAATTTGTGCAATGATTGTAGGGGTTTAGTATCACCTTCTTCCTTTATAATATCCATGTCTTTTAACAGCTCGCTATTTTGTTTGTCAGAACAACACATGAGAAATGACATGGAAAACAAATAAACTAAAGAGGTCTTCGTGTGAAGGCATATGAAGACCGAGTTGTACGGACACGG
>CAVHNA010000013.1:0-9451 GCA_963637205.1 Bacteroidaceae bacterium
CTCCCACAGTGACAAGTCAGGTGAACGAGAACGGTACAGTTTCTC
Organism: Bacteroidaceae bacterium; assembly: GCA_963637205.1. Classification (GTDB taxonomy): domain Bacteria; phylum Bacteroidota; class Bacteroidia; order Bacteroidales; family Bacteroidaceae; genus Physcousia. The sequence continues at coordinate 46 of CAVHNA010000013.1, forward strand.
TTATGTGTGAGCCCGACGCGACTATGACCGGGAGCCGTGGAGTGGTTGCAACCATCACTCTCCAGGTTGGAGCTACCGTAGCAGATGGCGTTTACAAGCTCGCTCTCAACGGCGCCACTCTCGTTGACGTCGCTGACAATACTTGGTCATGGACTGATGTCATAGAGACCGACCTTATTGTGGGAGGAACTGAGATATCACTCTATGATAACATAGTGTTCTTTGAAAACCCTGAGGTTTTCCCGGGTAAAACCACATCCGTACCTTTGTACATGAACAATAAAGATGAAATAACAGCTGTACAGTTTGACATGACATTGCCTACAGGCGTTACTCTTGATGGCAAGGTTACGGTAAATACTACAGATGGACGCGCGACCTCAGGCAGTCATTCTGTCACTTCGTCTGTACAAAGCAATGGCAAAGTACGCGTGGTATGTTACTCTATGAGTTTGGAGACCTTCAAAGGTGAGTCTGGCGCCATATTCAATATACCGTTGAAGGTGGACGAAAGCATGGCTGATGGGATTTACAGCGTAAGATTTGACGACATTATCATGACGGAACCCAATGGCAATAAGCATACCGTTGAAAGCTTCCTTTCTCAGTTCGAGGTTGTTGGAACTGTCATAGGCGACTGCAACAATGACGGTTGTGTGGACGTGGCCGACATAGTTACCATGGTCAACTACATATTGGGCAAGGCACCGGCGAAATTTGTGGAGCGTGCCGCTGATGTGAACGGCGACTCCTCCATAGATGTTGCTGACATAGTGTCCTTGGTCAACATGTTGCTTCATCCGCAGAACTCAGTAAGTAAGAAGGTGAATGCAAGACGCGTAGAGGAATCTTCCGATTCGGAAGCTAATACGCTCACAATAGCTCCTTTTGAGATAAAGAAGGGTGGCTCGAAGACAGTGACGCTTGACCTACACAATACAGATACTACGTTTACAGCGTTCCAGTGTGACCTGTATTTGCCGGAAGGTGTCACGGCAGGCAAACCTTCCTTTAACAGTGACGCTAACCGTACAGATGCCACCCACGGACTCTTTTATTCCGTTCAGTCAGACGGTTCTTTAAGAATAGTATGCTATTCTGGGAATAATTCCATTTTCAAGAGAAATGATGGAGCTCTTGTAGATATACCTCTAACATCTTCGGCTGACATGAAAGCAGGTTCGTACGAGTACAGCATAAAGAATATAATATTATCTAAAACTGATGCGACAAAGTTTACTCCATCGGACTACACTGGCACCATGTCTGTCATTGACAATGCAGATGGTATAAATGGTGTGGAAGCCGCTGAGCAGGGAGAAGATAAAGTGTTCAACCTCTCCGGTATGCGTCTCAGTGCTCCTGTGAAGGGTAAGATTAACATCGTCAACAACAAAAAAGTGCTTGTTAGATAATTGCGCCTATTGTGTCAGCTGCCATCATTGACGGTTGGCTTTGAGGCGGACCCAAAATAAGAGGAGCGGACATAAGGCGTATGGCCTTTTGTCCGCTCCTCTCGGCTTGATGTAAGATATCTTTTGCCAGTTATTTTTCATAATTCGAAGGAAGCTCAAAAAGGAAACGCATAGAAGCTTTCTCCTGCAGTATCCAGCCCCCCCCCGAAAAATACAGGAAGTCTTTGATTGCTACCGACAGTCACTTTTTGTTCTAGCTGAGGTTTTCAATCGCAATCAATAGTTTCTTTTTGTGTTGAACGGCCTAGGAGGTGCTTTTGCGTCCGCTCGGCGACAAAGGAGACGCTTGCCAGAGCAAGAAATGCGCCCTTGCAAGTGGAAGTATTTTGCGTTGTGGGTGTGGTCGCGTTTCACGGAAACGCTCCTACTACAAACGTTTTGCGCCGGACGGCTTAGGAGGCGCATTTGCGTCAAATGCGCCCTCGTTACAGGCTCATTTGCGAAGGTGTCTCGTCATCTTCCTCCCTAGGGTCGCGACCTTGACGATTTCCTCTGCGTCCACAATTCGCGTTTGTTTTCCGCTTCGCCTTGCTTTTGTTTTGTTGGCTAGAAGTTATATCTCTTTCATTCTTTCCAGGGCTATGGAAATCTCCTGGACTATGCGTGTGAGGTATGGGACTACTATGTGGCAGTGGTCTCTGTCGTGGATGAGATGCCAGAACTCCTCAAACTCGTAGCTCAACCGGTGCCTGGACTTGTCCGCCGTGTATGTGACAGGCTCTTTGCCACGCATGTGAACGGTGAACTCCTCCATCACGCTAACGCTGCCTTTTACCTCTATGTATCCGAGTTCTCCTTGGATGCACGTATGGTTGTAGCCGTCGGAATCCTTGGACGCGGAAGCTATGGCCACAGAAGTGGGGTAGTGCATCAGCAACGCTCCGCTGGTGTCTATGCCGTTATAGCCATAGTTGGAGGCTATGTGTATGGTGCGTGGCGGTCCGAAGAGCCCTATGAGGAAGCATAGGTTGTACACGTTGAGGTCGCGGAGACATCCTCCCGCCATCTCGGGACTGAAGACAGGGGTGACAGTGCCTTGTAGATAACGGTCGTATCTGCTGCTGTATTGCGAGTAGTTGGCAGTGACCATGCGTATGGTTCCAAGCTGTTGCACCATGTCCGTCAGCTGTCTGTACAACGGCATGTACAGGAGACTGTATGCCGGCAGACACCATACGCATTTCTGTATGGCCGTGTCTATGAGTTGCTCGGTCTGTACCCTGTCCACGGCTATGGGCTTCTCCACTATGACGTTCTTGCCCGCCTTCATCGCCTTCATGGCATATTCGAAATGCACATGATTGGCGTTGGCTATGTACACGAAGTCCGCCTCTGCTTCGTCTATCATGCGGCTGAAGTCGGTGAAGACAAACGCATCGTGCGCATACTCCATACACAGATCTATGGCATGCTCTACACTCTTCTCGCGTGCGAGTATGCCCGTCACCGTGATTCGTCCGTCGAATTCGGCGTGGAGCATCTTCAGCACTTCCTCCACTATCTTTCCTGTCCCTACGATGCTAACTTTCATTTTTGTCGTCCCTTACTAGTTTAAAATCAAGTTGCTTGCGGTACAGGTCGGCACGCACCACTTGTATGGTGACGCTGTCGCCCAAGTTGTAGCAGTGTCCCCTGCGGCGTCCGCGCAGACGGAAGTTGCGCTCGTCGAACTCGTAGTAGTCGCCTTCCAGGTCTCGCAGTGGGACAAAGCCCTCGCACTTGTTCTCGTCAACCTCCACGTAGAGGCCGAACTCCGTGACGCCGCTGATGGTTCCCTTGAAAACCTGGCCCAAGCGTTCGCCCATATATTCCACCTGCTTGTATTTGATGCTGGAGCGCTCTGCCGCAGCCGCAGTCTGCTCCATCTCGCTACAGTGTTCGCAGAGCTCTTCGTATTTCTCCTTCTGTACGCTCCGTCCTCCTTCGGCGTATTTGGAGAGAAGACGATGAACCATGAGGTCCGGATACCGGCGGATAGGACTGGTGAAATGAGTGTAATAGTCGAACGCCAGTCCGTAGTGACCTATGTTGGTGGTACTGTACTTGGCTTTCATCATGGCTCGCAGAGTCACCTGTTCCACCACGTTTTGCTCTTTTTTGCCTCTAACCTGCGTCAGCAGCTTGTTGATGTTTTGGGTCACGTCGTTTCTCGTGCCGTATGGCTTCAGCTTGTAGCCGAACTTCACCACAAAGTCCGACAGGTTGAGGAGTTTTTTCGGGTCTGGCGCTTCGTGTATACGGTAGGGCAGCACCTTCGGTTTCTTGTTTTTGGGTACTTTCCCTATGCTCTCCGCCACTGTGCGGTTGGCGAGAAGCATGAATTCCTCTACCAGCTTGTTGGCATCCTTGGCTACCTTAAAGTACACTCCGGTGGGTCTTCCCTTGCTGTCTATGTCGAAACGGACCTCGCAGCGGTCAAAGTCCACAGAACCATGAGCGAAACGTTTTTTCCTCAGTTCCTTGGCCAGGCGGTTGAGGACAATCAGGGAGTCAGTCATGTTCTGGGCGATTTCCACTTTTTTCTTGTTCGGATTAGAGTGCTTGTAGTCCTCTTCGCTCGCCTCGTTGTTGGCTTCCAGCACGCTCTGCACCTCTTCGTACGTGAAGCGTTTGTCGCTTTTTATTACGGTATGTGCCAGATGCCAGTCCTTAACTTCGGCCTTGGCGTTCAGTGTGAATATGACGCTGTACGCCAGCTTCTCCTCGTTGGGACGAAGGGAACAGATGAAGTTGCAGAGTCTCTCTGGCAACATGGGCACAGTGCGGTCCACCAGATATACGCTGGTGGCGCGCTTCAGAGCCTCTTTGTCTATTATGCTGCCCTCCATGACGTAATGTGACACGTCGGCTATGTGTACGCCCACTTCCCAAAGTCCCTCCTTGAGGGCACGTATGCTGAGTGCATCGTCGAAGTCTTTGGCGTCTCGGGGGTCTATGGTGAACGTCATGACGGAACGCATGTCTTCCCTCTTGGCTATCTCCTCTTCCGTGATTCTGGGTTGCAGTTCGTCAGCGGCTTTTTCCACAGTCTTGGGATAGGTGTACGGCAGTCCGTATTCCGCCAGAATGGCGTGCATCTCGGCGTTGTTCTCTCCTGTAGTGCCAAGCACATCCACCACTTTGCCTATGGGGTTCTTCTCATCCTCTGGCCATTCCACTATCTTCACCACGGCCTTGTCGCCGTTCTTGCCTTTTCTCAGATATTCCTTGGGAATGAAGATGTCGTTGGCGAGGGTGCGGTCTTCAGTGAGCAGGTATGCGTAGTTCTTCTTCACCTGTAGCGTACCTACAAACTGCTTGTCGCTTCGCTTGAGTATTTCGGTCACCGCGGCTTCGCGGACATGGTTCTTGCGTCTTGCCAGCATGGTCACCATCACGCGGTCGCCGTCCATAGCGTGCAGGCTGTTTCGCTCCGCCACAAGGACAGGCTCTCCAGCTCCGTCAGGCTCGAAGGTGTTCTTTCCGTTGGCTTTACGGTGGAATGTTCCTTCCATTACCTGCGTAGGAGCGTTCAGCGAGAAGCAGAAACGCGGCTGCTCCTTTATGAAGTCGTCCATGACAAGTGTATCAAGTATATCCATGAGCAACATCTTTTCGGGATGCGACTTCAGGCCCAGCTCACGGTACAGTGTTTTCAAGTCGAAAGTGTCGGTAGGGTTGCTCTCGAAGAATCTGGTTACCAATGGTTCTATGTCCCTTTTGCGGAGGTTTTTCCCTCCATTTCTTTTCTTTCCCATAGTGTGAATATTTTTTAGTTGAGGCTTCTTGTTATGTGCTTTGGGGATGCCGTGACGCCAATGTCAAAGTATGTCCTTTATTTCCTTCAGCGCATACACCGTATGGTCTATGCCCGTGGTGTCAACGTCTTCTCCCCAGCGGTTGAAGAATATGGTGCGCAAGCCAAAGTCTCTGGCGCCTCCCATATCCGTGATGATGTTGTCTCCTATCATCACAGTATCTTCTTTCTTGGCACCTGAGATCTCCAAAGCGTACTTGAAGAAGACGGGGCTTGGCTTGTTGGCTCCGGCATTCTCGCTCAGTATGACGTGATGGAAATAGTCGTACAGGCGACTTGCTTTCAGTTTTCTGTATTGCACTTCGTGAAAGCCGTTGCTGCAGAGGCTCAGTACATATCCTTTCTTCCGCAGGTGTTCCATCAGGTCGTGTGCGCCTTCTATCACTCCAGACTTTGTGGAGCAGCGTGAGAGAAAGTAATCGTTCATCTCCATACACAGCTCCTTGGTTGGGCTCAGGCCTTTCCCCAATGACAAAGGACGCATGAAGCGTTCCAGTATCAGGTGGTCTCTGTCTACCTTGCCTTGGGAGTAGTCTTTCCACAACTCAATGTTCGTTTTCCAGTAGGGTGTGGCGAACTCTTCAAAGGAAAGAAAATATCTGTCCAGCCGGAAATGGCTGTACAGCTCCTGCAAGGCAAGATTTGCATTGCCGCGTGTATCGTACAGAGTGTCGTCAAAGTCTACGAACACATGTTTTATACCCTTCTCCATGCTGTCTCAGATTTTTCCCAGTATTCGGTCCATCACCCAGTTGACGCTGGTGGCGCTGATGCTGTCCGCACTGCAGGTTCCAATCTGTTGCAGGTGTTCCACCACGTTCTTGATGAGGGGCATTTGTACATGCTCGGGGTTCTCCACAATTATTTCCTTCCTGCCATCTGACGTGTGTAGGGCTATCGGTTCGTACGTGAATACGGAGAAGCAGATTTGGCCTTTGTCTCCTATCAATTCAATGCGATCGGTACGGGCACTCTCGTGGCTGACAAAACACCACGACCCACTGCCAGGCAGTCCGTCGTGGAACTGGAACGCGGCACTGACAGAGTCCTCTGTCTGGTACAGTCCTCCTCTGTTGGTGCTGAATCCCTTCGCCCTTACGATAGGACCGAAAATCTCTTGTAGGAGGTCTATCTGGTGAGGGGCAAGATCGTAGAAGTATCCGCCGCCGGCTATGTCTCTCTGCACGCGCCATGGAAGGTTCGTGCTGTTGTAGTCGAGGTCGCGCGGCGGACAGGCGAACCTTATCTGAACACTTATCACATTGCCTATAGCTCCCTGTTTAACCAGTTCCTTTACCTTCTGGAAATACGGAAGGCAGCGTCTGTAGTATGCCACGAAACACGGAATGTGTGTCTGTTCGCTGACTCTGTTGATTCGTTGACAGTCGATATAGCTGTTAGCCAGCGGCTTTTCTACATAAACGGGTTTGCCGCTCTTCATAGCCATGATGGCGTACGTGGCGTGCGACGACGGTGGTGTGGCTATGTACAGAGCGTTGACTTCCGGGTCGTCTATTAGCTGTTGGGCATCTGTGTACCATTTCAGTATTCCGTGTCTCTCAGCATACGATTTTGCCTTGTCTTTGCTTCTGCTCATCACGGCCACCACCTTGGATCCGGGAATCTTGGAAAACGCAGGGCCGCTCTTCTTCTCTGTCACCTCTCCGCATCCGATGAATCCCCACCTTATTTCCTTGTACATAGTCTCCAATTATGATTTTTTAAACGTAGCTTTATGCAAAGATACGCTTTTTCTGTGTATCTTTGCGTTGCGTAAGGAAATAAATTTGTTATGGAAGAGAAAGAAGAAACGTTGATAAAAGTGTGTGAATACAGGTCTTTTACAAAGAACGTGACATTGGGTTTGTCCACAGCTTTCAAACGGATGGGAACGTTTCTAAGATATATATGGCCGTCTTTGGCTTTGTCGGTAGTTTTGCCCATACCGTTCTACGTGTTTATGAAAGGGCGAACTGACGCGTTGATGCGCAAGTGGAACGAGTTGGGTTACATACCCGAGATAAAACCAAAAGACGTGAGAGGTGATGCCTGGAAACGTACGTGCCGCGCTTTGGTGGAGTGTCTGTGCGATGCCGCGATGGTATGTCTATTAGCCGTTGCCGTGTATGTGGCCATAGTGAAGGGTGCAAGCCTGTTGGTGGCTCTCGGAATTGCGGTTTTGTTGTTCCTCCTTTATATACCTTTTGATGCTGTGTTTATGGAAATCAGCTATTCCGACAAGCCTGTATCCAAATGCTTCGGAAAGCTGAAGACTGGCGTAAAGCACTACGGCAAGTATTTCTCCCTTCGTATATTTCGCCTTTTGGCTGGAGGATTGCCTGTGTTGTTCAGTTGCCTCCCATTTGTCGTAGCTGTCTCCGTAAGTATTCAGGCATATTCCGCATATCTTTCTGGTGACGTGCTTGACCTTCCCGCTCTGTTCCCCCTGTATGTTTATCTTGCGTATGTAGTGGGAATGTCGGTAACACTTGTCACGGTGTCCGTGTTCAACTTTTGCCGAGTCCTTACCTGGGGCTGTTTAGTTGAAGAAGTTCCAGCTGATACCGAAGTGGATGGTGAGAGGATTTAACGCATAGTGCGGAGCCAGGTAGCGACGCCCGGTACCTGCGTTTACGTGGTTGACCGCTACATACAGACGGCAGTGTTTAATGTGTAGGTTGGCGTAGGCGTTTACGATGGGGTAGTTGCCTATCTTGGTCCTGTCATGATTGTCGTCTTGTACGGCGAACTGTTGTATGGTGGGCGACCAGTCCGGCGCATAGTATGAAGTGAAGTATCGCATGTCCCCACCAATCTGTACCCTCAGGACTTTGGCTATGTGGAAAAGCAGGTAGAGGTTGGTGTAAACATTTAGCTGTGGCAGCGGCAGAGTTTTGTCGGAAGATGTCTTTTGGTATGTCAACTCCGAATCCCAATGAACCGGGCCGAATTTCAAATCTTGTGCCAATGAAATGCCGAATACCTGTATGTTCTTTGACGCCTGTGCCACGGCTACGGCATAAGAGTAGTCTGTCGGTAGGTTTGAATCGGGTGTAACGCCATCTAATAAAGTCCGTTGGCTGTTGAAGTAGGTGTAGTTGCTTATGTTTTCAAAGCCAACCTTCAGCCTTGTCCCCATTTTCTTCAGTCGCAGCATTCCTGAAACTTTGCTGTGGTATTCGCTGCTGAGGTCGTTGTTGTCCCACCACGTGAACTGGGAATGGTAGTGTCTGAAGAGAAAGTCGGGCTTCTCCTTTTTGAAATTTACGGCTACGTCAATGGTCAGGCTGTCTTTCTTGCCCATTTTGAAATCAAAGTTTGTGTTTCCCTTGATATCAAAGTCTCCTATGCACGGACCTATCAGCCACACTTCACCATTCGCGTTGAAGTGGAACAGTTTCCCCTGCGTGCGTGCCAGCTCGCCACCTACCGACACATCGTTTTCATTATATTTTTTTTCATGCTCCAGATTGCCTTGCAGCAAAGTGTACGAGCGTAACTTATGTGTGGCAAAGAGGGTGATTCCCATTTGCGCCCATTTGTTGAACCCCTCGCGCATAGCCAGTCCTAAGGTGTTGCGTATGCTCAAGGCATGCGTCTTGTCGTATGAACTGCTCTTGTCTCCGAAATAGAGATTGGTATAGTACGTGCCGGGGTCTGATTTGGTGATATAGGCATGATTGAGGTTCGCCAGATCAAATGTGTGCATGACACTTGCCACGGGTATGAATTCGGTAGGTGTTACCTGCTTTGCCTGCCAGACCCGCATCAGTGAATCGGTCGCATTCTTCTTGGCGATGGAGTCACTGGCAAGGACGGCACGCACGCTATCCGGCAATTCGTCCAGCAACTGGTTTTGCGTAGGAGGCACAGGCTTCAGCGAATCCGGAACGACTATCTCCTTATCGTATCCGATATTGTACTTATGCGTGAGGTACGCTTTTTGTATATGGTTGCGGTTCCATGTGTCGGAGAGCATGACTGGAATCTCTGTGGACGAGTAACTTTGGGGAAAACTCTGCGGATTTTCTATGTAATCGTCATTTTCAATTCCGCCGTTTTCGTACATTTTCCCCTTGTCAACTCCCACATAGACGTGCATGTTGTATTTCTCGCCTCTGTAGTATCCATAGCC
>CAVHNA010000013.1:9461-13090 GCA_963637205.1 Bacteroidaceae bacterium
TAGCCTGTCACGCCGAACATGGAGTTGGCGCTGTTGGAATAGTAGCCGCGTCCGTAGATATAGTCCGCCTTGAGTCCAATGCCCGACACTTTGTTTATGTTGGATGCGAAATAAGCGCGTATACGGTCTTCTCCGTTCTGGTTGTTGCCACACTTGTGGTATGCCAGATTGGTGATGGGGCTCTTTGTGTTTGTGAAGCGAAAATCCTCGAGTCCGCGAAGGAAATAGCTGAACGGCTGCATCAGCAGGAATTCCGAACTTCTTTCGTCGCGGTTCATATAGATGCGGTTAAGGCGTGGCGAACCTATGTTGCCAAGATAGCTGTACTCACCTGTGTATCCGTCTGTGTTGTTCCAGTTCTGGAAGTTGTGTACCGTGGTGTCGTTGTTGAGTGCATCTATTACGGTTCCAAGACGCGGTTCCAGAATCCATTGGTACAGGCCGATAGGTATTGGCTTCTCTTTCTTGTGTTTCGTGGAGTCGCGTCCCCATGTAGTGCCTTTGCCTTTGGAAACGCCGTCTTCATTATCGTTTCCGTACTCGTCGTTTCCTGTACCCGACAGTTGTCTGCTGTCAGTGGTGACACCATTTTCCCTTGTCAGCTTCACCTGGGCATAACAAGGTGCTGCCATCATACAAAAAAGTATGGTGGCAGTAATCAGAAGACAACTTGCATGTCGTCTAGTGTCTGTTCGGTGGCGTATGTTCATGAGATGAAACGTAAGATGAAGTCAGCAACCTTGAAGAGCATCCCTATTCCAATCACAAAGAGAGCTTGGATATTCATGTCGTCGTAGCAGAAATACATTACCAGTCCTACTGCCGACAACAGAAGGAACACGGCGTTTATCGCATTACGAAGTCTTATGTCGTAAGTGAACGGTTTCTTTCTCTTTCTTCGCACACGCTCTACTTCCTCTTCGAGTGACCGGCTTTCTCTACTCATGCTTCTTTGTTCAAAATCACTTGACTACCTTTACTCCCCCTCTTATGTTTTCGCCTGTTTTCGCATCCTTGTTCGTGTCGAAAACATCAAGCAGGGAATTGAATATCGCTTCTACACGGTCTATTGTCTTGATGCGGAATTTCTTGCTTCTCGGCAACAGCTTTGTTCCTTTGGAATTCAGGGCTTCCTTATCAGTAATCCACTCTTCAGCCTTGTACGTTACCCCGTTGTTCCCTTCCATATCTTCGTTGTAGTAGTAAGACACCTGTGAGAGAGTCACATTTACCGTGTTTTCTTCTACAGCAGCTGATATCTGGTAGCGAAATCTTGTGCGGTCGAAATTGAGAGCTTTCTTGGTGAACACCATATACTCTTCAACCTTTGCAACCACGACTCCGTCTTCACTGCCGTCAGAAATCATTCTTGTGCGCTGGCTTTCTATGGCAGACTTCGTCAGGTTGTTCATGTATGAGGATAAGGCGGAAACAATCTCTGTCTTCGACTTGTTCTCTACTGTGAAAGACTTGCGGAACGTCACCACATTGTTTTTTTCAGGTACTCCGCCTGCAAGGTACTTGGCGTCTACAACATTCTTAGAGAATGCTACCAACGGCAACGCCATAACTATTAACCAAATTATCTTTTTCATGAGTCTCTTTTGTTATTATTCGTATCTCAATGCTTCTATGGGATCCATCTTGGCTGCTTTGCTGGCAGGTACTATACCGAAAACCAGACCTATCAGGGCGCATACGCCAAAACTTACCAGTACGCTCCATATAGGTACGGAAGCGGGGAACCCAAGATTTTCAGCCACCCACGAGAAGACGTAACCAAGTATTATGCCTAAGATTCCTCCACTGAGGCTTATCATTATACTCTCTATCAGGAACTGTCGGCTGATATCTCTGCCGCGTGCTCCGACGCTCATACGCAGGCCTATCTCTTTGGTACGTTCGGTCACGCTAACCAGCATGATGTTCATAATGCCTATACCTGCCACCAGCAAAGAGAAAGCGGCCGCCACAACGAGTACTGTCTGTAGTGTCGTCATGGTACTTGTCATGGTTTCCATCATCTCCTGTTGGCTACGAATTTCAAAGTCGTCATCGTCAGTGTCCTTCAGCTTGTGGTTGTTGCGGAGTATTCTCGTGACCTGGTCTATGGCATCGTCAGAGAGGTCTTCGCTCATCACGCTAAGGTTGATGGTGTTGAAATGTGTCTGTGCGGCAAGTCTCTTCATGACGGTGGTGTACGGAGCTATTATCACATTGTCTTGGTCCATACCCCAGTTGTTGTAACCCTTGCTCTTCAGGACACCCATTATACGGAACGGTATGCTCTTGAATCGAATGGTCTTGCCCACGCAATTATAGTCCTTGTCGCCGAAGAGTTCTTCTACCACCGTTTTTCCCACAACGCACACCTTCGCATTCTTGCGTACGTCTTCATCGTTGAAGCATTCGCCGCTCTCTATGGTCCATAGCTTTATCGTCATATATTCAGGACTTTCCCCGTATACGGTGGTGCTTGTGTTGTTGGCTCCATAGATGACTTGTCCGCTTGACGTCACTTCGGGTGAGATGTGTGTGATGAGTGTGGCGTCGTCTCTGATGCTTTCCACATCTGCGGACTTCAGGGTCTGCATAGACGATGGGTCAAGGCGAACGCCTCCTCGTCTTTCTCCACCAGGACGTACGGTTATCAGGTTCGTTCCCATCTTGGACAACTCGCTTCTGATACTTTCTTTAGAACCCTCTCCGATAGCCATCATGGTAATGACGGCCGCCACACCTATGATGATACCCAGGGTGGAGAGTAGTGTTCTGGATTTATTGCTCATGATGGCTGTAATAGCCACTTTCAGTAGGTTTGTCAGATTCATCTGTCTTGTACTTTATTCTGTTTTCCGGAGGCTCAATCGTCGTCCGTTGGTTTGGGCTGTGCCGCCAGTGCTTCAGCTGCACTCAGTATGTTTTCGTTTTGCACGTCTTCGCGTATCTTGCCGTCTCGTAATATAATGTTACGACTGCTGTACTGCGCTATTTCGGGGTTGTGCGTCACGAAGATAATGGTTCGTCCCTCGGCATGGAGTCTCTGGAACAGCACCAATATCTCGAAACTGGTACGTGTGTCCAGATTACCCGTAGCCTCGTCTGCCAATATGACCGCAGGGTTGTTTACCAAAGCTCGTGCTATGGCCACCCTCTGCATCTGTCCGCCGGACATCTGGTTGCTCTTGTGTTCCAGACGGTCGCCTAGCCCCACCGCTTTAAGAGCTTCTATGGCCGCCAGTCTTCTTCTCTTGGCGTTGAATGCCGAATTGTACATTAGAGGAAGCTCCACGTTTTCTACGGCAGTGGTACGCGCCAACAGATTGTAATTTTGGAAAATGAATCCTATCTTGCGATTTCTCAGCACTGCGCGCTCGCTACGTTTCATCTTACGAACCGGTGTGCCGTCCAGGATATACTCTCCGCTTGACGGAGTATCCAGGCATCCCAGTTGGTTGAGCAGCGTACTCTTTCCGGAGCCCGACTTACCCATGATAGTGACAAACTCCCCCTCGTATATCTTGAAAGAGACTCCTTTCAGTGCGTGAACCGTCTCGTCTCCAACAACGAAATTGCGTTTCACGTTCTGTAGTTCTATCACCACTTTTCTGTTGTCCATTTCTTTATAG
>CAVHNA010000013.1:13100-20922 GCA_963637205.1 Bacteroidaceae bacterium
GGCATGAACGGATTGCTGGTGCTTTCAGCTTCTTCTTCCTCTGCGGATACGGAAGTCACCGCTTCGGTTATGACTTTGGTTCCTTCTGAGAGTCCCTTTGTCACTTGAGAGAGTATTCCGTTGGTAACGCCTGTCTCTATGGCTACGGCCTTTATGTTGTTGCCTTCCTTAACCCATACTTTCTTGGACGCTTCGCAGTCGGTGATGGTCTCGCCAGGTGCCAACATCACTTCGCTTGGCTTGAAGTGCAGTGCCTTGTTGGGAATGGTGAGCACGTTTTTCAACTCCAAGGTGTATATTACCACGTTGGCGGTAAGACCAGGCTTCAGCTTCAATTCTTCGTTGGGTGCGCTTATCACCACTTCGTATGTTACCACATTACTTTCCGTGGTAGCCTGTTGTCTTACCTGTGTGACGCAGCCTTCGAAAGTGTCGTCGGGGAATGCGTCCACTGTGAACGTCACTCTCTGTCCTTCCTTTACCTCGCCTATGTCAGCCTCGTCCACATCAGCGATAACCCTCATGTCCGTGAGGTCTTGCGCAATGGTGAACAGAGTAGGGGTGCTGAAGCTTGAAGCCACGGTCTGTCCTTCTTCCACCTCTTTGCTCAACACGACTCCGTCTATAGGGCTTGTTATGGTGGCGTACCCGAGGTTGGTTTGGGCTCTTTTCACATTTTGCTTTTGCGTGTTTACCTGCTGCTGTGCCTGAACGTATGACAGCTTTGCCTGGTCATAGTCGTTGGTACTTACCAGACCTTTGTCGTATAGGTTCTTGTATCTTTCGTAGTTTGACTTCTGGTAGCTAAGCGAACTTTCCGCACTTGTCAAGTTGGCTTTCGCACTGCTCAACTCACTCATCAGATTGGTACGGTCCAACTCCGCTATCACCTGTCCGGCTTTTACGGTACTGTTATAGTCCACATATAACTTGCTTACGATACCACTTACCTGTGTACCTACGTCTACCTTGGTTACCGGTTCTATGGTTCCCGTCGCGGTAACGCTTGTTGTGATGTCTTGATTAGCGGCAGCCTCTTCCTGATAATGGAAAGCCTGGTCTTTGCCGCAACTGCTTAACATGGCAGCCATCGTTATCAGTGCGGCTGCGTGAGAATTGTATGTCATATATTTTCTTGTTTTTTTGTCGTTTGTAATTTCATCCCTACGAATCTCTGTCAAAGCTCCATCTTCTCACCGGCATAGAACCTGAGCAGCTGTATGTTGAGAATGGTGGTGTACTTGGCTTCCAACAAGCTTTGCTCGGCTGTGGTTAGGTTGTCCCTCCCCTGCAGCACATCCACTGTGTTCTTGAGTCCGTTATGGAATTGCTCGTTCAACAGTTCGTAGCTTGCTTCTTGGCTCTTGGCTCTTGTCTTGGCCGCGATGTAACTCTGTTGGTTGGTGTTGGCGTTTATCCAGTATTGCTCTATGGTGTTGCTAAGTGAGGTCTTTTTGTCCAGAAGGTCCAGCTGACTGTTCATCTGCTCCAACTTTGCGCTTTTCACGTTGGAAGCGTTACGTCTGCTGTCAAAAATAGGCACATTCAGAGATATTCCTGCGTTCATGTTGAGGTTAGACTTAATCTGTCTTCCGAACTTGTCCGAGCTGCCGCTCGTGTGGTTTGTTCCCAAACTAGCACTTGCGCCTATGGTGGGCAGATAGCCTCGCTTGGCAATGTTCAGATTAAGGTTGGCGGCATCCACGCCCAGCTCCGCGCTTTTAATCTCTGGACGGCTCAAGAGGGCCTTGTTGTAAGTCTCCTTGCCGTCGGGTATAGTGGCCAGAACTTCGTCGTCGCCCGGAATGTCACCTTTTATGTCAAAGTCTGTGTTGATGTCCAGTTCAAGAAGGGCTTTCAACTGTCTCTTGAAATTGGCGAGTTGGCTTTGGCTGTTGACGATGTCATATTTGGCACTGCTCAACTGAGCTTCCAGCTGCACCAAGTCGGCTTTTGCCAACTGGCCTTGCGACAGCATCTCCGTGCCACGGTCGTACTGGCTCTGCGCTGTCACGGCGAGCTGCTCGTTTACCTTCAGTGCTTCCTTCGTATAGAGAATCTGTACGTAGAGTTGGGCGATCTGTTCCTGGATTGTCAGCTCACTCTGTTCTGTACTGAGAGACGTTATCTCGTTTTGCAGCTTCTGCGCTTCTATGTTCTTGTAGTTTATGCCGCCATTCCACAGCGTGACGTTGGCGTTGAGTCCATACGACCCTTGATAGGTGACGTTCGATTTGGTGCTCGTTACTTGGTCGCCTTGCACGACGCTCATTACCTCCGTGAACGGACGGTATCCTACATTGTGGTTGGTACTGAACGAGAGCGAAGGCCTCAGTGCACCTTTGTCTTCCCACAGAGCCACGTCACCCTTATCTTCACTCACTTGGTTCTTCTTTATCTGGATGTTGTTTTCCAGAGCATAGTCAATGCAATCTTGAAGAGTCCACTCTTTTTTCTCTTGAGCCGCGGCACAGGCACAACATGCGATAAATGCGATGCCAAGAATTCTTTTTTTTGTCATATAGTTGATTTCGTTGGTGCAAAAGTATACATTTTATCCGAAATATTGGGGTTGTTGTTTCTCTTTTTATCTATTTTCAACAAATGGAGTTTACAATTTAACAAATGTTACGTGTCGGGCCTCGTCTTATTGTAAGATTGTCGCTTTGGCAGATATCGGCAAGGATGACACCACCGGATGGCTTGTCCTTTGGCGTGTAAATTGCGTGTGTGTGGACATATATGATATGTATATTTTGGCGTGAGTTAAGATGTCCTTTCGTCATTATGTGTACTGACAAATAGTAGTGTGAAACTACATTCTTTGTTGATGAAAGTTGCGTATTTCGGTGGAAATGCTTACTTTTGCACACAAATATTGAGAGATGACATGAAAGTAGCAGTGGTCAAGTATAATGCAGGTAATATCTACAGCGTCATGCACGCTTTACAACGTCTGGGAGTGGAGCCTGTTCTTACTGACGATGCCGAGGAGCTTATGTCTGCCGACAAAGTGCTTTTCCCTGGACAGGGGGAGGCGAGCAATGCGATGTCTTATCTGCGTGAACGCAGTCTGGACAAGGTACTCCTCAACCTTAGTCAACCGGTGCTCGGGATTTGTATCGGGCAACAGTTGATGTGCCGCCACTCGGAGGAAGGAGATGTGGACTGTTTGGGCATCTTTGACGTTGACGTGGTCAAGTTCAGACCCAATGACAAGAACTTCAAAGTACCTCAGATGGGATGGAACCAGATAACGGGTCTCTCATCTCCGTTGTTCAAGGGTCTTTCAGAAGGTGACTTTGTTTATTTTGTCCATAGTTTCTATGTGCCGGTGTGTGGATACACCATTGCCACCACCGACTACTCGTTGCCTTTTAGTGCCGCCTTGCACAGGGACAACTATTACGCCACACAGTTTCATCCGGAGAAAAGCGGAAAGGTGGGCGAGACTATAATTGAAAATTTCCTCGGTTTATGATAGAGATAATTCCGGCAATAGACGTCATTGACGGCAGGTGTGTCCGGCTCACCAAAGGCGAATACGACACGAAGAAAGAATACGGTGACCCTGTGGAGATGGCTCTGTGGTTTGAGAGTCTTGGCTTCAGGAGGTTGCATCTCGTAGACCTTGATGGCGCAAGGAGCAAGCACGTTGTGAATATTGACACGCTGAAGGCCATCACACGTTCCGTTAGTCTTCATGTGGATTTCGGCGGCGGGGTGAAGAGCGACGACGACTTGCGCAAGGTCTTTGACGCAGGGGCGGAACTTGTGACGGCGGGCAGCATCGCCGTCAGCAGTCCGGATACTTATTTCCGCTGGCTTGAGACGTATGGTGCCGACCATTTGATACTCGGTGCCGACTGCCGCAACGGCAACATCTCCGTGAATGGATGGAAAGACGACGGCGGAGTTACGCTCACCGGCTTCTTGCAGCGTTATATGGGTTGCGGCACACGCAACGTCCTTTGCACGGACATCAGCAGGGACGGAATGTTGCAAGGGCCGGCGATAGACCTCTACAAAGACATCATGGCGCACTACCCGCATTGCCACCTTATAGCCAGTGGCGGTGTCAGTTGCATTGAAGACCTTGCCAACCTTGACGAGGCAGGCATACCGGCGGTGGTGATGGGGAAAGCCATTTACGAAGGTAAGGTAGATATGAAGGAGGTGGCGAAACGTTTTCTCGCTGCGGAAAGGAAAGGAGAAGCACAATGTTAGCCAAGCGCATCATACCCTGTCTGGACGTAAAGGATGGACAGACGGTGAAGGGAACCAATTTTCTCAATCTCCGTTATGCCGGCGACCCTGTAGAGTTTGGGCGCATATACAGCGAACAGGGAGCCGACGAGTTGGTGTTTCTTGACATCACGGCCTCGCATGAGGGACGCAAGACGTTCACCGACATGGTAGCCAAGGTGGCGGAAGCCGTCAACATACCGTTCACCGTGGGCGGCGGTGTCAGCGAGATAGCCGATGTGGAACGCATGCTCTCGGCTGGAGCGGACAAGGTGAGCGTCAACAGTGCTGCACTGCGTCGCCCGGGTTTGATAGACGAGATAGCGTCGCGTTTCGGCAGTCAGGTGTGCGTGGTAGCTATAGATGCGAAACAAGACGGCGACGGATGGCATTGCTACACAAACGGCGGACGCATATCCACGGAACGTACGTTGTATGACTGGGCACACGAAGCCAACGAACGTGGGGCTGGAGAGATTCTCTTCACGAGCATGAATCACGACGGCGTGAAGGAGGGCTTTGCCAACGACGCGCTGGCGCAGCTTCATGAGATACTTTCTATTCCTGTTATCGCTTCGGGCGGAGCTGGAAATATGGAACACTTCCGCGACGCATTCTCGGTAGGTCATGCTGATGCGGCTTTGGCGGCCAGCGTGTTCCACTTCGGGCAGATAAGCATACCTCAGCTGAAGCTGTATCTTAGTGAAGAGGGCGTGTGCGTGAGACAATAAGACAAATAGCAGACAAACAACATCAAATAATGGAGATAGATTTCGCTAAAGGCGGTGGCTTGGTACCGGCCATCATTCAAGATGCAGACACCATGAAGGTGCTGATGCTGGGGTACATGAACAAGGAAGCCTACGACAAGACAGTGGGGACGGGGCTCGTCACTTTCTACAGCCGCTCTCGCCAGTGTATTTGGACCAAGGGTGAGACTTCGGGCAATTTCTTGCATGTGGAAGAAATAAAGACAGACTGCGACCACGACACCCTCCTTGTTACGGCTCATCCCGACGGCCCTGTGTGCCATACCGGCACCGACACCTGCTGGGGAGAGAAGAACGACTCCAACCCTTTGCTCTTCTTGTCCGAGCTGAGCGACTTCATAGAGACCAGACACAAGGAAATGCCCGAGGGCAGTTACACTACTTCGCTCTTCAAGGACGGCCTCAACCGCATGGCGCAGAAGGTGGGCGAGGAGGCCGTGGAGTTGGTGATAGAGGCCACAAACGGTACGGACGACCGTCTTATATACGAGGGGTCGGACATGCTTTACCATCTGATAGTGCTGCTCACGTCCAAAGGGCTGCGCCTTGAAGATATGGCGCGCGAGCTGATGGTACGGCACAAGCCGGGATGGAAGAAGCACTGAAGCCTTGGTGCGGTCTCTGCGGACGAACGCACATCTTAACGTCTTGGAATTTTACAGAACAGTAATATGATAGTCAGATACGAAAACGTAGACATAAGTCAGGGAGAGCGTCTTGTCCTTCATGACGTCAATCTGGGCGTGGAGGAAAAGGATATGATTTACCTCACAGGAGTGGTGGGCAGCGGCAAGAGCTCGCTGCTGAAGACTCTCTACGGTGAACTCCCGTGCAATGGCAAGACGGCGGAGGTGCTGGGCTTCGACATGATGAAGCTGAAGCCGTCCAAGCATTATCTCCTGAGAAGGCAGATGGGCATAGTTTTCCAAGACTTCCAGTTGATACAGAGCCGTACGGTAAGCGCCAACCTCGACTTTGTGCTTCGCGCCACGGACTGGCGCAAGAAGAAAGAGCGGCAGAGACGCATAGAGGAAGTGCTGGCGACGGTGGGCTTGCAGGATAAGCAGGAGAGTCCAGTGTATGCGCTGTCGGGCGGAGAGCAGCAACGTGTCTGCATAGCCCGCGCGATACTCAACAATCCGAAGCTCATCCTCGCCGACGAGCCTACGGGCAACCTTGACGAGGAGAACGGCGAGATGGTACTCTCCATTCTCGACGAGATACGCCTCCAGCAAAACGCGGCCGTGATAATGAGCACCCACAACCTTCTCTGGCCGGAAAAGTTCCCCGGCAGGGTGTGCGTGTGCGAAGGCGGCGAGCTGAAGGAGAAATGATAGACATACAAACAAAAGAACACATAAGATGAAAGTATTGAAATTCGGTGGTACGTCAGTTGGTACCCCAAAGAGAATGCAGGATGTTTCCGCACTCATAACTTCTGATGGCGAACCCAAGGTGGTGGTACTCTCCGCCATGTCGGGAACCACCAACACGTTGGTGGAGATTGCCGACTATCTCTACAAGAAGAATCCCGAAGGCGCCAACACCATCATCAATCAGTTGGAGCAGAAATATATGGCTCACGTGGAGCAGCTATACAACACCGAGGAGTGGAAGGAGAAGACACGAAGGTTCATCGGCGAGGAGTTCGACTATCTGCGCTCTTTCACCAAGGTACACTTCACGTCTTTTGAGGAAAAGGTGATACTGGCGCAGGGCGAGATTATCAGCACCAACATGGTCACCAACTATCTGCTGGAGAAAGGCGTGAAAGCCCTTCTGCTTAGTGCCTTGGACATCGTGCGCACCGACAAGAACGCCGAACCTGACATCAACTACATCAAGGAGAAGAGTCTGGAGGCGTTGAAGGAGAATCCCGACTATGAGATATACGTCATACAGGGCTTTGTGTGCCGCAACGCTTACGGCGAGATAGACAACCTCCTCCGCGGCGGCAGCGACTACACCGCCTGTCTGATAGGAGCCGCCATCCAGGCCGAGGAGATACAGATATGGACCGACATCGACGGCATGCACAACAACGACCCGCGCATCGTGGACAAGACGGAGCCTGTGCGCCAGTTGCATTTCGAGGAGGCCGCCGAGCTGGCTTACTTCGGAGCGAAGATACTCCATCCCACCTGCATTCAGCCCGCCAAGTTTGCCGGCGTGCCGGTGCGACTGCTCAACACCATGGACCCCACAGCTCCGGGAACCATCATCAACAACAAGTTCCAGCCGGGCACCATCAAAGCCGTTGCCGCCAAGGACAACATCTGCTGCATACAGATACAGAGCAGCCGCATGCTGCTGGCGCACGGTTTCCTTCGCAAGGTGTTCGAGATTTTCGAGACTTACAAGACCAGTATAGATATGGTGTGCACTTCTGAGGTCGGCGTGTCCGTGACCATAGACAACATGTCGCACATGGCGGACATCATAGACGAGCTGAAGAAGTACGGCACGGTGAACGTGGACAAGGACATGGTTATCATCTGCGTGGTGGGCGACCTCCAGTGTTCCAACGTCGGATTCGAGACGCTCGCCTGCCAGGCCCTCAAGGACATTCCAGTGCGCATGATCAGCTACGGCGGCAGCAACCACAACATATCCTTCCTTGTACGCAAGGAGGACAAGAAGGCTACGCTGCAGTCTCTCTCTGATACGTTGTTCAAGAAGTAGTGTGTCACCATATTCTAAGGTAAATGGAAAAAGGATTG
Source organism: Bacteroidaceae bacterium (assembly GCA_963637205.1). Classification (GTDB taxonomy): domain Bacteria; phylum Bacteroidota; class Bacteroidia; order Bacteroidales; family Bacteroidaceae; genus Physcousia. The sequence goes on from CAVHNA010000013.1 coordinate 20,836, forward strand.
TTTCCGGTGCAGAGATTTCAGACGGTAAGGACACCGTTCTATTATTACGACACCGACCTTCTCGACCGTACTCTGGCGGCTATACGT
>CAVHNA010000013.1:20932-25067 GCA_963637205.1 Bacteroidaceae bacterium
GCTATACGTAGAGAGACGGACAAGCATGACGGGTGGCATCTCCACTACGCCGTGAAGGCTTGCCCCAACCCCAAGGTCTTGGCGCGTGTCACGGCGGCAGGTTTCGGAGCCGACTGCGTGAGCGGCGGCGAGATAAAGGCTTGCCTCGACGCCGGCTTCCCGGCTTCCGAGATAGTCTTTGCTGGGGTGGGCAAGAGCGACTGGGAGATAGAGCTCGGTCTGGATGCCGGGATACAGTACTTCAACGTGGAGAGTATTCCCGAGCTGGAGGTGATTAACGAGATAGCCGCGGCGAAGGGCAAGACGGCCAACGTCAGCTTCCGCATTAACCCTGACGTGGGAGCGCATACCCACGCCAACATCACGACGGGACTGGCGGAGAACAAGTTCGGCATCGCCATGAGCGACATGGAGGCCGTCATCCGTCTGGCGCAGGGCATGGACAACGTGCACTTTGTGGGTTTGCATTTCCACATCGGCAGCCAGATCCTTGACATGCAGGATTTCGCCGACCTCTCCGTCCGCATCAACGAGTTGCAGGACCGACTGGAGCGCGAGGGTATAACAGTGGAGAACATCAACGTGGGCGGAGGACTCGGCGTGGACTACCAAGACCCCAACGGACATCCCGTCCCGGACTTTGAGGCTTATTTCGGAACGTACGACAAGTACCTGAAGCTCCGCGAAGGTCAGCATCTGCACTTCGAGTTGGGCCGTTCTGTGGTGTGCCAGTGCGGCTCGCTGATTACGCGTTGCCTGTACGTCAAGAAGACGGCGCACAAGCAGTTCGCCATAGTGGACGCCGGCATGACGGACCTTATTCGCCCGGCTCTCTACGGGTCATACCATCGCATAGAGAACCTCACCAGCGATGCGCCCGACGAGGTGTACGATGTGGTGGGCCCGATATGCGAGAGTAGCGACGTGTTCTGCAAGGACTACTGCATGAACGGCACGAAACGCGGCGACCTCATAGCCTTGCGCTCCGCCGGGGCGTACGGCGAGATAATGGCCAGCGGCTACAACTGCCGTCCGTTGCCTGTGGGCTACGTTTCAGAGGACTTTTCCTGACGGATTGTTATTATGGAAGAAACCGCGATGAGACTGCTTGTCATTGCCGGAACGCTGTGGGTGCTTTCCATGGCTTTCGCGGCAAGCAGGGTGGCGTATTCCCGGCGTGTGTCCGGGAAGAAGAGAAAGGCTAACGGTTCTTGCTGTCCGCCCGTCACTCTCGTCGTCTTGTCCCAGAACCAGGAGCAGGAGTTGCGGAAGTCGCTGCCTCTCTTCCTCGGTCAGGACTATCCCGGCGAGATATACGTCTCCGTGGTGGACGTGCGCAGCGAAGACGACACCATGCGCTACCTCGAGGATATGGAGAGCCGCTACAGCATACTCAGCCACAGTTCCGTGCCGGCGTCGGCCCGGGACATCAGCATGCAGCGTCTCGCCATGACGCTCGGTTTCCGTTCCGCCTCCACCGACTGGGTCATCTTCACCCATGCCGGATGTTGTCCGCCGTCTTCCGGATGGCTGGCGTCGTTTGCGTCGCATTGCGGAGAGGACAAGGATGCCGTGGTGGGAGCCACGGTCCTGCAGCGTCCCTTGCATGGCGACGACGGCAAGTACCAGTGGTTGCGTCTGTGGCGTCAGTGTCGCTGGATGCCTTGGGCGGAGAAGCACAGGCCGGTAGTCGCAGAGGACAGTCTGTTCGCCTGCCGTACCGGTTGTTTCATGAAGAGCGGTGGTTTCGGCAAGGACAACATGCTCGTCTGCGGAGCGTCCGCATTGTTGCTCAACAGACTGGTGGAGCCGGGCAGATGCGCCGCTGCCATGGAGAGCGACAGCGTGCTGACGGAGCACCTCAGCGGCGTCCACCGTTGGTCTCTGGACCGCATGTATTCCATGGAGACCTCGTCACGCACCTGCCGTCCCTTGCTTTACAGAGTCTTTGGTTTCCTCGATGCCGTGCTGCCGTTGCTTCTTCTTGCCGTGGGAGCGGCGGCGATGTTGGTGGCAGGCGAGGACAGGGTAGTGCTGACCGCCGTACTCACTGTGCTGATAGTGGGCACGGTGGTGCGTTCGTGGTCGTTCTCCGCCGTCTGCCGCGGTCTCGGCGTGCCGCGTTACTACCTTTCCCATATGTGGTACGAGCTGGTGCTGCCGTTCTGGACGACGGTTGCGTGGCTCAGGTGGAAGACCGCCGGCAAGAATACTTTCAGAAAGAAATTCGTGTAACACAAACATAATAGATTACTACTATGCAAAGTCTACCTTTCATCGCGTGGTGCCTGGCGCACCTCAACTACTGGGTCATCATTTTCCTCATGGCCATTGAGAGCAGTTTCATTCCCTTCCCCAGCGAAGTGGTGGTGCCGCCAGCCGCATATATGGCGCACGCCACGGGAGAGCTTAATGTGGTGCTGGTGGTGCTGTGCGCCACGGTGGGTGCCGTGATAGGCGCACTGTTCAACTACGCCCTGGCTTATTATCTGGGCAGGCCGATAGTCTACAAGTTCGCCAACAGCCGTATAGGCCACATGTGCCTGATAGACGAGGAGAGCGTGAAGAAGGCCGAGGCTTACTTCGACAAGCACGGGGCGATGGGCACATTCATCGGAAGGCTCGTGCCCGCCGTGCGGCAGCTTATCAGCATCCCTGCCGGACTGGCACGCATGAAGCTCGGCAAGTTCGTCCTCTACACGGCTCTCGGTGCCGGAGTGTGGAACTGCGTCCTGGCCGGCATAGGTTACTATCTGGCCACCGTGGTGAGCTACGAGGAACTGGACGCTGCTGTGGAGGCGTACAGTGCTGAGTTCAAGTACGCCATCGTGGCTATTGCCGTCGCAGCTGTGCTCTACCTCGTGTACAAGGGTCTGAAGAAGAACTGAATGCGTCTTTCCCATTTAGGCAAGGTACAATATAATAAGGAAGAGAGAAAGGAATGAGAAAGATTGCAGCGTTAGCCATATCGTGTCTTTTGTTCTCGTCTGCCGCCAAGGCGCAGATGTGGGATGCCCTCGCCACCTCGCCCTACCGTATAGACAGCACGGCAGTGGGCGCACTGCGCATTGAGGTGGACAACCTCGACTTCTTCCGCGACAATGAGTTCAGCAGCGTGCTCTGCAAGGGCTATTCGCTGCCCGGGCTGTGGTTGCAGCCCAAGTTGGTCTACACTCCGCTGAGCCGGATAGAGATAGAGCTGGGCTGCCACGCCCTCGTCTTCAACGGAGCCAACAGATACCCTTGCTACGCCTATCATGATATAGGCACATGGAAGGGCAACCAGTACCAGCACGGTGCGCACGTACTGCCGTGGGTGAGGGCCAAGGCGCAGTTCCGCCACCTCTCCATCGTCCTCGGCGACATTTACGGCGGACAGAACCACGGCTTCATACTTCCTCTCTACAACCCGGAGGCCAACCTCTCGCAAGACCCTGAGATGGGCGTGCAGCTGCTCTGGGACAGGCGACACCTACACGCCGACACGTGGATAAACTGGCAGAGCTATATCTTCAATATGGACACGCATCAGGAGGCGTTCACTGTGGGATCCAACTGGCGTGTCCTCTTCAATGCCGAGGACAGCCGCATGCACTGGTACATGCCGGTACAGCTGGTCATACAGCACCGCGGCGGCGAGCAGGACACCACGTCCATGGGTGTGCAGACCATCTGCAACATGAGCCTCGGTGCGGGCGTGAGGTGGAATGCGGGCAAGAAAGTGCTGACACACATGGGGGCGCAGGTCAACCTCATGGCGGCGTACCAGCAGAGCGGCGAGATGTGGCCTTTCGACACGGGAACCGCCTTTCACGCCAGTGTGGACGCCAGCCTGCTGAAGAACATCGGGCTGCAGGCAGGAGTGGTGTACGCGCCGCATCACTTCGTGTCACTCTACGGCAACAAGCTCTTCACCACTCTTAGCAGTATAGACGACGTGAGCGAACCCGGGCAGACCACCGCGTACGTGCACGCCGACTACCATTACCCCTTCGCCAAGGGCTACGCCGTGGGTGTGGAGGCGGAGGCGTACCAAGGCATGCTGCGCGGCTCGTCGGAGACCAATTTCTCGTTCGGCATCTGCCTGCGCGTCAATCCCTCTTTCGTGCTTTGGAGGAAGAAATAACTTTTATAT
>CAVHNA010000014.1:0-23809 GCA_963637205.1 Bacteroidaceae bacterium
TGTTGAGGTTGAAGGTCTCCAAGAGAGTGTTGGTGTCGCGGTCGTAGAGGTCTATCGTGGCGATAGTGTTCTCCTGCTCCGTAGTACCCACCGTGGTGACTGACCGCACGGCGGCGCGGATGATGAGGTTGCTCCCGATGTTGCCGTAGAGGGGCGAGCTTTGGTATGCCAGCGAGACAATGGTGCCTGTGCTGCCACCGCCGCCTGAGCCTACGGAGAACTGCACCTCGTCACCGATGTCGCTGCCCGCCTCGTTGACCATTTTGAGCTTCACCACGCCCTCTGTCTCCGTGTCTATGGAGAGGGTCGTAGGCAGGTGCTTGTACGCGCCGCCTGTGCTGAAAGCGTCCTCACCCCCGTCCTCCGGGGTGTCGCTGGTCTCGACAGCGCCGCCGCCTGCTCCTCCGAAGTCCGCCCACAGAGTCTCGTCACGGAAGCTGCTCTCCTGCACGTCGTCGCCCTTGTACTGCTTGGTCTGCCACTCGCGCGTGCCGCTGCGATAGCTGATGACAAGGCCACTCTTCTTGTAGTCGATGCCAGTGTCCTCGCTGTGCTGCAACAATGCGGAGATTGCCTGTCCGAGCGAGTAGGCGTTGCCAGAGTTCACGAGGTCGTTGATGTTGATGAGGGTCTCCGATCCGGCGCTCATGCCAGCGAGGTCAATCCAGTTGTCGCGGTTGCGGAAGTTTGTCTCCGTGCTGTCAGCGCCCACATACTGGTAGGTCTTCCACGAGGCTGAGGCTATGGAGAACGTCAGCTGTATGCCGATGGTCGTGAAACCTTTTGTCCACGCCGCCCCGATGGCACTGTCGAGGTCGTAGTAGCCCTGCGACAGGGGTTCGTCAACGGTGACGTTGTAGCAGTTTCCCACGGAGGCCGATCCTCCAAATTTCTTCCAGCAGTTGTCGTCGTTCCATGCCGTGCCGAGCCACTGCCACGACTGCCACCCCTCGGAGGTGAGGAACGTGAACACCGTTCCCGCCACCTGGTAGAGGGCTTTCGCCGAAGAGTCCATCAAGTCCACAGCCGTCCTCACGGCGGAGAGCGTGGACGCCTCGGTGAGGTTGAGCAGCTTCATGGCGTTGACGAAGAGGCGGGCCGATATGAGGCTCTTGTTGGCGTTGTCGCCAGTCTCCACGGCTTCGGAGATGTCCGATATTTGCTGGTTTATGCTGCCAAGGTCAACGGTCACGGACGTGAGCTTGTAGTTCTGGTCACAGTAGAACGCCATGCCGTCGGTGGTCTGTATGTACAACTTGTTGGGCAGTATAGCGGTGAGGGAGTCGTTCATGTAGGCTTTCTCGCCCCCCTTGTTCCACTGGAGGTAGAATATGCCGTTGTGTTTCAGGGCGAAGCGTCCCACCGTCTCGATGTAATAGACGAGGTTGCCAAGGTCAAACTCCGATACTGTCTCAGGGCATTCCTCATCCACGAGGTCTGCGGAGGAGAGGATGCCGCTGAAGCGGGCCGAAGGCTGGTGCAGGGCCAGTCGCGCCACCGTGGCGGCTGACTGCGCCGTGGTGCTGGCATCCTCCGCCGTCTGCGAGGCCGTCTGTGCGGAGGCGTTGGCCTCTGTCGCCTGCCGCGAGGCTGTCTGCGCCGCTGTCTGCGCCGTGCTTGCGGCTGTCGCCGCCTCTCTCGCGGCTGTCTGTAGGTCGGTGACGCTGCCGAGGGCCGCGTCGTAGCGAGAGAGAATGTCCCCGAGAGGCACTTTCACGGAGTTCCCCGAGCCGTCCACGCCCAGCGCCCACAGCCCAGTGGTGTTGGTGCCGCTGCTGTCAAGTTCTGATACGCGTTTTTTGTTATCTGCCATATTGTTTCATTAAGGAGTTTAAAAAAACCTGTGCGGGGTACGAATGTCGCTCGCCCCACACAGGCGTTCCGTGGGCGCCGCTATGATGCGGACATACCCAACGCGCGGCGGATATTTCTGTAACGCTCAGTACGGGTGATTACACGACCGTTGTAGGACAGACGGCCACCTCTCTCAGTAGAGGGGCCTTGCGAGCCGCCGCTGTAGCTTGCGCCGCGCTGGTTGGTGAAGGCGGTGTAGCTTCTGGTGTTGGTGCTTCTCGGCATGATGATGAGAATTTAAGGGTTGAACATTCGGGTTAACTGACGTGATATAAAACCGATTGCAAAAGTACTCACATTTGAGCGTTCAGGGCGTTTTGGCGGGGTCTGAAAACGGCAAATGAACCGCATATTGCCAAAACACGAAGAAAGCCCTCCGCAGCGTTGCGGCGGGCTTGTGGGTGATGCCGGATGTGGTCTCCCCCTCGCGGTGATACGTCCGGGGCTGGTCAGCAATACACTCTCCGCGCTTGCTCCCTCGCGTCGGCGAGCGTGCCGTGGTAATTGCGGTCTCGCTTTATGGTCATGCCGAACGGCAGTCTCACCGACTCCAGCTCGGACAGCCTCACATACCCCAGCTCAGGCTCATGAATGCAGCAGAGGCCGAACAGCAGCCAGTCTCCGTTGAGCTGTTTCTCGCCCTCCGTGATGTACCATGTGCCGCGACCCATGGGGTTGAAGAATTTGGCGATGATTTTCGGGTTCTCGTCACCCTCGTGAGAGTAGATAGGATTACGGCTTAACGCCTTTTCCACTTGCTTTGTCAAAAGTCTCATAATGCGATGTAGGTATAAGGGGGGCGAGGGTGGATGCTCTCGCCCCATGGTTGTCAGATACTGGCTATTTCGAGCAGGTTGGCCTTTTTGAAGCAGCGGTATTCCTGTTTCTCCGTGTCAAAATAGGTCTGAATGGTGGCGTCGGCGCGTCTGCCAGTGCCGAGGGTCGGGGGCAGCAGTCTCTCCGCCAGCGTGCCGTAGGCCTCGCGGATTGTTCCGTCGACTTTCAGAAAGTAGAACTTGACGATGTGGCTCTTCATGGCGGTGTGCAGCTTGAAGTTGCGCCACGCCGTTTTGAGCGCCTCAGAGAGGCTCATTCCGTTTCTTTTCACGAATTGCCATGCAAGGCTCATGATTTCTTTCAAACTTTCGCGTTTCATTTTTTCAAGGATTTGTGGGTTATTTGTTGATTACTTGCATTATCTCGTCCATGCTTACGAACTTGTCATCCATATACTTGAAGATAAGTTGCTTCGCCTCGTTCAGCCACTGGCTGGCGGTCTTGGGGTCTATGGTCATCATCTCCTGCGCGTCTGACAGGCGGCCTGCGATTTCATATTTAATTTCCAGTTCTTTCATCTTTATTAGAATTTAATTGTTGTACTTTCGTTTTGTTTATTTCGGACACAAAATTACAACATATTTTTGATATGGCAAAATTTATTTTCACGCAATTTAGATTTTTAACTATTGCAAATTAAAACGCAATTATAATTCAATCACTTAGATTTTAACACAGATTTAATTTTTAACACTCGCCAGTATAGGAACGCCCTGACTTTTTGCCTCAGAAAATCATTGAGGGACAGAATTTTGCACCATCCAGGCACAAAAAAACGACCCACATTCTCGCGAATATGAGCCGTTGAAACAAATGAAAAGTGAGTAGAAAAGAAGATTGTCGCTAATATGGCAGGTCGTCGAAGGTTATCCTGACGGTCTGCATGATGTTGCCGAGGAGTTTCCCGTACACATAATATCTGCTTGCGTCGATGCCGTGGTTGAAGGCGTCGATGGGAACGTTGACGTAGTGGTCATCCTTGTCCTTCGCCCATGTGTAGTTGCGGAGTTCCTTGATGAGGTTCAGAGAGCGTTTCGTCACCATGAGCTTGTAGGTCTTCATCTTGTCAATGCCCGCCAGTATCGACCCCGCCGGCTTCATGACTGGGTAGATGAGGAAGCCGCTGTTGGCGATTTCCTGTATCAGCCGCTGGTCTGCGCTGTCGGCGATGATTTCCAGCTGGAGGTTGAGCCGCTTGAACTCCCCGATGATGTGCGACGAGAGCATACCTGCCTTGTAGAACAGCTCATCGAGGAAGAGTTTTTCGCCTATCACCCCGCACCGCACGGCTGCCGTCGGGTCGTGTGTGAAGCCGAAGTCCAACCCCACGGCTTGGTGCTTGGCGTTCTCAGGGAACTCGTCCACCTGTTCGAACCTCTCGAACACCAGCCCCTCCACCACGGCCATCTGCCCAAGGCCGAAAACCTGCCACAAGGTCTTGTTCTGCCATTGGAGTTTCTCAATCTCGTCGATGATGGTCTGCTCAAGGAAAGGGTTGTCCTTGTAGGTGCTGATGAAATGGTAGGTGCCAGGGTCTGCGTTGAGCTGGCAGAGCCAGTGACCGTCGGAGAACGAGGGGTTGTAGTCCACTATGGCGAAGCGGCGGGTACGCCAGATGAGCTGTTGCCACTCGATGTACTTGATTTCATTCGCCTCGTTGACGTACAGCACGTCGCGCTTGCGGCCACGGAGCTTCTGCTCGCTGTCGGTGCTGATGAACTCCACCAGCGAGCCGTTGGGCAGGTAGTATGTCAACTCCGTCTTGTTGCGCTTTTTCTCGTCGAAGAGTCCGAGCTTCATCAGTATCTCCTCGAAGTCACGGAGGACAGAGCCTCGTATGGACGGCAAGGTAGAGCGCACCACCGTCAGCACTATCTTGTGCGTGGCGGCGTAGATGATGAGCCAAATGACGATGTTGTACGTCTTGGAGGAACGCGAGCTGCCCTGGGCGGAGACCACCTTGTAGCCTTGCTTGATGGCGTTGTCAACCTCCCTATAAATTCTCGTTGTCTGAATCTTCATCCTCTTTGTCAACGTCCTCCCTGCGCTCTATTATCTCCACCTGTATGGTGCTGTTGATGTCCTTGCCGTTGGATGTCACGTCGAGGCTGTCGCCGAAGCCCTCGTCACGTCCGAGGGTCTGCATGAAGAAACGCAGCATGTTGGGTTCGGGCCGCTCTTTCCACCCCACCACCTTGCCGTCCTCCATCTCAGGGATGCCGAAAGCGAGGGCCTGCGCCGTGGTTATGCAGCGGTCGAGTATCTTCTTCCGCGACTCCTTCACGGCGGTGTCAAAATCAGGGTCGTCTTTCGTCCATTTCCAGATAGTCTGCCTTGTGCAGCCGAGCATTGCGGCGGCGTTGGTGAGACTGCCGTTAGTCTCATTCAATACCTTGCGAAACTCCTCCAAAAAGGGTTTTTTGTACGTGTTGGCCATTGTTTTTTCCTCCTTTGTCTTGGTGCCTCATCCAGCACGCGAACCACCAGTTACGGCAAGTGTTGAACCATTTGCTGGCACTCTGCGGGAGAGACCAGTCTATGTACTTGTCAGTAATGGGTATCTGCTCCGCGCCAAGGATTTCGGCGTGTATCAGTTCGTTGTCCACCACAAAGGAAGAGCCTTCCTTGTCCCGCCACGCGAGGTGTACGTTCTCATCGTAAGACCCCCTGCCCTGCACGCAGCAGAAATAGTAGTAGGGGGCTTTCTCCAGTTTGAGGTTCTCATACCTCATCACCCGGTCGAAACGTGTCACCCGCGGGTCGTTTTTACCCAATAGGCTCTCCATGCAATGGACTGATAAGTTGTACCCTCGCACATATCTCAGCCACTGAATCCAGTTGCTGTTCTTGAGTTCTATAATTTTAATCTCGCTCATCTTTGTTTAGATTTTACGAGTACAAAAATACAACTTTTTTTTAATATGGCAAAATAAATTTTATACTTTCTCCATAACTACCTCATTTTATACCAAATGCGGCTATGGCGTCAGCCTGTCTCCCGTAGCTCTGTCCGTTAGGAAGTTTGAGGTCGAACTCATATTCAAGAGCCTTGCGGTTGGTCTCGCTGTCATACTCCCTCGTCTTGCGGACACCGCGGAAGAAATAGCCTGTGTTCTTCTTGAACTCCACTTGCCATCCTTTCTCCGCAACGATGCTGTCAATCTCCTCCTTCCTGTGGAAACGTTGGAAGAACCACTGCCCCTCTTTCAGAAAACCGGTGAAGCCGTCCTTGTCGAAGTAGTTGCTGGAGAAATCTGTGCTGACGTTCTTCTTCATCTTCGCCTCGCTCTCCATCATCTCCCGAAGCCGTCCGCTGAAGAATATGATGCCGCCTTTCTTGCAGAAGAGGTTGAGGCAGTTCCATACAGCATCCTCAGCCTCCTTGCAGTTCACGGAGTTGATAACGGCGTCGCATATCACCACGTCAAACTGCCCATGCCGCTCCACGTCACGCAGCATACGGTCTATCATCTTGTGACCGCGGCTGATGTCGATGGAGACACGGTTGTGGTTGAAGAACTCCACGCCTATGGCGTTGGTGTAGCCCAGCTCAGTCCTGATGTAGTTCAGCGAGAGACCCTTTCCGCAGCCGAAGTCGAGGATGCGGAGGCTCTGCGGCTTGTCCTGCAAGTAAGGCACCACAAGCTCACGGTATAGGACAGAGCATTTCATCTCCCCGTGGCGCGATGGCTGCGCCAACCCCTGCACGAAGTCCTGCTTGGAGATATGGTCGTAGTTGAACACGCCGTACTCCTTGCTGAACCACTTGTCGAAGAGGGGTCGCTTGCTTCCGTCGATGACGGAGATGTTCACGCTCATGTTGAGCGAGAAGCAGGCCGACAGGTAGCTGTTGCCAAGCACCACCTCGTCACCGCACACGATGGCGCAGAACACGTTGCCGAACTTCATCAGCAGCAAGCAGATGTCCTTGGCGTAGGTCGGTATGAGACCGCCTCTCTTGAACGCTTGCAGCGGAACGTCGTCGTAGAAACCCTCCCTGAACTTGCGCTTGGTGAAGCCATGTTCGTCAGGCTCGCCCTCGGTGCCGTTGTGGAGCTGGTTGAACCTGATTTCGTCAGTTATGCTGACGTGCTTGTCAATATAGTAGCAGGGGTAAGAGGTTATGCCCACCGTCGCGGCGGTCTTTGTCCGCTGGTGGCCTGCCACGATGGTCTTGCTCTCCCTGTTCACGATAATCGGGAGGATGAAGCCCAAGTCAGAAAGCGAGCCTTTCAGGTTCTCTCTCGCGTCATCGGAGAGATAGCGGGGATTGTACTCCGCAGGTGTGATTTCATTTGATGATACCCATTCCATTTTGTAAGTATTTTATGAATCCGTAACTTATTCCGTTTTCCTCGGTGTAGTTGTCGAGGACGTTCATCCACCGCTCTTTCTCCTGCGTGGTGACAGGTATCTTGAAGCGGTCGAACTGCATGTGGTCGCAGTATTGCGGTGTCTCGTAGAAGCCCCTCTCGATGACCTGCTCCTGCACCGGCGGCAACTCGTAGTCGTCGGGAACGTGGCCGTTCTCCGATGGTGACGAGGGTGTCGCCTCAGAGATGTCGAGAGGCTGCTCACCGCCCTGACGCTCCACGCCCACGCCGTTCCCTTGCGAGGGAAGAGTCTCGCTGGGGTCGCTGTCCTGCTGTGCGGCCTGGGCTGGGGCGGAGACCGTCGGCACCGTTGGCGCGGCGGCTTCGACGGCCACGCCCTCGAAGCCTGCCATGGCGACACTTGCGGCCTCGTAGGACTGGAACACGTCCGCGTACAGACTGTCAACCATTTTCTTGTCCCACTCACCGAAGTCGCCGTTGTCCTTGATGATGAACTCCGTCCGCTCCTCCTCGTCCATGTCCTCCGACTCCACGCTGACGTTGGGGGACTTTCTCCAGCCTCCCCAGTACGCCACCTTCGCCTCCACCTCCTCCGGCGAGACGCTCTTCGAGAGCCGCTGCCTTGTCTCCCCCTCGCTCATCTGCGCTATGGAGAGAAGAGCCTTGTGCCTCATGTTGCCGCCTATAATTACGCCCTCGCCGTCGGTGACGATGGAGCGGTACGAGAGCATTTCAGGGAACGAGAGTATGGAGTTCACCAAGTCAGACATCTTCTGCTTGCTAATCTTCCGTGGGTTGCCCTCGTTCTGCCGTATGTTATTTATTCCTGTTTCCATTGAGAAGATATGATATGAAACCGCTTAAATCGGGGCGCTGGGCCTGATAGGAGAGGACTTCGCCGAGAAGCCACTCATGCTCCTCCTCCGTCATCTCCACACGACCTCCGCGTCCCGTGCCGAAATGTATTCTATGGATTCGCTCCGTCCGAACCTCCACCTCCTCGTCGTTGATGGGGGCATCGAAGTCGCCCAGCTGCATGTAGTCCCTGCCGAGCCACTCCTGGTACTGCTCCTCGTTGATGAGGTCTCTCATCTTGGAGACATCTTCCTCGCCGTAGTAGGTGTTGTCCTTGATGACGAACTGCCGCAGCTGCCGGTCGGAGAGGTCGTCGGCGACAAGCACGTCAACCTCGTGGCTCGCGAGAAACCGCTCCCAGTAGGGCATGTGTCTCTCCTTGCCAGCGTCCTCCAGCACATAACGGATGTCCTCAGCCGACATCTTGGCGATGCGGAGCAGGGCTTTCACACGCTGGTTGCCGCCTATGGGCCTCATGTCTGGCGACAGCACGATGGGTCGCACCCGCAGCATGGGCGGCAGGCTGATAATGGACTTCACAAGCACGTCCAGCATATAGTCGGAGATGACGCGCGGGTTGTCGGGGTTCTCCTTGATTTGTTCTATCTTGACACGTTCTTTTCGCATGGCTATCTGTTGTTGATACCGATAAGGTTTATCCTGTTCTTGAAACGCAGGAGGTAGTCTATCTCCATGAGCGTAGAGCCTGTCGTCAGTATGTCGTCGAACACGACAACTATGGGTTCGGCTATCTTCCTGACGAGCTGGAACTCCGGGTGCAGCCTGTCTCTGTTGCCGGACTTAATGATGTCCTTGCGGAACGCCACGCCGAGGGTGTCAGCGATGCCCTCGGCCACCACCTCTGCGAAGTTGCAGGTCTGGTGCCTCCGCTTCGGGGCCGTGATGATGCACACCTCGTCCTTTCTCCGCACTCCTATGAGGGAGGAGAGTATCAGCACCATCTCGTCTGTCATCATCTCTGCGCATTTCCTGCTGCGCTTTATCTCGGAGAGCGTCATGCCCGTGTTCGTCACACGGTACGCGCTGACGTAGGCGAGACCGCCCTTTTTGTGCAGCGCCCAGCGGGGTGTCATGTCGCACTGCGGCTCCGGTATGGCGTGGCCCATGTTCATTCCGCACCTCCCTCCTCCAGCATGGCCATGAAGTCCTCGCCCTTGATAATCTGTGTCTGCTCAGGCAGCCCGAACATGGAGAGGAACGAGGTGAGGCTCGCCATGTTGTCGAACGACAGCATGAGGTAGGCATCCGTCTGCTCCGCCTTGTCAGAGGCTTGCTGGCTGACGGTCTGCTTCACGTCTTTCATGTGCTGCACTTTCTCTTCCTGAGTCATGGGCTGCCGCGGGGCGCTCACCGGCGCGGGAGGCTGAGGGGCGGGGCTGAGGGCCTGGGCGAAGTCCTGCGCCACGGACTGCGACACGGCGGCGGAACTCTCCTCGATGCCGTAGCCCATCATGGCGAGGTCTTGCTCCGTCAGTCCCGCAGCCACATAGTCGATGTCGGTAACGAGGTCTCTGAGCAGGTCGTAGTTCCACTCGCCCTGGGCGCTGGGGTTGTTGAGGAGAACCACAAGCTCCTTCTCCGACTTCTCATCCACGTCGATGACGTCGCAGCGTATGGCGTAGTCGTTGCCGCCTGTGGCGGGGTCGTATTTCTGCAACTCGTCCATGACGGTGAGCCGCTGGTGTCCCTGCACGAGGGTGTTGCCAGTCCGCTTGTTCACCACGATGCCTCCGACGAGACCGAATTTCTTGATGCCCTTTTTGAGGGTCTTCAGGTTCTCAGGGCTGATGGTGCGTGGGTTGTAGTCCGCGAAGTGGATGTCGGAGCGTTGCATCTCCACGTTGACGGCCTTGTAGTATTTTGATATGTCGCTCATTGCTGTTGGTGTTTATAGTGGTACTCGAAAAGTATTCTGCGGGAGAGGGGGAACACCCTGTATATGCGCTCGAGGTCTGCCGGCGCATTCTGCTCCATCCACAGGAAGCAGTCCTCGTTGAAGCCCACACCGTTGTTGTTCTTGCCTCCGTAGCGTATGGGCGTAGGCAGCCGTCTCTGCCGCATGTACGCCAGCACCTCCTTGTGAGTCCATGTCGCCACAGGGTACGCCCACAGAGCCGTGGGGCGTGTCTTGTAGGATGCCGTATAGTGGTCTTTCTCGTAGGTGTTGAGCATGAGGCGGCGGTTCATGCTGTCGGCTTTCTTCATGCCGAGGAACACGCTCTCTATGCCCGTGGCGTTCATCGCCGACTCCACACACTTCACGAGGTCTGACAGTTTCTGCTTGGGGTCTGCCATGCAATACATGCCGTTACGGTGTATGTAGGTGAGGTTCCAGTGGGGTATCTGCATGACCTCCACGTTGCCGTAGCGCCTCACGGAGGAGTTGATGAAACGCTCGATGTGTTCCAGCCCCGGCACGAAGTACATAAACACGCACACCACCCTCCTGAAATGCGGGGCCACGAGGTCGAGGGTGACGAGGCTGTCCTTGCCGAAGGAGTTGAATACGATGCACTCGTCCGACCGCTGCCTGACGTGCGTGATGGTGTCCTGTGCCTGTTGGAGAATGTTCATTTCCGTTATGTGTTGTTGATGCAGATGTAGTAGTTTCCGTCCTCCGTGGTGACGAACTCGCCGTCCTGCGTGATGAGCATGGCGAGGCCTGTACGCGGGCGGACACGGATGCGGGCGCCGTCCTCGGTGATGATGAACGCCCTGTTTTCGTTGTCCTCCGCCGCCAGCAGCAGCCACTCGGTGATGGGCTGGTAGTCGAGGCATGTCAGGGCGACCGTGAAGTCGCACCACACCATGTCGTCGCGCAGGAGGAACTTGGAGACGCTGTTTGACTTGTAGTAGCACCTGTAGTAGTTGCCGTTGCCGTTGAAGTAGAACTCGCGCTCGTCGGGCTGCATGAGGGTGGCGAAGAGAGCGTCCCACTTGTCCCAGAACTCCTCTATCGTGGAGGTCTTGATGTGCAGGTGCAACGTCATGTCGCGGGTTTTGAAGCGGACGTTCTTCGGGTCGTACTTCGCCCCCGCCGAGTACTGCGAGGCCACGCTGAGGTTGCCCTTCACGGAGGATGCCTTGTAGATGGTCTCGTCCGTGCCTGCCACGACCCAAGCCCCGAACTGCGAGAGGTCTGCGCTGTCTATCTCGTAGCCGTTCTGATTGACACCCGAAGAGCCGTAGGGCAGGGGCATACCGTCGGGCATGGAGGGCAGGGCGGGGGTGTCCTCGACGAACGTCAGCGACACCTGCGAGGCCGACGCCCCCCTGATATTGGAGAACGTGCCGTTGCTGGCGAGGCGCAGGGTGTATGTGCGGCGCAGCAGGGGGAAGTAGAACTCGTGGTAAGAGCCGTCCGAGAGGTCGGCTATGAGGTCTTCCGCCCAGTCGCGGTCTGTGATGTAGAACGCTATGGTTATCTGGCGGCTGTTGAGGACAGGTGCGGAGAGGTCAGCCTCCACGCCGTTCTCCTCGTGCCAGTCGTAGGTCTCCACGGTCTTGAATGAGGGCATCTGGATGAGTGTACTCAGCCCCTCGTCCTTGACGTACAACCCATAGTTGTTGTAAGCGTCCACTCCGTCCAATATGAAACGTCCCGCAAGCATGGTTATTCTGTTTTTTTGTCGGTCATACAGCCATCCTCACCTTTAGTCCCTGTATATCGTTTACGGCTTGGTGCATCTCGTGGATGTCGTGGTCGATACGCACGAGGTGTTCCGTGTAGTCCTCTATCTGCCGCACGCTGCCCATTATCGCCGCCACGTTCTGCTGAATGAGTATCGTGTTCTCGTTGATGGAGAACGTGTGCCCCTGCACGGCTGTCATGCGTCCGTTCAGCTCGTCCACGCTCTCCTGGCTGGCGTTGGCTATGCCCTTGTTGGATGCGGAGCGGTCGTTCTCGCTGTCGCCCCAGCCAAGCCCCGCCAAGCTGAGCTCCTCCGACAGCTGCTGGTACAGCTCTTTCGCCCCCGCTACCTGCGACTTCAAGCCCTCCGCCATGCCGCGGAACGCCTCGTTAGTCCAGATGTAGTTGCCGTCTTCGTCCTGCTCAAGACCTGCGTTCTCCGCGTACTCTTGGAGGTATCTGCTGAGCCGCTGCAAAAGGGGCTGCACGAACACGGTCTGAATGACCATGTTCCGTATCATGTCGTCGATGCTCTCGTTGATTTTGTCAATGGCACTCTCGAAATCGTTGCCGAACTCCTTGAAGATGTCGAGCCAGTTGTCCACTATGCTCTGGATGTCAGTGCCTGCGAGACCCTCGAACATCTCGCGGACACTCTCGCCCATGTTGTACGCCGCCTCCGCTATCTCGTTGTCAATCTCCGTGGTGTTCTTTCCCTCCGCTATCAGCTCTGCTCTTCTCTGCTTCAGCATGTCCAGCGAGAGCTTGTCGGCCTTCATTTGCAAGTTGAAGTAGTCCACAGCGGAGAGCGAGCCTGACTCATACAACTCGGTCATCTCCCTCAGTATTTCCAGCCTCTTCTGGTCGAAATCGTAGTCAACGCCGTTTGCAATATCGGCGTAGGTGCTTGAAGAAATTATGTTGTTATTTTTGTAGTAGTTTGTCGCCCACTCTTTTTCCTCCTCTGTTGCTTCCTCCCAACGGTTGATAATATCTTGGAACTTTTCCCAATTTTTCTCTGACACGGACTGATAACCCGCTGGGGTAATAGTTCCCCAGCCAAGGTCTCCGAAAATTCTGTTAATAGACTCAATGACCCTATCCTGGCCTTCTCCTATCCAGTCTTTGACTATTCCTTTTTCCATAAGAGTCGGCAAGTCAAACATTTCAAGGAGTGCATTCGCCATTTGTTCGTTTGTGCCAGCACCATTCTTCAGGCTGTTCCAGTTGGAGGTACTGTCGTAATCAGCATCCGCTTTAAGACCATTTATCGCCTCCAGCAAGGACTTTCGATAGTTCGTGTAGTCGAGGGAGGCAATGGTGTCACTCAGGCTGTCAATGGAGCTAATAACGTTTCCGATGCCGCTGACAACTTCATCGAGGTAATTCTGCGCCTCCTCCCTTCTCGCCTTCTCGGCCTCGGCCTGCTTGGTCTGAGCGTCGAGGATGCCAGTGACAACGCCCTGCCCGACACCGAGGACTGCACCGATAACAGCGCCCCAGACGCCGCCTATCTGCGCCCCAGCCGCCGCATAACTGCCAGCCGTGGAGATAGTGCCAGCGATGCCATCGAAAGTGTCCGCCATGCTCTCCAGCTTGGCGTTTTCGGTGGCGTCGGCGAAGTCCCTCATAGCGTCGGCGAGGCCGCCCACGATGTTGGAGACCTTTGTCAGTCCGTTCACGAGGTAGTTCACGCCCCGCTCCGTGGCCTCCTTGGTCTTGCCGCTGAAAGCGTCCTCGAAAGCCTCCTTGATTGTGTAGCCTGTCCCCATTTCACGCAGCTCCTCACGCACCTTGCGTATCTGCTCTTTGAGCTTCTCGAACTGCTCTGCGGAGAGCTGGGCGTTGTAGGCGAGGTTGAAGTCATCGAGGCTCATCGACTCCATTTCGTCGAGGGCGCGTTTCGCCTCCTTGACATTCTCGACGGTCTGCTCGTTGAACACGTCGCCGATGTTGTTCTTCACGAACTCCTGCTGGAGGCTTTTCAGGCTCGTCTTGTATGTCTTCTCCAGCTCTTTGAGGGCGGCTTGGAGGTTCTTTTTCTTCTTCGGGTCTTGCTCCGTGGTAATCTGCGACTCTATCTCAGCCCTCTTCTTCTCGTAGGACTCCGTGAGGGTCGTCATCTCCTGCTGGAAACCTGCGTAGTCGCCCAGCAAGGAGCTGTAGTAGGTCTTCAGCTCGTCCTGACGCAGCTTCTGGTACTTCTTGTTTATGGCATCCTCGCTCTGCTGCTCGTCATCGGGGAGCTGCTTGTTGGCGAGTATCTCCGCCTGCCGTTGCAGCTCCAGTTGTTTGAGCTTCAGTTCGAGTTCCTTGGCGCTGCCAGCCTCCGCAGCCTCCAGCTCCAGCTCCACGCCCTCCTGCGCTATGCTCACCTTGCGGGCCTCCAGCTTCTGCTCCAGCAGCTCCGACTCCTTGGCATACCGCTCCTCAAGGGTCTGCTTCAGCTTCAGCAACTCCTCTATCTCCTCCTGGGAGAGGTTCTTGTCGGTCTTTACACGGATGTCTATGTCCTCTATGCGCCTATCGTAGTCCCGCTTCAGCTCCGCCCTCTGCATGTCGGCGTTCTTGGGGGCTGACGTGGTGCTTTCGTCCTCTATCTGCCTGCGGATGGAGAGGAGCTTGGCCTGATGCGCCGCCTCCAGCTCCTCCAACTTCTGCTGCAACGCCTTCTCCTCGGAGAGTATCTGCTCGTTGATGGCCTGTCTGGCCGTGGTCGTGAGGTCAACCTCCTCCCTCAGACGGCGTTTGAGTTCCGTAATCTTGTTGGCGGAAGCGGCCTCTGCGGCCTTCACGTCGCGATCGTAGCCGTCACGGATGAGGGCTATCCGCGCCGATGTGGCGGACTGCACCTCAGCGGTCTCCGCCCGCTGTATCGCCCTGGCCTTCTCTGCTCGCTCCTCTGCGAGTTGGGCTGCCTCAGCATTAACGTCGGCCTCGTCGGTCACGACCTTGATGCCCATCTCTATCTTCTTGCCAGTGTTGTCAACCTGCCCCTGCACGGCTGCGAGCATCGCGTCCACCGCGCCTTTCGACACCTCCACGCCGTCAACCATGAGCTTCTTGCGGCCAAAGCCAAGGAAGCCGGTACGCTCATAACGCACGTCAAGCCCCTGTTTCTCCATCTCCTTGTTGACCTGCCGCCAGCTCATGTCGCCGCCGCCGTCTTTGTCGGAGCGGAGCTGCAACGCTTGCAGGGCTTTCTGTTGCCGCTCCAAAGCCTTGGTGTTCTCGTCGATGTTCTCCGACTCCTCTTTCCACTTCTTGGCGGCTTGCTGGGCTTTCTCCTGCTTGAGCCGCAGTATCTCGTCCTCCAGCTTGTACTGCTCGGAGAGGGAGTGGTTGCCTGCCTTCAGGATGGACAGCTCGCGCTCCTTGGCGGCTATCTGGCGGTCGTAGCCGCGGTTGCCGTTCTCCGTGAGCTGCTCAAGGAGGTCAAGGTGGGCTTTCTCGACGGCGTTGAGTTGCTGCTGCTTCTCAGCGGCGCTCTTCATCTTGCTGATGAGCAATGTCACCACGCTCACGAGGGCTGATATGAGACCGAGGATGAAACCGACCGGATTCGCCTTTAGCGTTGCCCACAGAGCCTTGAACGACGCGGTGCTTAACTTCGCCCCCGCGCTCACCGCTGACAGCGCGGCCTTGAATATCTGGACCGGGTTAGTGCCGCCCTTTGCAGCCACGGCGAGGTTGCGCAATCCCTGCACAGCCGTGCCGATGTTGCCGTTGGCACCTTTGAGGACTCTATCGAGGGACTCCCACGCACTCTCGGCGTCTTTCTGCTCGCCCTTGGACTGGTTGAGCTGGTAGCCCGCCTCCTGTAGCCTCGCGGTGAGTTCTTGATACTC
Source organism: Bacteroidaceae bacterium (assembly GCA_963637205.1). Lineage (GTDB taxonomy): Bacteria > Bacteroidota > Bacteroidia > Bacteroidales > Bacteroidaceae > Physcousia. The sequence goes on from CAVHNA010000014.1 coordinate 15,381, forward strand.
TTTCTCCAAGTCTTTCACGGCTTGGATGTCGCCTGCCTCGGATGCCGCCTTTATCTTGTCCTTTGCCTCGTCGCACTGCTTGGAGAGGTCTTCATACTGCTTCTCGTTCTCTTTTACGGTGGCGTTCAGCTCGTAGAGGTTCGACGATGCCTCCGCCGCTTTCTTCCCGAGGTCTGCGCCAAGCTCAGAGGCCGCGCCGGAGGCTTTGGCGTTGAGACCGTCGAGGGCTTTCTGCAAGTCGAGGATTTGACCTGAGAGGCTCAGAAACGCGCTGTCGTCGGTCGTGTTGGAGAGCTGCTCTTGCAAGTCTGCAATCTCCGCTTTCAGCTCCTTGACACGGTTGTAGTCCTCCTCGCTGGTGAAAAGGAGCGTAGGCCCGTCATCACTCAACGCTTTGTTGATTTCGTTGATGGAGGCTGCCGTTTTCTTAGCGTCCTCCTGCAAGTCCTTGTAGGCTTTGGATGCTTTTACGGCGTTGGTTTTCGTGGTGTCGCCCGACTGCACGGCTGCGGAGACCATACTCTCCATTTCTTTCCTCACCATTTGCAGGTGGGCTTTGAGGTCGTCGTGCTTCTTTACGCTGTCGGTGTATTTGTCGTTGACATCTTCGTACGCCCCCGCAATATCGAGGAGTTTTTCCTTCTGCTGCTCCAGCTGCTCTATATAGCCCTTGACGGCTGAAGTCTGGCCTCCAAGTTCGAACTGCTGTCGCTCCGACAGGCTGCTCACGTCGGACAGGTACTTCTTATAGCTGCTGATTTGGCTGTTAATCTCACGGATGTTCTCTGTTATTCCGAGGGTGTTGCCTTTCAGCTTGTCACTAATCTGTTCGGAAGACTTAGCGAACTGGGAGAGGGAGATACCAGAGGCGTTCATCTCTGTGTCTATCGCCTGGCCGAGGGCTGTTGCGTCACGAGACAGGTCGCGGAGTGCGAGTCTGATTTCCTTCAAGGAGTCCTCGAAGTCCTCCTTTAATAGCTTTAGCGAGATGCTTACTGGTATGTTGTCCATAATTAGTGCTTGTGCCTGTAGAAGTCCTTAATTCGTTGCCAGTCGTCGGGATTGCCCATGTCCGCCACGTCCTCGTCACCCCCGGTGTCCTTTCCGTCTTTCTTCGTCTTGCCGAAACTTGGTATCACGGAGCCGTACATGATGATGTTGGCGTATGACATCCGATAGACGGCGTAGTCAAAGGAGCATCTGTACCACTTGACGAAGCTGCCTATCAATGCCCAGATGCTGTCGTTTCCGTTCTCTCTGTCCCCACTTTCGTCGCCTTGGTCAGATTTATCCCTGCGAGGAAAGTGGTAAGAGCGAAAAAATCGGCGAGGTCTGTGTGCTTGATGAGTGTCTGCGCCGCCTCGTTGAGTTCCCTCGCGCTGTGCCTCACGGAGAGCCTCATCGCCTTTCTTCTCAGCCTGCGCTTGAAGAGCCAGTGCCCCGGACGGCCAAGCATCATCAGCCAAGGGCTGCTCATCATCACGGCGAGGACGATCGGGGTGTCGCCGTAGTCCTTGGCGTTACGCAGCGTGCTGACGAAGAGGTTGTCCTCACCGCCAGTCATCGTGTCGGGCAGCTCGGAGATTGCCGCCGACATCTCCACTATCGAGGCGAATGTAATGCGGGACACGCGGTACTTGCGTTTCCCTATGCGTATGCTTCTTGGGTACTGGAGCAGCGTCTCCGCTGTCTTTCGTTCTACTGTTGCCATTTTTCTATTTGTCTCTGTCAGTCTCCGAGGTTTCATCCGATAAAACGGCTTCACGTCCCTTTACAGGCTCAGAGATATTAGGGTTGCCCCCATGAGGGCAACCCTTGGGGTCACGCCGTTAGGCGGCTGCGGACTGGGTGACAGTCACCGTGGCGCTGTAGCCGGTGCCGTCGGTGATAGTGACCTCAGCGGTGCGGGTGGCGGCGCTGGAGCCGCTGTTGGCGGTCACAGTGACGGTGACGGCACTGCCGGTGACAGTGGCGGTGCACCACATCTCGCTGGAGGTGGCGGCGATGTCTCCGTTGCCCTCGACGGTGACGGTCTTGCCGGTGCTGTTGGCTGCGGCGTCAAAGGCAAGGTCGGTCTTATCGACGTCCACTCCGAGGAATTTCACCATGTCACCTCTGGCAGGCTCAAGAGCCGTGGCGGTGTAGTTGACGCGGAGGGCGTCGGTCTTAGTCCAGTTCTTTCCGCCCACGAGGGTGCAGCGGTCAATCTGGAACGCAGGGGCGTTGGGGTCAACGTCACTGCTCACGCGGATGGCCCACTCGCCCGACACCACGCCGTTGGTGGCGGGGAACGGAAGCGAGAGGTTCTTCTTCTTCAGCAGCTCGAAAGCGAAAGTCGAGGTGCCTGGCTCGGTGTAGGAGTCCACGACCTTGCCCTTCTCGTCCTTCAGCTCCGTGGTGTTGCCGTCGGCGGTGGAAAGGGTGGCGGTACTCTCCTTGGGGGAGTCCATCTCCAGCCAGTCGCCATCGACAGGCTTGCCGTTCACGGACTGCTTGATTTCAATCTTGGGAGCTCCAATAAGGGTCTTCATTGTTTTGTCCTTTCTTTGTTAATATGTTACAGTCAGTTCTCATTCAGCAGCCAGAAGTCCATCTTGAGCGATACGAAATGCTCACGGAGGACTTCCTCCTGAAATGTCAGCACCATGCCGTTTCTCTCGAAGTAGATGTCACCGCGCTTGGAGAGCAGCCTCGGCACGGTCATAGCCCACTCTGACAGCGGTATCGTGCGTTGCTTGGTCTTGTAGTACGCACCGCTCGCCGCGAGGGTGTCGGGAACGTAGATGTTGACCACGCACGAGCCGTGCTGTATCTGCCCCTCGTCGCCTGTGAGTACGGCCACAACGATGTCCTCCTTGTCTCCGTCCGTGGTGTCGTTCTGCAAAGGACGGTCGCCCTTGCAGTACACCTTTCCCGATATGGGAGGTTCAATGGCGGTAACGTTGTCCCGCAGCCACATCTCCAGCTGTTCTCCGTTCATAAGGCAAAATCAGATATATGACGTTTGACAATATCCCCTGCGGCGAGTCGCGCTCCGTCGATGACCACGAACCCCCTGCGCTCCGTGATGGCAGCGTAGGAAGCCGCCGCCACAAGGCGCACGCAAGGCTCGTCGCCGACCTCAGAGACGAGGCTTTGGAGCAGCGCGTCCCCGTCGGACTTGCCCTCTCCGTCAGAGCCACCGGTGAACACAAGCTCCCCGCCGATATACACCCCATAGCGTATCGTGGAGGTAAGGTAGCCCGTCCTGTCCTGATAGGTCTTCGTAGAGAGAGCGGTCTGGTACATATCCTCACCGACCCCCTTCAGGAAATCAAGCGCGGAGGTCTCCACCTTCCCGCTGATGCCGTCGAGAAGCGTGCCAACCTTGGTTATGTCACAACTTATACCCATATCTCAACGGTTTGCGTGATTGTGTAGAACTCTATGCGCTGCACCTGAAAAGAGCCGAGAGCGCCTGTGATGTCGTGCGTGAGGCTCACGGAGCGGACGGAGTGGAACGCCGTCCCCACCTCCTCAAGGTTGCAGGTGACGCTGTAGGCGCAGTTGCGATTGCGACCGTCGTCGTAGCGGCCTTTCCTGTCCTCAGAGAGCGTGGAGATGGTGCAGCGTACCTCCTTCTGGTCAAGAGAGGAGACGGCGACAGGCATCCCGCTCTCGTCAAGATCGGGCTGCGTGGGGTCTCCGTATCTCATGTATCCGTTGGGAAATATCTGCATGGCTCGTCCCTCCTTTTGGCTACCACATATCAGACACGTCTTTCAGCGTTGACTGCTCCTCGCCGGTCTCACCGATGAGAGTCTCGCCATACTCCTTGTAGATAGCGTTGGCGGTGCCGCGGATACCAGCGGGGTTCTGGGCGTTGATGCTCCCACCCTGAGAGAGGTTCACCATAGTCAGCACGAAGCGGAGGCAGTCGGCGTAGGCGAGGCGAAACGCCCTGCTGTCAGCCACCTCCTGCGAGAACGTGCCGTCACCCTCCAGCCCGCGGCTGATGAGTTTCTCCTCGGCCTGGCTGTCGGAGAGCGGGTAGTTCACACGCGCTTTTATGGATTCGAGGTTGGTCATCGCTTACTTCTTTTTGCTTGTCTTGGCGGTTTTCGGCTTGGCGGCGGTCTTGGGGGCTGCCTCGGCTGCGGGAGCGGTCTCCTGCCGCTTGGCGGCCTCAGGCTGCGAGTCTGTAGCCTCGTTGCTCTCCAGCGGCTCGCCCACAGCCTCGCAGAGTCCGCCATTGACGAGGCGGCTGATGCGGTCGGGGTCAGAGACCTCAATCTCATCGCCCACCTCGTGACGGATTGCGAAGTTGCTGATGTCGCGGAATGATGCTAACACTCTTAACTTCATGGTTGCTTACGATTGAACGGTTTTAGAGTCAATGGTGTAGATACGGTCAGCGTTGTTCACCACAGGAACGACCATTGCCTGGCTCTTGGTGAACTCCACGATAGGCTCGTTCTCGCTGTACTCGGAGACGAGGGTGTAGTCGTTGGCCATCTGGTAGGTAACACCGTCGATGCGGCGGGTCTCCTCAGCGGTGGAGGTGTACACGAGGTCGCCCACGCGGTCGTCGCAGGCGAACACGCCCATGCCGTCCTGCCAAGCCTTGTGGCTCTGGCGCACGCCATTGATTTCGGTGCGGGTGGAGCGCACGACTCGGTGCAGGGTGACACCCCAGCGGCGCTGGAAGAGGTCGGAGAGCTGCTCGAACGAGAGAACGGGGACGTTACTGCCGCCGCCGACATAGTTCTGCTGGAAGCCGAACAGCCCGCGAATCTGGGTGTTGGTGTAGAGGTAGCCGAGCAGGGTGTTGTCGGCGTAGAAGTGGCGGATGACGTTGCCGTCGTTGTCAGCCTTGTCGAACACCTTGATGATGTCGTTGACAGGGTTTGCGGAGGCGTCGCTCCACACGGTGGACACGCCAAACTTGTTCTCGTCGAGGTAGTGCATGTCAAGACGCACGCCGTCGCCCACGTTGTTGGTGGTGAGACCAACGCCGGTGGAGAGCATGGAGAGGAACAAATCCTCGATGCGCTCATCGACAGCGTTGATGACGAAGGGAACGTCGTTGAAGATGGCGTTCACGATGTCACCCTCGGGACGGCCCTGGGCTATCATGTTGTCGATGTTCTTCATCTGCACCTCGTTGAGGCTGCGCTTCACACCAATCTTGGGGATTTCGCCCACATAGGTGGTGATGCTGTCGCGGCTCTTGAGAGGCACGGGAGAACCGAGGGCCACCACGTCAGCGGCCACGCTCTCGTACTTGGCGAGGATGGTAGCGAAACGGCCATCAGCCGAGAACTGGGGGGTGAGCAGCTGGCGGAAGAGGAATGGAATCTGGTTGTTCAGGGAACGTCCATTGAGGCGCTCCACTACCGAGATGACGTACTGGGGAAAGTACTTCTCGACATACTGGGGGAAAAGAGATTTAGTCATTGCTGTTTTTCCTTTCTGTTAATGGGTTAGACTTAGGCCACCTCGTCGGTCATGAAGATGAGGTGGGGACAGGCGGCCTTGAGGCCTAACAGCGAGAGAGCCGTGGGAGTCTCCATCTTAGAGGGGAAGAGTTCCTTGAGGCTTTCCAGCATGGCGGTCTCATTGACCACGCCCGAAATCATCACAGGGCAGGAGCTGCCAGCCTTGACGGTGGCGGCTGCGATGCCCTCGTAGGCGTAGCCGCTGGGGAGTTTGAAGCCGTAGGTGGTGGTGCTGCCGTCGGTGGTGTCGGCGGGAGGTACGGGCTTGTAGTCCTTCACACCGCTGGTGGTCTTGCTGCACACAGGCATTCCGCAGGGAATGACCTCGGAGGTGTAGCCGTCGGTGTTCAGGACACGTCCACCCTCCAGTCCGGCGATGTGCTTGCGGATGATGATGCCGTCCTTGCCGAACAGCACGTTATCCACGTCTTTCACGAGATTTGCTTTGCTCATTGTTGTTGAGTTTTGGGGTTAGACATTGTGTTTCTGTCTCCGCTTACTTTGCGGCGGGCGGAAGAATTTTGTCAAGGATGCCGCTGACCTCTTCTTTCGTCGCCTTCTTTCCGTCGAACTGCGGAGACCGCTTGTCGACCGGCAGAAAGTTGGTCTGGATTTCCTGGGCATAGCCTGTGAGGATTTCGCCAATCTTGGCCTCGTCGGCGTCGCTGGGGATGTCCGCGAAGCCGTGTGCGATAATCCAGTCGGGGATGTCCTTCTCCTTCGCCAGCCTGTTGATGAGGGCCTTGCGCTCCGCGGCAGCCCGTGACGCTTCCTCGGAGGCTCTGGCCTCCTCGATGGCCTTGAGCTTGTTGTCGCTCTCGGTCTTGGCGGTGCTGAGGGTGTTGAGGGCCTCCTGCATCAGCCTCATCTGCTCGTCACGTTCAGCCTTTTCGGCCTTGTACCAATCAGGCGTTTCCTTGTCATCGTCAGGAGGTGTCTTGGTCTGCTTGGCTTTGAGTTCCTCGACCTGCTTTTGCAGCTCCTCGACAGCCTTGTCGTGTTCCGCTTTCGCGGTCTCGGCGGCTTCGGTGGCCTTGCGCTGGGTCTTGGCTACAGCCTCTTGAACCCTCTTGTCGTTGGCTTTCTGTACGCTCTCCAAATAGGTCTTTTGGGTAGCGATTACGCCCTCAATGTTTTCGTCCGTTACCAGCCCCGATGTGGCGAGCATGTCGGCCAGTCCCGAAAGGAAATTTTCGTCTAACCCGAGATGGGCGTAGTCTTGTTTCAGACGGTTGAGAATTTTTGTTTTCATCTGTAGAATGATTATATTTCGGTTTGCAAAAGTACTCACATTTGATTAAATTCCGTCTGCATTGGTTTAATTACGTTGGCAATTCAGCGTTATTTTGCCGTTTTTAGCTCATTTTGGGGCGTTCTGGGCGGCTTCCGTCGGGTGTCGCATATACCAATAAGGCCCACCATGTTTGGCGGGCCTGGGTGACGTTAGGGCGGTTGAGGGGCGGTGTCAGAAGATGTGGTGACGGCAGTTCCAGTTCATGTTGCTGTAGAACACCCCATCCAGCTCATGCCAGCTCCCCAGTCTGACAATTTCGCGTCCGTTCATGAAGATGAAGCGCGAAGCGCCTCGCTCACGCTCCACATATTCCCACAATTGCTCATTGTCCCAGCCGAGCTGCTCCAGCTTGGGCAGAAAACGCTCTCTGAAGAAGATTTCGCTGTCAGTCATGTCATCGTGCGAGTGTATAGGCAGGACTCCGTTGTGGGCGAACCAAATGCCGGTCTCAGAGTCAAAGAATGGGTGGCAGTTGGCGCGGCTGATAGAGCCATGCGTGGCGAGGCGGAAGTGGATAATGCAGTCAGCCGTCAGAGGTCTCGCCTGTATGGCCTTGGTAAACTTGCTAAACGAAAGGGTCTTGCAGCAGTGTCCCTCATTGTCGGCGAAGCCGATGCCGTGCGTGTTGGCCCAATAGACCATTTCGAGGGTACTGATGTTGGGCGTTTCAACGCCAGCTGGTATGTAAAGAATGCAGCACATAATTGATTGTTATTTTGATTGTTGGTTAATATCTTGGTTTGTTGTCATAGCGCCATGCGCAGCCCTCAGTCTTGGGCTGCGGCGAAGTGGCTGGCGCGGTTTTTGAAGTAGGTTTTCTCCTCCTCAGTCAGAAACTCCATGCCGTCGATGTTGGCGACCGGGGCGGTCAGGCGATGGTCAGCCGACCAGTGCACCAGTCTGATACAGAAACGCGCCCACGCGCTGATTTTGGCGTAGTCCGTAGTGCCTTGGTGCTGGCGAAACTCAATCGTGTGGTGGCGACTCCAAGACTGGCTGTTAATCTTGAAATAGCGGGTGTAGAAGATAGCGGCGATGTCGCTGATGGTGCTGGCGTTGTCAATGCGAGACCTGTCGAGGCGCTCAAAGTCCATGGCGTAGGTGTTATTGCGACGGCTGGGGGCCATAAAGGTGTCTATCACGCTTTCGAGGTAATAGTAATTCACGAAAGTGTTGACGTACTGGGCCTGGGTGATTTGGCCTCCCACATGAACGTGCAAGCCAGTTGAGCGGTTGACTCTCGCGCCCACCTCGTTGAGGGCGTCGCAGCAGGTTTTGAGGGTGTCAAAGCCACCGTTGTTTCCGTTGAGGATCGGGGACACACACTCAATGGCGTTTTCTCCGCGAATTGAGCCGTCAGAGACCAGCTTGTAATAGTGGTCATTGTCATAATGGTTGTATCTTTCGCTGTACATTTCGAGACCCTTACTGCTCGCTTTGTTCACAAGCTCGCTAACGCGGGCGTTGTAGCACTCAATCTCGACACCAAAGGTGTATCTCGCGAGTATCTGCTCGAGGGTGTCACTCACCAGCTGGCGGGCAGCGTCGCGCTCTCTCTTGGCAAGTTTCTTCGCCATTCTCTCAGCGTGAAACAGCTGGCTGATGTCGCTTGTGGTAAGACCTATTTTAAGCAGTTTCTCACGCTTGATGGTCTGGGT
>CAVHNA010000015.1:0-12109 GCA_963637205.1 Bacteroidaceae bacterium
AGTCAGGCGAGTATGTCGTCCCGTCTTGGTTGGCGATGGTGGTTATCAGCTTATGCTTGTCGTCTCTGGTGTTGGACAGAGTCCCGTTAGTGTCAAGCAGGAAGAAGCCCTTATGCCCTGAGCTGTTGGTCATATTGCGGCAGTTGAGCATCACCACGCCGCTGCTGTGCATAAGGAATCTGTCGCAGAGCTGCGTTCCCGCAATCTCCTCATAGTACAAGGCTTCCCATTTGCCATCAGCTTTCCAGACACGTATTATGGTGTCGTTCTCGGAATTGGCCATCCAAATGTTGTCCTGCTGGTCGTACTGAAGAGCCGAGCAAGAAACATAGTTGAGCTTCCTCTTGCTCAGTGGCAATATGCTCTGAAGCGGAGAGTTGTTGCAGTTCCACAGCGTATCGAACGTACAGTTGTGGTATTCCGCTATGCCGTTGCGGTGAAGCGAAGCATAGTGATGCGTCTCGTCCGACGGGTCCTGGAGAATGTCGGTAGTATTGGCCAACACGATATTAGGATACACCTCGGAACTCGGATTGGTCAGTTCCACGAAGTTGGTCCACTTGCCGTCCTCGTACATCATGGCGGTGGGAGTGTTGCGCGTGCCGTCGTTGGTGTTTATGCCACCTGTCACAAGCAGTCTGTCGCCCACCCATTTCAGACGATAAGACAAGTCATTCTTCGGGCTGTTGGGTTGTATGGCGGAAGTGGCGGCTTCATATTTTCCGTCTACCAGTTTATATCCGCAGAGTCCGCCGTCACCCTCACTTGCCCAATACATGCCGTTACCGTATGATATGTCTTTCCATGCATTGCGCTGTGCGACGGACTTCACAGGGCCGCCCTTTGCCCTGCTGTAAACATACAAACCGCTACTCCATCTCATCTCGTCGTTCACCGTATGCACGTATGAGAATGTACCGCCGTATTTGCTTTCTATTGTGCCGTCGGCCGTTTTCATCACCATGAAACCTTTGGAATTGATAAGGAACAGCCTGTCGTCAAGCCAAGCCATCTGCTGCACGTCGGTGGTGTCGTGTACCAATTTCCAGTTGTCCTTTTGGTGCATATTCCCGGACTTGTCGCATTTGTATATTCCTGTCGTGGTGGCAAGGAACACCTGACTGTCAGACAGCGCAATGGCGGAAGCGCTCAATCCCAGACGGTAAGAGTCAACAAACGTGCCTTCTTTCAGGTCCAACTCCACAAAACCGAAGCCTGTGGAGAGCAGAGCCTTACTACCGTCCACACAGATGTTGGTGATATCCTTTCCTATGATAGACTTGTCCTTTAGCGAGGAAAGGTTGACAACATTGTCGTTGGCGTCAAGAAGGTCTATATTGTTGTCGTCATAGACTATTATCAGCCTTTTCGCCTCGGTGCTGTAGTCTATGAGGATGATGTCCCTGTCGGAAAGCGTGTTGATGTTGTCGTACAGACGCACTTCGGAGTCCACGGTATTGTACGACATCAGGTTCTTCCCCATAAGGGAATATACCACATCGCCAGCCACGACATTACGTGTGGCGGTATAGTAGCTCGGAAATACCTTCCATGTACCTATCTCTCCGGCGGATATCCGCATCGCTACGGCGATGAACAATAAGAATAGACCTCTCCTCATCTGCTGTATTGTTTATTATAGTGATTTCAAGTATTCCATCATTTTGGCCATTGCCCTACCCCGGTGGCTGATGCTGTTCTTGTCTTGCTGACTCATCTGCGAGAAACTGATTCCTCCGCCTTCTGCGGGAGCGAAAACAGGGTCGTAGCCGAATCCTCCGTCGCCTACCCTCTCTTTCAGGATAGTACCCTCCACTATGCCCTCGAATACATGCGGCTCTCCGTTTATTATCAAGGCTATGGCAGTGCGAAAGCGTGCATTCCTTGCATCTCTGTCTTTAAGGCTATCCAGAAGACAGTTTATATTGGCATTGGCATCGTGGCTTTCACCGTATCCGTGCATATTGCCATAACGTGCTGTGTACACGCCGGGCGCACCTCCGAGAGCCTCCACCTCCAGCCCTGTGTCGTCCGCAAAACAACTGACTCCATACTTGTCATACACGTACTTGGCTTTCTGCATGGCGTTACCTTCCAGTGTGTCGGAGGTCTCAGGGATGTCCTCGTGACATCCTATTTCCGCAAGTCCACGCACCGTGAATTTGTCGCCCAATATCTGTCGCGCCTCTTCCAACTTATGGGCATTGTTGGTGGCCATGACTATCTCGTTCTTCATCATTTCTTTATCTTGTCAAAACCTTCGCCGAAGACGCCCTCCACGTTTCCCATAGAGACAAAGGCGTTGCTGTCAGTCTGTCTGATAAGCGAGAATATGGCACGGCTCTCATGCTTTTTGGCGAGGATAAGAAGCACCTGCCTCTTCTCCTTGCTGTAGAATCCTTCGCCATAGAGAACCGTCACGCCGCGATCGAGTTCTTCGTTCACTCTCTTGGCTATCTCCTCGTGTTTGTTGCTGACAATGATGAACTGTACGCTCTGCCGGGCTCCGTTGATGACATAGTCAAGGAAATTCATGGATATAATCATGGTCAGATACCCAACGACCATGGTCTCTATGTTTCGCGAGATGAAATAGCTGCATCCTATGATGGCAATATCGAACGAGAGCATCAGACGTCCAAGCGAGATATCCCAATACTTGTTGATGCTGCTGGCCAAGATGTCCGTTCCGCCAGTACTGCCTCCAGAAAGGAACACCGCGGCAAGCCCAAGTCCTTCCATCAGTCCGCCTATCACACACGCCATAAACTTCTGTTCGCCTATAATCTGTGTCAAGTGTTCTTTTCCTGCGGCGTCCACCGTGGTGATGCTGTCCTGCATCACACCTATCAAGAAGGATATGACAAGTGTAGCCATTACAGTACGCAGACAGTACTTCCATCCCATCACCTTGGCGCCTATCATAAGCAGGAAGACATTGATGGCAAGATAAGAGTAGCCCGGGTGTATGCCTGTGGAGTAGAACATGAGCGTGCAGATACCATTCACTCCACCGGTGACAAGTTGATAGGGGAGCAGGAAATACACATATCCTACCACATAGACTATGATACCTACAAGCATCAGTATGTAGTCCTTCCCCATCATCCATATTCTGGAATTAACAATTCTGTCCGTCATGCCCTTATCGCTTTAAAACCGTTTCCATATACGCCCTCCACTCTCGACTGCGAGACGAAAGCGGCAGGGTCTGTCTCTTTTATCATTCTAAGTATAGTCACAGATTCACGTTTGTGTACTATGGTGACAAGAACCTTCACGGAGGTCTTGCTGTAATATCCTTCTCCGTCCATAGTCGTCACGCTGTGGCAAGTCTCCGTGATGATGCGTTCACATATCTCGCCGGGCTTGTTAGTAAAGATGATGAACTGCACATCCTGTGTAGCGCTGTTGATCACCATGTCAAGCACATACGTGTAAATGGCCAGCGTGACATAGCCGAACACCACCATCCTCCAGTCATGGAACAGCGGCCAACACGAGGCTATCACCAGAAAGTCAAGATAAAGCAAGACACGTCCCAAGGAAATATTCCTGTACTTGTTGACTATGGCTGCTATGATATCCCATCCAGCGGTGGAACCTCCCGAGAGGAACACTATGCCTATCCCAAGTCCGTTGAGTACGGCGCCAAGCACACATGCCATGGAGTCCTGCCCTTCGCCAAGCAGCTGTGTAAGGTTGCCGCCATCGTCCGTCATCAATGACTGTCCTATCTCAAGGTAAACGGACAGAGCGACTGCCGCATAGGCACTCTTGACAGTGAATTTCCATCCAAGCTGCCACAACGCGAAGAGGAGCAACACGCCATTGGCAAGCAGGATGGCGTAACTCATGGGGAAGCCCGTGACATAATACACTATGGCGAACATACCTGTCATGCCACCTGTGGTGATATGATAAGGCAACAGGAAGGCTGCCCATCCCAAAGAATAGACCGCCATTCCGATGTTTATGGCAAGGAAGTCTGTGAAGAACTCCCAAATCCTGTTATAAGTTCCCCTTAACATCCCGGATTTAAGCTCCCTGCTTGATAACGATATTCACTATACGGCCGGGTATGGCTATAGTCTTTACAATCTGCATGCCACTGAGGTATTTCTGCGACTCTGGGGCTTGCATAACCATCTCCACCATATCCGCAGGAGAAGCGTCCGCAGGGAAGTCCATGGCAAAACGAACCTTTCCGTTGAACTGCACTCCCAGTTTCACGCTGCTCTCCACCAGATATTTCTCATCGTACTGCGGCCACTGTGCGTCGCATATGGAGGTGGTATGCCCGAGAGCCTCCCACAGCTCTTCAGATATATGCGGAGCGAATGGCGCCAGCAATACTGGCAGCACTTCCAATACCTTGCGGCTACAGCACTTCTGCTGGTAGAGCTCGCCAATAGCGACCATAAACGCAGATATGCTGGTATTGTAAGAGAACTCCTCTATGTCAGCGCTCACCTTCTTGATAAGCTTGTGCAGACTCTTCATGTTGTCCGCAGTAGGCTCAGCGTCCTTCACGGCAAGTTTGCCTTCCTTGTCCCAGTACAAAGTCCACAACTTCTTGAGGAACCTATGGCAACCATCTATGCCGTTGGTGTCCCACGGCTTGCTCTGCTCCACAGGACCTAAGAACATTTCATACAGTCGCAACGTGTCCGCACCGAACTTCTCGACTATAACGTCCGGGTTCACTACGTTGTACATAGACTTTGACATCTTCTCTACAGCCCATCCGCAGACATACTTGCCGTCCTCCAGCACGAACTCGGCGGTAGCGTAGTCGGGACGCCAAGCTTTGAAGGCCTCCAAGTCAAGTATGTCGTTCTTCACGATGTTGACATCCACGTGTATGGGAGTAACATCGTACTGATCTTTCAGACCGTAGCTGACAAAGGTGTTGGTGTCCTTGATACGGTACACGAAATTGGAACGTCCCTGTATCATTCCCTGGTTGACCAACTTCTGGAAAGGCTCTTCCTTGCAGCTGACACCTATGTCGAAAAGGAACTTGTTCCAGAAACGGCTATATATAAGATGTCCTGTGGCATGCTCGCTTCCTCCTACATAAAGGTCCACATTCTGCCAATACTCGTCAGCTTCCTTGCTTACAAGAGCCTTGTCGTTGTGGGGATCCATATACCTCAGATAATATGCACTAGACCCTGCGAAGCCAGGCATTGTGTATAGCTCAATGGGGAATACCGTCTTTCCGTCTATAAGGGACTTGTCCGCTACAGTCTTTTTCTGTTCGTCCCAAGCCCATACCTGAGCGTTCCCCAAAGGAGGCTCACCGGTTTCGGTAGGAAGGAAGTTCTCCACCTTCGGCAGGCAGACAGGCAGACACTCTTCCGGTATCATACATGGAATGCCGTCCTTGTAGTACACCGGAAACGGCTCACCCCAGTATCTCTGACGGCTGAAGATGGCGTCACGTAGACGGTAGTTCACCTTCACCCTACCTATATGATGCTTGGACACAAACACCTTGGTAGCTTTGATGGCTTCCTTCACGGACAGGCCGTTGAGACAAAGCGACTCGCCGTCGTATGCGACAGCCACCTTGCCTTGTGCCGGAGAGTTGCATACGACACCTTCCTTGGCGTCGTAGCTGTTCTCACTGACATCCGCACCGACAATAAGAGGTACTATAGGCAAGCCGAAATGTTTGGCGAAGGCGTAGTCGCGACTGTCATGAGCCGGCACCGCCATAATGGCTCCAGTGCCATAGCCTGCCAACACGTATTCACTTATCCATATAGGGTTCTTCTCTCCTGTGAAAGGATTGACGGCATAGCTGCCTGAGAAGACACCCGTCACCTTATGGTCTATCTGTCTTTCACGCTCTGTACGTCCCTTCACGTACGTGAGATACTCCTCCACCTGCTGTTTCTGTTCAGCCGTTGTCACCTTAGCTACAAGCTCGCTCTCAGGTGCCAAGACCATGAACGTCACTCCGAACATGGTGTCCGCACGTGTGGTGAAGATGGTGAATGTCTCGTCGCTGTCTGCTATACGGAACTCCACTTCAGTACCCTCCGAACGACCTATCCAGTTTCTCTGGGTCTCCTTGATACTATCGCTCCACTGTATGGTGTCCAGACCGTCCAAGAGCCTCTGGCTATATGCGCTTACACGCAGGCACCACTGCCGCATCTTCTTCTGTTCCACAGGATAGCCGCCGCGCACGCTCACGCCTTCCACCACCTCGTCGTTGGCGAGCACCGTGCCGAGCTTAGGACACCAGTTCACCATGGTCTCTCCCAAGAAGGCAATACGGTAGTTCATCAAGGTGTCCGACTTACGCTTCTCGTCCATAGCGTTCCACTCCTCGGCGGTAAACTCCAAATGCTCGGTCTCCGCCACGTCAAGACCTTCTGTGCCTTTCTTCTCCAAATGGGCTACAAGCGTGTCTATAGGCAAAGCCTTACCTTCGGTGTTGCAAAAATAAGAATTGAACATCTTCTGGAACGCCCATTGTGTCCAATGGTAATATTCCGGGGCGCACGTACGTACCTCCCTGCTCCAATCGAAGCTGAAACCTATCTTGTCAAGTTGTTCCCTATACCTGTCTATGTTTCTGAAGGTGGTAATCTCCGGATGTTGTCCTGTCTGTATGGCATACTGCTCGGCTGGCAGTCCGTAAGAGTCGTATCCCATAGGGTTAAGGACGTTGAAGCCCTGCAACCTCTTGTATCTGGCATATATGTCACTCGCTATGTATCCCAAGGGATGGCCCACATGCAGGCCAGCTCCACTGGGGTAAGGAAACATGTTCAGAACGTAGAACTTTTTACGGTTTCCGTCCTCCGTTACCTTGTAAGTTTCCGAAGCGACCCACTTCTGCTGCCACTTCTTCTCTATTTCTCTAAAATTATATTCTTTACCCATTGCTGATAAGGTGTATTTACTCTATTTAAGACACAAAGGTACAAATAAGTGGGCGTAACACAAAGGAAAAGCGAAATTTCTTTGCCCTCGCTTGCGACGGAGACCGCCGAACACGGATTGTATGTGCAGGGGAACAAACTTTATCATGCGGCATAGCTGTGCATGCCGCCAAGCAGGAAGTTGACTCCGAAATATGTCATGATCAGACAGGCAAGGGCAAAGACAGAATAAAGCCTGTAATGTCTGACATCCCTGAACCAAGGCAGACTTTCCGTATGCAGTGGGACGCTGTACACAAGCATCGTGACAAGAGCCCAGCTCTCCTTTGGGTCCCAACTCCAATAAGTACCCCAAGAAACATTCGCCCATACGGCACCCAGGAATATGCCAACCGACAACAGGCAGACAGCAGGACGCAGCAGTCTGCGGTCCACTATGCTGAGCACAAGCAGAGCGTAACTAAGCATAATCACGCTGACATGGGCACTGAGCCAAGGGGAATGCAGGACAGGCATGAGAGGCGTGATGTGCGGATTCATGACTCCCATGTGAGCCACCACAAGCAACATCAGCGAAGCGGTCTCGGCGGCAAACAGCAAACGACGGCGTACAAGCACAGCCGTCTGCATACACAAAGCTACGAAGACCATGGTCTCGAAACCGTTGCTCAAAGGGATATGGTCCGATATATACCAACGCAACAACCATATAAACGCCAACAAGCAGAAAAGACAAAACACGAGAGGCGTGACGACTGCAGCAAGCCTGCGCTTGCGCTTGGCGCAAAAGCCTACAACGATAACGACAGCCGTAAGTACCACTGCCAACAGCGTCCAGTCCACTCTATGATACAGAAGTTCCGCTTCCACCTGAAATGGCGTGAGTGGAGTGACATCCGAGGGTAAAGGCTTGAAGAGAGTTCCTTGCATCAACATTACCACGAGGGCCACTTTCTCGTCTTCCTTCCGGTCTTTGCCAAGACCTACAAGAGTGCCGTCTTCCGGATTGACATAGCTCGTCAGCGGACGGTACTCTCCACGTTTTATCTTGATGATGGGTTCATGGCTCCATCTGGCCGGATCCAGCATCATGCCGCTCACCACCTTTGTGGCATCTATGCCGTGGTAGTCGGCACTACCGTAGACCTTGAGCATGAACTCATGGGCCATAGCACCGAACGGTGCCCTTCTGCCATTCCATACCACCTGCATACGCAGCATGCCTTTTTCCATCTTGCCTACGGGAAGAGGGGCTTTTTTCTCCGCAGCGAATGATGAAGGAGAAAGCGTCAGGAAGGATAAGAGAAACAATAATGACGTACGCCTTTTACCCAAAAAGCGAGGAAAAGAAAGTATGCACACACATAGCGAAAGGACGGCATACCCAAGGTAAGTGACGGGAGTTCCCCAAGGGTCATAATTGACAGTAAGGACACTGCCTTCCAAGTCTTCGTCGTACGACTGCTGGAACAACCTGTATCCGTCGCACGATACCACTTTGTTCATGCTGACGGTATAAGGTTTGCGGTCTATGCAGATGTCGCTGATATAGTCAGACGGAGCATCCGTACCGGGATAATAGACTATCTGAAAATCGTCAAGACGTACAGGGTGCGGCAACTTGTGCATCACGGCATTTTCACCATACGACTGCGAGATGAAATGTGTCTGAGGTATTCCTTTTCTCAGATGCAACACTCCGTTTACACTTGTTATAGAGGTCGTCAAAGCTCCTGTAAGTATGATTACGAAGCTGGCGTGAAGTCCCATAAGAACAGGCCTACGCCATAGTCTTTTCTTTGTGATATGGCACAATGCTGACACCGTCACCGCGAACCAGAGAATACGGAACCACCATGTACCGTATATATAATGGTGGACATACGCCGTACCGCGCGCATCCTCCACCACAGTTGCCACAGCCACCACAAGGGCAGTAAGCAACATCATGAGGAAAGGGTTAAAAATCTTTGTAACCCTCATTGCAGGCTTCCTTCACAGCTATGCACTCCATCTCTATCAGCCAAGTAGGCCGGCAGACCGGTGCAAGTGTGATGACGTACGGGATATCGGGGTACTTCTCCGAGAACATTCTGCTGACCACGTCGTAGTCGGCGGTGTCTCTCAGATAGACTACTATCTGCGCCGTATCAGCCATGGTCATGTCAGCTTCTCCCAGCAGTTTCTCCACGTTCTCCCACATACGCATAGTCTGCTTGCGTATGTCTCCCACGTACATCACCTCGCCTTTGTTGTTGATACTTGCCGTACCCGATATGAAGACATGCGAACGGTCGCCATAACGCATCAGCGTGCCACGTTCGAATGTCACGCCATACTCACTGGTCCGGTTCAGGTGGGTGGGCGCATACAGATAAGACTGCTGCGAAGGCAAGAAGCCTTTCAGGGCGTAGCTGCCAAGCTGAACCAATGCCTTGGTGTCCGCCGGATTGCCGCCTATACCGGTAGAGGATATGTAATGCGTGTTTTCTGTAAGTCCGTTCTTGGCGAAGTTCTCACGTCTCGCCACCACCAGTCCGTTATACTGTGTGTCCACGTCACGGACAAAGAACCAAGTGCGAATGCAGTGGTCCGCTATGTTGGCGTTGTATGCAGATACCAGAGTGTCTTCGTACCTTTCCAGAACGGTTTCCGTCTGGTCGTAACTGCTGCCTCTGTTGTCTGTCATTCCCATAGTCCATATATGCTCGTAGCCGTTGTGCTTCACCACGGTAGACCCCAGCTTGTCGGCATCAGTCACCACTTCCATTCCGCTCTGCATGTATATCCACAGAGCCACCTTGCTGCCGTCCATTGGAGGTTGCTGTATGTTGGAGACCACACAGTCAGCACAAGGGGGCATCAACGGTACTTGGTTGGTGCTATCGCTCAGGAAATACCTCTTGAACACAGGCTTGGCGTCTTTCATGCAAGACATTTCCCTCAGTACACGTTCCGTATCCTCTATTCTCCTGTATTGTTCCTCAAAGCCGTCTCCCTGCGGTGTCACATGTATCATCACATGCCACTCGCAGACACCTCCCTTCCCACGGAAAAAGGATGTCTCTACGCATGTGCCAAGTTCCTTGATATGCTGTTTATCGTATTTCATATTGCAAAGATAACTATTTTAAAGGGAATAGCGAAAGGGCGAAAGCGTTTCTTTCAAATGACATTGGCTTTTCCGCCATGTATTCCACCAGCCTGTTTTACCTTACCGCTTCATTCCTTTATTCCCTGGGACATCCGCTTTCTATCCACTCGCGGATATACTCTTTCACTGACGATTCCTTTATTATGTCTTTATGGGGCATGTGCCATTCCTCTGGCGACGATACCATAAGCTGGTAGAGCACGCTACTGCCGGAGTCGTACGGCTTTGCCAGAATAGTGCCATTGTCCTTGTATGAGGCTTTGTTAACCAGAGCGGCATAACTCTTGCCCTGAGTGAGGGTGAGCTGTGCGGAAGGATTCTCTCCGTCCCTGTGGCATCCTATACAAAGGTTGTCAAACACTTGCGTCTGCATTACGCCAAACATACTACCGTCCAGAGTACCTGCGTCCATGTAAACGGTATCGCTGACAGAGGTAATGTCCACTTCTTTCAGAGTGAACACTCGCCTGCGCAGTCTGTCCAGGACACAGAGCTCCACCTTGGTGGCATCGTCCGAAATGCCTGTCATACGCATGTCCACCGTTCCGTCTTCACCGGCCGACACCTCTTTGGACAATATCGGATATGAACTGTCGTCGTCAAACGAGGCCAACCTAAGGCTGTATTTCGACGACCATTGGTCCAGGCCCTTTATATTCCCCTTCAGTCTTACGCTGCGGCCTTCCTTGTTATACTGTATGGACGAAGGGTTGATGTCCCCTTCGTCGCAACCACACAGCAGCAATGCCGGTAGGGCTATATATAATACAATGTATAGAAGCCTCATCTTTGTCAGAAACTATATTGAAGTTGTATGGTGGCAGAATGCGTGGAAAGGCCGAGGTCGTCAAGGTCCCTGTCCAACTGGGTGTCGTGTCCCCACCTGCCGGTAAACTGATACATGGCACTCAGCTTCATGTTGCATTTGTTGATGTAGTAGTTGAGCGTCACGGCAGGCATGTTCAAGAAGCCGTCCTTGCCAGCTCCGTTCCTGTCCATGAAGTCGTAGCGCAGACCTCCTTGCAGACTCTTTGTGAAGAAATAACCGACCTGTCCGTATGCGCCCCAGTAAGAGAACTCCTGGTCTATCTTCTGCCTACGGGTAAACCCTACATGCATCCAGTACGCTTCAGCGGCTGCATACCAACGTCCGTACAGCATACTCCACTCAGCACCCAGACGTGCGTCGTTGGTACTCTCGCTCTCGCTCTCTACATTCAAGCCTCCACTTATACCGAACGACATGTGTCTGCCGGCAAGCATCTTGTTGTTACCCTGCGTGGCAGGCATGTTTCCCCATGGCATGAACGTGATACGTCCTGCATAGAGAAGAGCAGGGATGTGCCAGTCGTCCGACAATGTCTTGGAGGCGGTGTTTATGCCTGAGCCGGTACCGTTCCACAGACCTACCTCATATCCCATACGCCATCCGTTCTTCTTGGAAGACAGAGGCGCTATTCCGTGAAACTCCACGCCAATGTCAAAGCCCGTCCCGATGGACGGAGTTACGGCATTGAGACTGTATGGCATGATGGTGCTGCACGTAAGTGATGTGGGCAGCGAGGGGAAGAGGGTCTCGCCCAGAGTGGTAAGGTAGGCATGGGTGAACGGTGTCTTGAACTTTCCTGCACGGAAACGTGCAGCGTCACTGATACGGTAGTCCAACCACGCTTGTTGGAGCACATTGGCACCCGTGGCAGCCGCATTCACGGAGATGTTATAGTCCAGTCTGCCGAAAGTGGTACCCGTAAAACCTATTATTCCGTAAGGGATGGCGAAACCGCTGTTTGCCACATTGTCCTGGTTGTATGCCTTGTCGAGCCCCTCGTCGTCATAATAATGGTACTCTCCGCGTGTCTGCAGGAAAAGATATGGCTTGAAGACGAACCGTCCGTCTTTGCTTTGCAAGGTAAACCCTCTGGTGGAAGAGATGCCGAGCACACCGTTTTCCATGTCTATCTCTCCGCTTTCTTCTGCATGCACCTGCGACAACGGCATCACTAAAGTCGTCACGGCAAGTGCAAGTGTCTTGTATTTATTCATTGTTGTTGTC
>CAVHNA010000015.1:12119-18608 GCA_963637205.1 Bacteroidaceae bacterium
TAACTCTTATTATAGTGACTCAAGGAAACGTATGAGTGCCTTCCTGTCGTCGGACGACATCTTCATGAACAGGCGTTTGGATGCTTCTCCTTCTCCGCCGTGCCACAGGATGGCCTCCGTGAGGTTCCGCGCTCTTCCGTCGTGCAGGAAGTAGGTATGTCCGTTAACTCTCTCTTGCAGGCCTATACCCCAAAGGGGAGTCGTGCGCCATTCGTTGCCACGCGCCAGTCCGCTCACATAGTTGTCGTTGAGTCCCACTCCCATTATCTCGCTTCCCATGTCGTGCAACAGGAAATCGCTGTACGGATGTATCGTCTGTTTGCCGAGCCATGGCAACTGAGTGCCGTTGAGCAACGTGGCTCCACGCGTTTGCGTATGCAAGGTGGTGACGTGACAAAGATGACACTTGGCCTCGTAGAACTTCTGTTCGCCGCGGTAGACTGTCCTGTTGTTCACGTTGCGCCTTGCAGGAACGCTCAGGCAGTGCATATACAGGTCTATGTCTTCCATGTCTTCTGTGCTGACGTCCAACTGGTCGTACGCCAGACCCATCATGCTTCCTTGCGTCATCTGCGACTGTCCTTCGCATATCTCTTCGGGATAGCGGCTGTTGGTACATCCCATATCGCTTGAGAAGCCAAGTTCCACGGTAAGGTCGGCATGCTGCGCCTTGTTGCCGGAGAGCCCCAGCTGTCTCATGCCGCGCTCTGTGATGTAGTTGCAGCGTCCGCTTATACCATACTCGGGATAGTTGCTCTTGGCGGCAAGACTTTCTATTTCGTTCCTGTCTATCGCCATCATCTGTCCCATGCCCACATGACGCAGCGGAACTCTAACGGTACAGAACAAGTCCTCGGGACGTATGCTGTCAGCATACCAGTCCGTGATGGTGTACGTCGGACAAGCCAGCTCATATTCTTCTCCGTCGGGGAAGGTGCCTTTCTCATACTGCCAGTCCACGCGAAGCTTTCCTTCCGCCTTTACACCGTATATCGACTGGTCGTGTATGACACGTCCATAGTCTTGGAAGAAAGCTCCGTTCTTACGTGTAACGTAAACCAGCATGGACGAGAAGCCGGTGTCGCCCGACCCGTACTCCCCTTTTGAGTTCTGCGTCCATACTGCAGGCTTGGTCTTGCCTGCGTTGCGGTGACAACTGCCACACGAATATCCTGCGTACACAGGTCCCAGTCCGCCTCCATATTCACTGCTGGACGTACGGACATTGTCATACAGTTTATCGCCGTTGTGAAAACGTACGAGGTTCTTCCCCGATACCCAGTCGGCTTCCGTGTCGTACGCATAACTTGACGAGAGGAAATTGGTGGAAGTACCTGCGGACAATGCGTATCCGTTGGGTACTTCTATGTCCACAACGTCAAAACCTTCGTCTTCCTCGCAGGACGCGAGGAAGACGAAGGTGAGTAAAGTCAGGTATTTCGTCTTGTTCAGCATAATGCTTTTCAGTTTTGAAACCCTAATATACAGACCCTACGTTCATCAGGGTCGTGTGGTCAAATACTATGCTCCTTGAAGAGAGTAGCATAGCTCTTGCCGTTCTTGTATTCTTTGCTCCAGCTGTCATAAAGTGTGTTGGCGTCGTCCTTCAGCAACTTGGCGCACTCCAGCATATAGTTGCCCCAGCTGTTTCTGTTGCTTTCGTTCCATACCATTCCGGCAGATCCTGTACCCTCCGTATCAGACGTAGTACGAGCGTGTCCTTCCTTGAAGATGAGGAACTCCAGTGTGTGGAAACCACGTATGTTCTGTGCGTTGGCGATAGCGTCATCGTCGTCACCTGGTTTCCATTCCATAGAGTCGTAGTTGTTGGACTTCAGGATATTCGCTATCTGGTCTTGGTCCAGAGGCCAACTGTCCATGTTGGGGTCCAGTCCTTCCGTGTCTACGGGGCCGAAGCCGAGGAACGCCTCACTCTTCTCCCAAGGCTCGCGAGCGGCTATCCAAGCTGTTGCCGTCTCGCTGAAGGCATCGTCAGAAGGATTGTTGCGGAAATTCAGAACCGCCGTATAGAGCAAGTCGGCGTTTTCGGAAAGTGTCTTGTAAGTGGGCAGCACCACTACATCTACATAGTTGTTGACGATGGGGTCAAGCACTTCGTTGGTGTTGATATCCTTGTCATTCTGTATGTAGCTCTTCACCTCCTTTATGGTTCCGTCCAAATCGGCGCATTTCTCCTGTGCCTCCTTGGCTTCTTCGCAGTTGATGTTCTGGCAGAACGGATCCGGAATGGCAAGTATGGCATCGTATGCCTGCTTTATGGCATCTTTCATCTTTGTATCCAGAGAGGCGTTCGCAGTAGCGAGAAGCGCAGAGAGGGAGTGTGTTGCCACTGTGCCGTCAAGAGAACCGTAGTAAACGTTACGCACTGAGAGTATGTTGTTGGAATAGTCCTGACGAGAACGCCAGCTGTACCACGACTCCACCGAGTAGAGGGCTTTCTCCGTCTGACCGTCGTTGTACAATGACAGAGGGTCGCCTATCTTAGCCTCGCCCACCTCGTTGGAGATGTCGCTGCATCCGTCCAACATCTGTTCTACACAAGAGAGCGCACCGCCGTCGTCGTCGGTAAGGTTCGGTGTCTTCGTCTCGCTGTCGCATGATGCGAAACCGATACTGAGCACACCCATAAAGAATGGTACGCATGCAAGCAAGCTTGCTGTCTTTCTAAAAATCTTCTTCATTGTTATCTATGTTTTTATTGATTTGTTTGTGATGTTTGTCCTTATCTCTTGGTAAACCAACCCGTGTACGCTATGGCTATGGCAAACTCATTCTCCCTGTTGCCCGAGCCTCCGCCGAATACGCGTTGTGTTCCTATGCGGCGTGTAGAATAGTCGGCCTTCACCACCAGGTTGGGCAGGGCGAACCAGTTGATGCCGCCAATCCACTTGCTTACCTGCAGACGGCTGTCCATGGTCTGCGTAGCCTCTCCTTTCTGCTGTGGGTTGTAGTATTCATAGCGTGCGAAAGGATAGAGTACCGGGCATTTCATCTTCCCCGTTAGCGTCCGCATGTTGATACCCACCTCCGCTCCGTACGCCAAAGCGTTCTTGGCGGTATTGCGCATTCCCGTGCCCGTGCTGTGGTAAAGCGGCGACTTGTTGGAGAGCGATATCTTGCTGACAAGGGTGGAGTTGCCCACATTTCCCCAGATGACATTGGCTCTGGCAGTCACCAGTCTGTTCACGTATTGTGCGTCTGCCGTAAGCAACTGCACAGGCACGCGGAAACGTCCGTCTCTAGTGGTAGTGTACTTATATGGCTTGTCCGCATTGGACGCGGCGTCGCGGCAATAGTAGTAAGACACACCCACACGCAGACCCGGCACGCCGGAATAGTCCAGTCTGCCTACATACGCCGGAGACGTGAAGCAGTCCTTCTCAAAGAGCCCCTGCTTGCCTTTGGCTATCCAGTTGTCCCTACCGAAACCGTCAGCCGAGAGTCCGGCCACCACCATGGCCGTATAACTTATCCTGCCATATCCCTTACCGGCGTTGCCGAACAGCTGCAGACCAGTCTCATGCCATGTGGAAGGCAGTATGGTGGTCTCGCCCTCCGGGCGCTGAGTGCCGAAGAACAGTATAGGCTCGTGGTGAGCGTTGGTCAGACCTACAGGTACTATCATGTGACCCACCCTTACGTTGAGGGCGTCAAAGGCGTGGTATGTGATGTGCATCTGCTCCAGCGCCACCTCACCTCCTTTCTCGTATTCCACCTCATACTCGTTGTTCTCGGAGTTCTCCATCTCCGTGGCCACTCCTACTCCACCAGCCTCAAACTCTATCTCGGCACCGAGTGTCCATCTCTTGCCGAACTTGTAGTCGCCAGCTATCACGAAGCGAGGTATGGACACTGCGTTACTGCTGTTGTGCAGTCCTGTCATACGTCCGTTGTAAAGCGTGTTGGGCGTATAGTTCATAAACTGTCCCAATATCTCACCGTAACCGCCGAAACGGAACTTCTCAAAGTCCTCGGTCTTGTCTGTCATCTTCAGCTTGCGGTTCTTACTCGTGGCTCCCGTCACTGCATCCTGCGCAACGGCACAGGCCGCCGTCATAATGAACAGCAGCGTGAACGCCATCTTTCTTGTGAACTTTACCATCGTTGTCTTTACTTTTCTGATTTGCGCTGCAAAGGTACGCCGATACCCAAACATACACAATACACAAAATTTGTGATTTTGGAAGCCGCGCTAGCCCCCTTTTTCACACAATGTCGGTATTAAGCTATTTTTACGCTCCGCTTTGTTTGCGTTTTCATGATATATGACTTACTTTGTCTTCCGTTATGGTGGATATGGCGATAGTAGACAGCAATATGCTCGCCTGCATAGGGTTGAGACAACTGCTAAGGGAGATGATACCTGTGGCGGAGATACATGTAATCCGTTCGTTCGACGAGCTGCTGGAGAGTTCGCCTGAACGCTTCATGCACTTCTTCGTCTCGTCTGCCATATACTTTGAGCACGCCCAGTTCTTCATAGCCCAGCCTCATCGTTCCATAGTATTGGTACACGGGGACAACAGCCCCTATCCTGCCGGACTGCCTACTCTGAATGTCTGTCAAGACGAGACCGAGATTGCCAAAAGCCTGCTCAGACTGCAACGAATGGGGCATCCCGGAGGGCAGAAGCCTGTGCTGCAGCCTGCCACCGCCCAGACTCTCTCGGGCAGAGAGACGGAGGTGGCTGTACTGCTTGCCAAAGGCTATATCAACAAGGAAGTGGCGGACCGCCTCAACATAAGCCTTACCACCGCCATATCGCACAGGAAAAACATCATGGTCAAGCTGAAGGCCCGCTCGCTCGCTGACATTATTATATATGTGGTGATGAACGGACTTCTTAGCGTGGACGAATTATGAAGCCCCCTTCTTAGGGCAGCCTGCGCATCACTCTACCACCCGCCAATCTATCACCCCTTTTCCCATGTCGTCCAACTCCACAGCAAGACCGACGACCTTACGCTTGTCACCTCTGAACGGCTCCAAATAGCTGTTGGAGACAATCTGCCGTACGGCTGCGTTCACATCTCCGTTGTTCTGCAGTTTCAGTTCCATCACATAGATGTAACGTGATGTCCACGTCACTATGTCTATGCGACCGTTTGCCGCCATACGTTCCACCTCCACACGACACCCGATGGCACTGAGAACAGTGCTGATGATGAGACGATAGCGTTCCTCCATATCCATCGAGGCAAGTTTCTTGTTACTGTAAGGCACATCGGCTACAAGCGACTTCAAGGTTTTCTTGGCATCGTCAAGCTGGCACGTGCCGAGTTGACGAAACAGACAAGCCTGCAGCGATTGGGTATCATTCCCTTTGCGCATAGTCAAGGCAGGAAGGACAGCTTCGTATAACGCTTGCCTGACTTCTTCGTTAGGGAATCCCAATGTGTATCCGAATTCGTCGCTGCTTTTGATGGTAAGATAGCCCGACTGGTAGAGGAACAGCTCCGGTCCACCTCCCGTGACATCCGATGTCTCAATAACACTTCGCAATATCTGACATCCATCAAAATCCCTCATCCGTATCTCTGCATCGTTGATGAATTTGGGCAACATGGACGTAGCTCCCGACGATGCCCAGTAATTGCGGACAGTCTTGTCGGATAAGGCGTTAATAAGACTGAACGGATTGTATATGGCGGTCATGTTGTCCTCACTGAAATGGTATCCGTCGTAGTACTCCTTCAGTCTGTCGTGCGTCTCCTCTACGCTCCATCCGTTCCGCTCTCCCATTTGACACATCTCTATCTGGAAGTTGCCTTTCATCTCCTTCTCCGTGATACCGCAGAGGGCAGCGAAGCGAGGGTCGAAGCTGAGGTTGCTGAGGTTGTTCAGGACGGAGAACAAGGATATCTGCGTGAACTTGGTGATACTGGTTATGAACACGAACTTCTCGTACTCGTCGCAACTCTTAAGCACGGCGAACACGCTACGGTAAACGGCGGTGCACTCTTCGTGATGCGGCGTGTTCCACGAATGTTGCAGCGGAGAGTCGTACTCGTCTATGAGAATGGCCACCTGCTAACCAGTCCTATCGTATGCCGCGGTTATGACGTTGGCGAAACGTGTAGCCAAAGAGGCGTTCTCCTTCGCGTCCACGGCATACTCCTTTTCGTACTTGTCAAAAGCATTGTCCAGATACGACTCCAACTCCTCCTTAGTGTCACCGGCACAACTCATGTCAAGGCGGATGACTGGACGCTTCTCCCAGTCCTTCTCCAGTTCCATTATTTTCAGTCCTTCGAAGAGTTCCTTCTTACCAGAGAAATAACATGCCAGAGTATCTACAAGGAGCGATTTGCCGAACCGCCGAGGACGACTCAGATAGTTGTACTTCTTGTTTTTGTTGGCTAACTGCCAGACCTTATCCGTCTTGTCAACATACAAGAACCCATTACGTCTGATTTCCCCAAACGACTGTACGCCTACCGGCAGTATTCTTTCTTGCTGCGTCATATT
>CAVHNA010000015.1:18618-23780 GCA_963637205.1 Bacteroidaceae bacterium
TCGTCACAAAGTTACGATTTAGAGGGCGAAAAGCAAAATAAATATCGCCAAACTGTTGAAAACTCCAGATTTTATGTCAAGTCGTCCAACTTGACGTGTCCCATTTGCCTAAGCGTTTTATATCTTCAGCAGACATGCTTAAGAGCAGCTATCTCCTGTTCTCTCCCTTGCTTGCGAGTGTGCATTCTCGGAAACGTACTTGTTGACGTTTTTAGGCAGTACGTTTATATAGTGTAAGAAGCCTGCTGTTATGGTGTAAGAATCTACATGTTATCGGTTGCTGGCAATTGCCATAATACTTGCTGGCAACTGCCATAATACTTGCTGACAATTGCCATAATACTTGCTGACAATTGCCATAATACTTGCTGACAACTGCAATAATACTTGCTGACAACTGCAATAATACTTGCTGACAATTGTCAACAAGCGTTAGAACCTACATCCATACACCGTTATGATATAGGTTCTGACACTGTTACACGTGCAAGCAACAGATTATAACTACGAAGGGAAACGCTGGCTTAGATTGCTTTATCAAACACTACTTCTTTTGGATGTGAATTCATCGTTTGCTATTCTACATAATATGTATGTCATTGCCTCGCCTCATTCGTTCCACAGCAGCGTTCCGTCCGGCGACTGTCCCTGCACATCCACTTGAATGGAAGTAGTGCGACTGTTGTTGTACAACGTGACATTAGCTTCTCCGTTGCAGTCCAGCATCAGGTTTGGATTCCAGTACAGGGTGCGGCGGTAGTCCTTCTGGCCCTCGGGCAACCTGTGCTTGCTGTAGTCGGGAGAGTAGAACTCGGCCGGGTATGAGAAACCTTGCAGTACAAGGCAACGGTCTCGGTACACCATACGCTTTGAGCCGTCGTAGAACGGATACACCGCCAGCTGTACGGTGATGTCGCTTCCTTGGTATCTGGAACTGCCAGAACGTCGTGGGCTGTAGTCGGTGTACAAGATGTACTTATCCAGTTTGGCGATGTTGTTGAATTCCATCCTTTCGCCCGGAGAGATGAATGTCTCGTCCGAGGTTGGGTCTAAGTAGTTTACATTTCTTACTTTTCTTGACGACAGGTACTTCGGTAGGTATAGCGAATCCTGCGGAATGTCTATGTATTGCGGCAAAGCTCTTCTGGTTGGGCTCAATCCGTAACGGATGGAGATGTAGTCTCTCGTGTCATCGTCTGCGTTCATTTCCAGTTCGCCTGCAGACTCGGTTTCTCTCACTAGCCTTCCTTTCCAGCCGCTTTGTTCGTCAGAGTAAGTGGCAGAGTTCTTATTTTCTCCGTCAGCTTTCCTGTCTTTTGTCTGCTCGCCCGTCTCATTTCCTTCTCTGCCTAAGAACGAACCGCTGACATCCATGTACATGTCGTGGTGGTGTGGGTCATCGGTCCCCATGTCATTGACTATGTTGCGCGCCACATTCTTCTGCCCGTCTATGTCCGTATTGACGTAAAGATGGCCAAACCCGGCATCGAAGGCGTCGCTGAACGCAGTGTAGGCATCGTAGATGTTGGCTGGAGCTGAGTCGTCAAAGCGCCTCAGTCCATTGCGCTTTGCGCGCGCCGTTACGCTCTTCAATGTCGTGCCGTATAGCAAGTCCGCATAAGAAGGGACATGCACATCGGCTGTCCTCTCCATGAGCGCCGTGTGGTAAAACGTGAAAGGCTTTACGAAACGTGGATAAGGATGCACGATGCGTATGTTGTATTCCCTCGGCGAGATGTACGTTCCTGTCTCATAGTCCGGAGCTGCCTGCACCCAGGTGTATTTCTTGTTGCCTTTCCATTTAGAGGTGTCTGAGGCAGAGATGAAAAAGAGGAACTTGTCATATATCCTTGGCAGCTTGATGGCGAATGTATTGGACTTAAGCCTGGCCTCTTGAAAGAAGGCTGAGTCTCCCATTTGTTCCACTTCGGCATGAAGCAATATGCCGTCGTTTTTCTTCAATGTCTCTTCCCACGGACGACGGTTCCTGTAGTTGTCCGCCTTCAGCAGTTGGTCTTGGCGAGTCTGCTCCATGCCCACCACATCGTTGAAATCGTTGTACCACGAGTAGTCCCACGATGGCACGTCCGTTACATATCCTCGTATTGTCGGTGTGATTTCCGACTGTTCGGTCAACTCCCATGCGCCTTGCACGGCCATGTCACGCCAGTTGAAACGTCTCCACCCCTGCGTCATCATCAGCAGGTCAAGAGCTGTGCGGTGTTCTTCATCGTCGCTGGTGAAATACCACTTTGCGTCAGGCACGAAGCCTCGTATCTCGCTGGCGAGCAGCATTTCCGTCATGATGTCTGCATTGTCGTATGTGTAGTCGCTGTTGGCCATGTCGCGTACGCTTACCGATAATGACGACGCTTTCCCTGCCGTTGAACGGAGATGTAGCTTGATGTCCTCGTATGGCTGATATTCTTCTTTGATACCCGTAACGGACAGTGTGGGCGAGGTCGTTCCGTGACCTGTAACGAAGAAAAGTCTGTCGGCATATACACGCCCCTGTCTGTCAAACACGGTTGCTTGGTTAACCCCGGCCTTCAGCTCGTTCGCCGCAATGTCTATGGAGAAATTTCTGTTTCTCAACGGTGCGAATTCCAGTGTCTTGCCTTCATGCATGACTACTATGGCCAGAGAGTCTGCCACTGTCTCACCACATACCGCTGCTGAGATGTTCCATTTATCATTCTCCTTTTCCACGGAAAGAGCCACGCCGTCCTTTACAGGTTCGGGGATGCCACACTGCTGCGAGGAGCCGTCCGTGCATACGAACAGGGCATTGCGGCTGAAGCCCTGCTCCGGATGCAGGGTTATCACACCTCGTCCCCTGTTAGCTGTATGGACAGTGTCACCTCCATACACGAGATAACCGTCCGCCCATTCTCCGTCGTTCCACGCCGCCTCATACGCCATACGGCAGTCAGTGCCGTACACAAGGCTACCGCCTTCAGGGTAAAAGCCAACGGTCAGTTTCCTTTTGTTCTCGGCATTCTTGTAGTATCTTCGCAGTGGACGCAGGGTCATGTCCCTGCTGAACACACCCTCTTCGCGTGGTGCGTCATAAACTGGGAAGACGCGGCTGTACAGCTTCTCATAGTCCCTGTAGAACAGCTTTTCCGCCATGTCGTTCACGAACCAGTCTTTGGACGCTCTGGAGTGCTTGCGTTCAAAAGTTCCCCAGTTCAACTGCCAACGTGTATAGGCTCTGATTTCGTAGTAGCCGGCATACTGTATGACGTTGTTCAAAGCGAAGAAACCGTTGCCCATACCCGCTACCATCTCTATCAACTTGCGCTCTACCAGATAGCCGTCGTTGTTCAGCAACTCCACGTACAGCACGCCGCTTGCCAGCGACGGCTTGTCGTCAGAGGTCTGCCTTAGATAGGCAGCAAACCAGATGGTGTCACCCAGACAATAGCTTGTGTTGTCCAGATGTATGTAAACTTTTTCCTGCGGAATAGTCTTGCCGAAAGCAGCCTGCCTGGCAGCCACCTGTGCGAAGTCCCCAAAATCAAAGGCCTTCACTGGCTTTAGGGAGTCAACGGCTCTCGCAGCCTCAAACAGATCGTTTTCTTCCTTGGTTCTCTTCACCACTTCTGGCATAGCCCATACCGAATCGTTCCTTTTCGCTCTGTCCACAGACGCCTGAAGGTTACCGCGTATGACCTTTGCCTTCATTTTCGGCAGAGAGTCTCTGCAAACATTGAACATCAGGGAAGAGGCGCGCACACCACGTCCCTCAGAACTCGCCCTGACACTCTCCACCTCCGTAAAGCCTCGGTCGTGCCTGTAATGTACGGCAAATTTGCTGTCCACAGGTCTGTTCTCTCGAATCATCGCTATGCCACTGTCGTAGTTGTCGGCTACCAATATGCTTGTGGCGGGCAACACTCCTTCGAAGCTTTCCAACTGGAAGGTGTTCTTCTCCTTCTGTTTCTTCTTGTATTCCTGTTTCAGCCGCTTCACCACCCTGCCTATTACCTCTTCCGCACTTATGCCGTCAACTGCCACTTCACGCATAGTTGTCGTGGAAGGGCTCGTCCTTACAATGCCCTTCAGTTGGGACGCATGTAGCCTCAGACTCTCATATCCCATATTGCGAACTGTGACGCTGTCTTCGGTCAAATCATTTATGCGGAACTCGTCTTCAGAATTGCACATGACACCGTAGTTTTTGGAAATGTAGATTGTGGCGAACGATAGAGGCTCATCATTACTGGCGTCTACAATGCGACCAGACAAGACTTCCTGCGCCAGTCCAGCGACACACGTCAACAGCAGAACGATAAAGAACAGTAATCTCGGCTTCATATCTTTTGATTCCTTTTGTGTTGCAAAAACGCCAATCATAACATTCAATCCCAAAGTTGTCAAGAATTGTTTATTTGATAAAATTACATGAATCTAAACAACCTCTATCTATATCATCTTGTCATGTACAAAACACCGTCTAACTTCTGTATTCTCCAGGTATTGAATAGTAATAATATTCTAGTAATGACCCACGAATGAATGTAATTCTAATGGAAAAACTTCCGTCCCATTGATACACAATGTCTGACGAAACTCCACCTGGAAAATGATACTCAACACTTAGGCTGGGATTCTGGCCTGTATCAAAAGAGCCGTCGCCCCAACTTATAGTGAGATATTCATCCGTAGAAAAGGAATCTGGGCGGACAACCATACTTCCCGCAGAAAGGTTCGCCCCTCCACTTCCACTACCGCTGCCACTACCACATGCAGAGTCCTCTCCGTCGTTACGGTCTATGTATACTGGATCTTCGTTAGAAACCATGCTAACGAAGCCGCCAGGCCATGTCTTTTTTGTGTACATTTCACTGTAGGCCTCATGCGAAAAAGGATTCTGCTCGCCGCCGAGTGCCCCATCGCTATTGTTTCTCTCAACGTTCTGCTTTGCTGTGACGTAAACCAACTCTAAGGTGTCTGCCCATCTCACCCATCCTCCCGTCCAGGGATCACTGCCACTGTGGTTGACCATGTTGTAATAATCCTCATAGTCATAGGGCCTTTCTTTACCTCCTAACTTTGCCATAATGTTAAAAATTAAATTAAACAATCGGTATATAAGCCACTATTTTTATCTCGTTTTACATCGTCTGTTTCCTACTTATGTCATTGTCAAACCTCAT
>CAVHNA010000016.1:0-9679 GCA_963637205.1 Bacteroidaceae bacterium
GGCATGGGACTAATGTTTGCGAACACTGATTACTTTCCAAATGGCATGGGACTGATGTTTGCGAACACAAGTCATTTTCCAAACAGCACGGGACTAATGTTTGCGAACAACAGTTACTTTCCAAATGGATTTATATCAATGTTTGCCCATGACGGTAATATTGAATGTTTGGAGAAGGCCTTGCTCGGGAACTGTGGTAAGGGTTGCGCCTCGGGGAGGTGCTCCTACAGCCATTCCCCTTGGGTCGCGTTTCTTGCAAACGCTCCTCCTACAGACATTGCAATGCCGAAAACAGTTTTCGTATCAGTGTTTGCGAACAAAAACTATTTGCGAAACGGGTTTATATCGTTGTACCCCTACAACGAGAAGAACTCAAGTTGGTTCATGCCGTTGTAGGGGTACAGTAAAAGGGAATCGCTTTCTCTCCGAGGCGCACTTCCAAGAAGCGGCGGTAGGAGGAGCGTTTGCAAGAAACGCGACCCAAGGAGGGAGGCGGCCGACGCTTTTCGGTGGGGCGGTGCGCCGCCGCGGGCGTCACTCAGTGACTATCTTGAGCTCTCCGGCCTTGAAAATGTCGTTGTGGTTGACGAACCAGCCCTTCACTTTCTTCTTCCCACAGTAAATCTCCTTTATCTTCTCGCCTGTGCCTTCGCGCGTTATGGTCAGCGTGCGTCCGTCGCCGGCGGTGAAGGTAATCTTGGGGAAGAGCGGCACGGTGACGATGTATTCGGGGTCGGCGGGTGAGTAGGTGTAGAGTCCGATGGCGTTGAGTACGTACCATGTGGACATCTCGCCGGCGTCGTCCATGCCGGAGTAGGCCAGATGGTCGGCACCCATGTCGTAGTACTTGTCCAGGAGCGTGTTCAGTATCCGCTGCGCCTTCTCCTGCTTGCCTATGAAGTAGTAGGTGTAGGGCACGCTGTGGTCGGGCTGGTTGCCGTGGCAGTAGTTGCCCATGAATCCGGTCATGTTCCACGCCTCGTACCCTCTCCAGGGTTCGCTGAAGAGGCTGTCGAGCTTGTCCTCCACGGCTTTTTCCGAGGGGTAGAGCGCTATCATGCCCTCGGGGTCGTGCGGAGCGTAGAAGAGGCTCTGCCAGGCGTTGGCCTCGCGGAACTGGTAGGCGTAGTAGGGATAGTAGGGGTCGAAGTCCTTGATCCATTCGCCGCTGGCTATCTTGCCGCGCCAGAATCCGGTGGAGGGGTCGAAGAGGTTCTTGTAGTTGGCCGACCGTTTCATCAGCGCCTTGTAGTTGGCCTTGTCGCCCAGTTCCTTGGCCACCTGCGCCACGGCGTAGTCGTCGTAGGCGTATTCCTGCGTCTTGGTGACGGCTGCCTTGTACTCGTCCTCGGTAGGCACGTCGGTGGTGTCCTTCTCGGCTATCCATCCGTTGCTGATGTATTCGTCGAGGTAGGGCCGGCCTCCCCTGCCCGGCACGGTGGCGTTCTTGAGGATGAGGCTGTAGGCGTGGCGGAGGTCGAAGTTGCGCACGCCGCGGCTCCACATGCCGGCGACGAAGGTGCTGGCGTGGTCGCCGTGGAAGAAGGTGGGCATGTATCCGCCGCGCTTGTCGCCGCGGTCCATGCACGACTTGATGATGTCGCATGCCACGTCGGGCGTGATGGTCCCGAGCAGCGTCAGCTTGTTGCGGTAGGTGTCCCAGAACGAGGGGTCGGTGTAGTAGCGGAAGTCACCCTTCGTCACGTTGCCCTTCTCGTCGCGGTATTCGCCGTTGGCGTCGCTCCGGAGCACGGGCCAGAGGAAGGTGCGGTAGAGCGTGCTGTAGAGCAGTCCCTTCTGTCGCTCGGTGCCGCCCTCCACCTTGATGTGCGAGAGTATGCCCTCCCACGTGGAGTCGGCGGCGGCCCTCACCTCGTCGAAGCTCTTGCCCGTGGTCTCGGCCGCCAGGTTCTCGCGTGCGTTGTCCACGCTGACGAAGCTGAAGCCTATCTTAAGTTCCAGCGGCTCGGCACCCTTGTTGCCCTCAAAGTCCACTACGGCTATGGTCTGCCGCTTGGCGGTCTGCAGCGCCACGCCCTTCACGGCATGGTTGGCCACGGCGTAGAAGTACATGCGTCCGTGTCCGTCCTGGTAGCCTTCGAAGGCGTTGTCCGCTCCGGCCGACCGGTGTATCTCCCAGTGGCGTGCGCCGCCGTTGTTCTTGGTGATGTCCACCAGCAGGCGCTTCTCGTCTTCGGGACGGAAGGTGTACCTGTGGAGGGCGCAGCGCAGTGTGGTGGTGAGCTCTGCACGGACGTGGTATCTCTGCAGGAACACGCTGTAGTAGCCCGGGTGCGCCTCCTCGTCGGAGTGTGAGAACCACGAGCAGTAGTTGTAGGGATAGAAACGTCCCGTCACTGGCAGCATGGGCACGTGCAGCTGGTCCCAGTGTCCCTTGGCACTGTGCGCGAAGGAGTAAATCTGGTGGTCTTCGTACTGGTATCCGCTGCCGGTGCGGTACATGGTGACGGGCGTGCACTGCACCATGGCGTTGGGCATGGCTGCGCCCGGGAAGGTCTCGGCTCCCCAGGCGCGCTTTGTCTCGGTGCGTGTGTAGCCCAGCTCGTCGGGTGTCCACAGTGTGGCGGTGCCCAGCAGCGGGTTCACGTAACTTGTAGTCTTCTGTGCGTACATGCCGGCGGCCAATGCTGCCCCCATGCCGGCCAACGCCAGTCTCTTCAGGTAGTTTTTCATCATCGTAAGGGAATAAATGTGTTATCGCGTTGTGAATATCATTCGCGAAGTTAACGATTTTTTGCCGCGCCGACAAGCCCTCCGCCGTTTATTCCCCTCCGCCGACGGCTATTTGGCCGCCGCCACGCTGTCGAAGGCCTGCGACAGGTCGGCTATGATGTCGTCGATGTGCTCCACGCCGATGGAGAGGCGCACGGTGGTGGGCGTGATGTGCTGCTGCAGCAGCTCCTCCTCCGTCATCTGCGAGTGTGTGGTGGTGAAGGGATGTATGACGAGCGACTTTACGTCGGCCACGTTGGCCAGGAGCGAGAATATCTTCAGCGAGTCTATGAACCTCCACGCGTCCTCCTGCGTGCCCTTTATCTCAAAGGTGAAGATGCTGCCTCCGCCGTTGGGGAAATACTTCTGGTACAACTCGTGCGAGGGATGCCCTGGCAGCGAGGGGTGGCTGACGCTCTTCACCAGCGGATGGTGACTGAGGAAGTCCACCACCTTGATGGCGTTCTCCACGTGGCGCTCTATGCGCAGTGGCAGGCTCTCCACTCCCTGCAGCAGTATCCATGCGTTGAAGGGGGATATGGTGGCTCCGGTGTCGCGCAGTATCACCGCACGTATCCTCGTCACGAAAGCCGCCGGTCCGGCCACGTCGGCGAAGATAGCGCCGTGGTACGAAGGGTCAGGCTTGGCCAGACTGGGGTACTTGTCGGGCACGGCCTTGAAGTCGAACTTGCCGGCATCCACTATCACGCCGCCCAGACTGCTGCCGTGTCCGCCAATGAACTTTGTGGCGCTGTGCACCACTACGTCGGCTCCGTGTTCTATGGGGCGTATGAGCACTGGCGTACCGAACGTGTTGTCCACTATGAAGAGCACGTTGTGGCGGTGCGCCACCTCGGCTATGGCGTCCAGGTCGGTCACGTCACTGTTGGGGTTGCCCAGCGTCTCGGCGTACACCACTTTGGTGTTGGGGCGTATGGCGGCCTCCAGGGCCTTCAGGTCGTTGACGTTCACTATGGTGTAGTCGATGCCCTGCGTGGAGAGCGTGTGCGTGATGAGGTTGAAGCTGCCGCCGTAGAGGTTGTCCGCCGCCACTATGTGGTCGCCGTTCCTGCACACGTTCTGCAGCGCGTACGTCACCGCAGCCGCTCCGCTGGCCACGGCCAGTCCGGCCACGCCGCCTTCCAGTGCGGCTATGCGGTCTTCGAAGACTCCCTGCGTGGAGTTGGTGAGCCTGCCGTAGATATTGCCGGAGTCGCGGAGGCCGAACCTGTCGGCTGCGTGCTGGCTGTTGCGGAAGACGTACGAGGTGGTCTGGTAGATGGGCACCGCCCTGGCATCGGTGGCTGGGTCGGGAGTTTCCTGTCCTACATGCAGTGCGAGTGTCTCGAGATGGAGTTTGCTGTTGTTGTCGTTGTTTTGTGCCATGATGTTATATGTTTTTGTTGTTTTTGACGCTGCAAAGTTACGGCGACTGGGAAAAAACGTGAAGCAAACGCCAGAAAGTCGGAAAATGTCACTACTTTTGCGCCGTGTAACAGAACAAAATCGGGAACAACGCATAAATATACGACATCATGGAAGGAAAATATTCTGCCGAACGTCTGGACGACACCGACATCGCCATCCTGCGCTGTCTGCAGCAGGATGCCAGACTCACCAACAAGGAGCTTTCCGCCAAGGTACACCTCAGCACCACGCCCGTCTACGAGAGGGTGAAGAGGCTGGAGAAGGAGGGATACATAAAGAAGTACGTCACCATTCTGGACGCGGAGAAGCTGAACAAGGGGTTCATCGTTTTCTGCAGCGTGAAGCTGAGCCACATCAACAAGGAGCTGGCGGAGGAGTTCTGCTCCATCGTGCGCGAGATACCCGAGGTGACGGAGTGCTACAACATCTCTGGCCGCTTCGACTACCTGCTGAAGATACACTCGCCCAACATGAAGTACTACCAGGAGTTCGTTCTCAACGTGCTGGGGCAGCTTCCCATGCTCGGCTCGCTGGAGAGCACCTTCGTCATGGAGGAAGTGAAGCTCCTGTTCGGCGTTACTATATAGACCGGCATGTCAGGAAGAACGTTTTTCACTAAGACCTCGGAGCGTTATATGCAGTGGCGGAAGGGAATGTGCGGCAAGGCGTTGGCTGCGGCGTTCGTCATGCTGCTGCCTGCGGTGACGGCGGCGCAGGGCGGCTCGCCGGCGGACGGCAAAAGCCCCACGGCGCGGAAAATGGAACGGCAGGGACTGGTGGACGTGACTTCGGTGGACTCCACCATATACGTGAGCCTGATGTACGCCAGGGCGGACAACTTCACGGGCAAGGTGCTGTACGCCGACCTTCGCGAGGCATACCTGTACCCCAAGGCCGCCAAGGCTCTGGCCAAGGCACAGGCCATCCTCAAGGCTGTGCGGCCCGACCTCTCACTGAAGGTGTACGACGCGGCGCGCCCCATGAGCATACAGCAGGTGATGTGGAACACCGTGGCGGGAACAAGCAAGAGTATATACGTGAGCAACCCGCGCAACGGCGGTGGCATGCACAACTACGGCCTGGCGGTGGATATCACCCTGTGCGACGCACAGACGGGCGACACTCTCAGCATGGGCACCGGCATTGACTTTATGGGTAAGGAGGCGCACATCACGGATGAGGCTTCCTTGGTGCAAAAGGGTGTGATGACGGAAGAGGCGAGGGAGAACCGACGGCTTCTGCGCTCCGTGATGACTGAAGCCGGCTTCAGTCCGCTGCGGACGGAGTGGTGGCACTTCAATCTCGTCAGCCGTGCCGTGGCGAAGAAGTATTACAAGGTGATAAGGTGAACAGAATCCCTTCCCCTCGGACGCATGCCGCCGGGGGGAAGGAATCGCATTACAGCAGTTTCTCTATGGCTTTCTTTATGTCATCTATGTTCTCCATGCGGGCGTAGAGGTCGCAGTTGCGGTCTATCAGGAAGTAATACGGCAGAGCGCTCACTTGGTAGAGTGTCACGATGTCGGAGTTGAAGCCGTCTTCGCAGTACACGCTCACCCACGGCAGCTGCTCGCAACGCTGCGTCCAGAAATGGCGGTCGGGGTCGAGGCTCACCTGGTAAATCTCAAGTCCGCGCGAGTGGTAGCGGTTGTACAGGTCGCGCAGTTCGAGCGTGCGTTCCTGACTGCCCTTCAGCGCGAAGGCGGTGAAGTCCAGCAGCACCACCTTGCCGCGCAGGCTGCTCAGTGTGACGTCCTTGCCGTTGATGTCGGGGAACGTCATGTCTATGATGCCTAGTTCCGACACGCGCTCGTCGTCCATGTTGATGACTATCTGTTTCGCCTTTATGTGGTTGGCTCTGCTCTGCTCCACGATGTTGGAGATGTTCTGCGACCTCGGGCAACCCGGGTACTTCTCGTTCCATGCGTTGGCCACGGCCCTCATCCACGTCAGGTCGCCGCGGTTCTTCACAGGGTTGAATATCTGTTGGTCTCCCAGCGTCTGGAAGCATGCGAAGTAACTGTACGCCGTCCCGTACCTGTTCTGTATGATGTCCATCTTCACGGTCTCCTTGTAGTCTTCCAGCAGCGTGTCTATCATGTCGGCTCTCTCCTGCAGAGTGTAGTTGCGGTCTTGCGACACCTTGAGCACCTGCCGTTCCAAGTCGGCGAGCTGCAACGTCAGCATCTTTATGGTGTCGCAGACTCCGCTGCCCTCCACTTTATACCCGAACGACATGTTGTCCAGACTCGCCTCCACGTTCACAGTCTCCGTACTGTCAAAGGCGAGGTTGATGCACCGTTCGCCTATACGCAACACGTAGAACTCGGGGTTGCCTATGGTGTCGCCGCCCAAGCGGAAGTGTCCATCCTCTCCCAACTTTGTGGAGTCTATCGTCTTCACGCCGTCGCCCAGCGTGATATGGTCGAGGTACAGCATGGAGTCCTTGGCTCCCGCGATGTATCCTTCCACGTGGAAACGTCCTCTCTCCTGACAGGCGGCCATCGCCAAGACGGCGGCGAGGCATAAAAGTATCTTCTTCATGTTCGTGTCATGTTTTCCGCACCCAGCCAAAGCGTGGCGCACGTTGTTGAATTGGAGGCGTAAAGGTACGCCTTTTTTCACCTTTGCCACCTCCCGAACTGACAAAAAGACACAAAAAAACACATTATTGTATATTTTCAATCGGTATGCTTCCGCTGTCTCGTAAGAAAGTGCTAACTTTGTGGGCAATTTTCTAGAAGTATTATTTTTTAACAGATGAACGTAATTACAAAGACAGTCGAGTTGCCTGATGGAAGGACCATCAGCATCGAGACCGGGAAACTTGCCAAGCAAGCCGATGGAGCTGTAATGTTGCGTATGAACAACACCATGCTCCTGGCCACTGTTTGCGCTGCCAAAGATGCCGTTCCCGGTACAGATTTCATGCCCTTGCAGGTAGAGTACAGAGAAAAGTATTTCGCTGCCGGACGTTTCCCCGGTGGTTTCACGAAGCGTGAGGGTAAAGCTAACGACGACGAGATTCTTACATGCCGTCTGGTGGATCGCGCGCTGCGTCCACTTTTCCCCAGCGACTATCACGCTGAAGTTTATGTGAATGTGATACTCTTCTCTGCCGATGGCGAGGACATGCCCGACGCACTGGCCGGCTTTGCGGCTTCTGCGGCTTTGGCTGTCAGCGACATACCTTTCGAAGGCCCCATCTCCGAGGTGCGCGTGGCACGTATTGGCGGCGAGTTCGTCATCAACCCCACGTTCGCTCAGCTCAAGGACGCCGACATGGATCTCATGGTGGGCGCCACCGAGGAGAACATCATGATGGTGGAAGGCGAGATGAAGGAAGTGCAGGAGTCCGACCTCCTGGCAGCCCTCCTGGCAGCGCACGAGGCCATCAAGCCCATGTGCCGTCTGCAGAAGGAGCTCAGCAAGGAACTCGGCAAGGACGTGAAGCGCGTCTACTGCCACGAGGTGAACGACGACGAGCTGCGTGAGGCCGTGAAGGCGGCATGCTACCAGAAGGCGTACGACGTGACGAAGCAGGGACTCGAGAAGCACACCCGCGCAGATGCCTTTGAGGCTATCCGCGAGGAGTTCAAGGAGAAATACGCCGCCGAGCATGCAGACATGGCAGCCGACGAGCTGGAGGAGAAGAACACTCTTATAGACCGTTATTATCACGACGTGGAGAGAGACGCCATGCGCCGTTGCGTTCTGGATGAGGGTGTACGTCTTGACGGACGTAAGACCACAGACATCCGTCCCATCTGGTGCGAGGTCAGCCCTCTGCCCGGCCCTCACGGAAGCGCTATCTTCACACGCGGCGAGACTCAGTCGCTGGCTACGTGTACGCTGGGCACCAAGCTTGACGAGAAACTGGTGGACGATGTGCTCGTACGCGAGTACCAGCGTTTCTTGCTCCACTACAACTTCCCTCCGTTCTCCACAGGCGAGGCTAAGGCGCAGCGTGGCGTAGGACGTCGCGAGATTGGACACGGACACTTGGCTTGGAGAGGACTCAAGGGTCAGATACCCGACGACTATCCTTACACCATCCGCGTGGTCAGCGATATACTTGAGAGCAACGGCTCCAGCTCCATGGCCAGCACCTGCGCAGGCTGTCTGGCACTGATGGACGCTGGAGTGCCCATCAAGGCTCCCGTGAGCGGCATCGCCATGGGTCTCATCAAGAACCCGGGCGAGGACAAGTACGCAGTGCTCTCCGACATCCTCGGTGATGAGGACCACCTCGGTGACATGGACTTCAAGACCACTGGTACACCCAAGGGACTTACCGCCACTCAGATGGATATCAAGTGCGACGGACTCAGCTACGAGATACTGGAGAAGGCTCTGATGCAGGCCAAGGCCGGCAGGGAGCATATACTTGGCGAGATGATGAAGACCATCTCCGAGCCTCGTCCCGAGCTGAAGCCGCATGCACCGCGCATCGAGCAACTGATAATCCCGAAGGAGTTCATCGGTGCTGTCATAGGCCCGGGCGGAAAGATTATTCAGGGTATGCAGGAGGAAACCGGTGCCACCATCACCATAGACGAGGAAGACGGAGTTGGCAAGATACAGGTGAGCGGTCCCAACAAGGACGCCATTGACTCTGCTCTGTCCAAGATCAAGGCCATCGTGGCAGTGCCCGAGGTAGGCGAGGTTTACGAAGGCACCGTACGCAGCATCATGCCCTACGGATGTTTCGTGGAGTTCATGCCTGGTAAGGACGGCTTGCTGCACATCAGCGAGATAGACTGGAAGCGTCTGGAGACCGTGGAAGAGGCTGGCATCAAGGAGGGCGACAAGCTGAAGGTGAAGCTTTTGGAGATAGACCCCAAGACCGGCAAATTCAAACTCTCGCGCAGGATTCTGATAGAGAAACCCGAAGGCTACGTAGAGCGTGAGCGTCGTCAGCGTCCCGAGCGCAATGAGCGGGGAGAACGTCGCGAGCGTCCCGAACGTGGTGACCGCGGCGAGCGTCGCGAACGTCGAACTCGTCATGAAGGCGAAGCTCCAGCAGCAGAATAAAACTGAAACATTTAATTTTTTCTCTCATGCGGAGGGACAAGCGATGTTAGCGTCGCGGGTCTCTCCGTTTTGTTTTTCATGGCTGCCAATCTCATAGGCTTGAGACCAGAGGGAGCGAATCTCCGAGATGCAACCCCAAGCTCAGTTTACTTCGCGATACTGGACTGTATGGGTAGATAATAGAGACAGTGGCTTGCAGTCGTATGACTGCAAGCCACTGTCTAATTCCGCTTGTCTGTGTCTTATTTGCATCCTGGACACCAGGGCTTCAACTGCTTGAAGAAGTCGTTGCCCTTGTCGTCCACAAGGATGAAGGCGGGGAAGTCTTCCACGTCTATCTTCCAGATGGCTTCCATGCCCAGCTCGGGGTATTCCACCACCTCAATGCTCTTGATGCTGCTTTGGCTCAGTACTGCCGCCACGCCGCCGATGGTGCCGAGGTAGAAGCCGCCATGCTTCTTGCAGGCGTCCGTCACCTGTTGTG
>CAVHNA010000016.1:9689-11914 GCA_963637205.1 Bacteroidaceae bacterium
GTGTGCGGTTGCCCTTCGCTATCATGACGAGAGAAGCGCCGTTGGCCTGGAACTCGTCTACGTACGGATCCATTCTGTTGGCTGTAGTGGGGCCCATGGAACCGCAGGGATAGCCTGCTGGGGTCTTGGCTGGTCCGGCGTACAGCACGGGATGGTCTTTGAAGTACTGCGGCATTCCTTCGCCTGCGTCCAGACGAGCCTTCAGCTTGGCGTGTGCGATGTCGCGTGCCACGATGATGGTGCCCTTGAGGTTCACGCGTGTGCTCACCGGATACTTGGAGAGCTCAGCGCGCACAGCGTCGATGCCCTTGTTGAGGTCTATCTCTATGCCCTTGGGACCTTCACCCGGACGGCGCAGCTCTTCGGGTATCAGCTCGGACGGGTTGCTGTCCATCTTCTCTATCCAGATACCCTCCTCGTTGATTTTGGCCTTGATGTTACGGTCGGCTGAGCAGCTTACGCCCATACCGATGGGGCAGCTGGCACCGTGGCGCGGCAGACGTATCACACGTATGTCGTGGGCGAGGTACTTGCCGCCGAACTGCGCCCCGAGCCCTATCTTGTGGGCTTCTTCCAGCAGCTTGTTCTCCAGGTCTATGTCGCGAAAGGCGCGTCCGGTCTCGTCGCCTGTTGTCGGCAGGGAGTCATAGTACTTGATGGAGCCCAGTTTTACTGTGAGCAGGTTCTTCTCCGCACTGGTGCCACCTATCACGAAGCAGATGTGGTATGGCGGGCAGGCGGCGGTGCCAAGGTGCTTCATCTCCTCCACGAGGAACGGCAGCAGTGTGCCTTCGTTCTGTATGGTGGCCTTTGTCATGGGGTAGAAGTACGTCTTGTTGGCTGATCCGCCTCCTTTTGCCACGCAGATGAAACGGTACTCAGCTCCCTCGCAGGCCTCTATGTCTATCTGCGCCGGCAGGTTGCACTTGGTGTTCACCTCATCGTACATGTTCAGAGGTGCGTTCTGCGAATAGCGCAGATTGTCCTGTGTGAAGGTGTTGAATACGCCGCGGCTCAGTGCCTCCTCGTCCTCAAAGCCTGTCCACACCTGTTGGCCTTTCTCTCCGTGTATGATGGCAGTGCCCGTGTCTTGGCAGAATGGCAACACTCCCTTGGCGGCAGTCTCGGCGTTGCGCAGGAACTGCAGTGCCACGTATTTGTCGTTCTCGCTCGCTTCGGGGTCACTGAGTATTTTGGCCACCTGCAGGTTGTGTTCGCGGCGCAGCATGAACTCTACGTCGTGGAAACACTGTTGGGCCAGCAAGGTAAGTGCTTCGGGGGAGACCTTCAGCATCTTGTGACCTTCGAATTCGCTTACGTTTACACCTTCTTTGGTGAGAAGGTAGTACTCCGTCTTGTCTTCACCCAGTTGGAACATGGGCGCATATTTGAAATCTGCCATATTATATGTTTGTTTTTGATGTTTCATGTTTCGGAGCCGTCTTCCTCGTCGTAGTGCTGGAATAGGAAGTCGTTGTACGGATACTTCTGCACGTGCAGCTGTCTTACCTTATTATATATGGTCTGTTTCATGGTGTCGAAGTTCGTCCTTTTCAGAGCGGATATGAACAGGCAGTCGCCGTTGAGCTTCGA
The DNA here is from genome assembly GCA_963637205.1 of Bacteroidaceae bacterium. GTDB lineage: Bacteria > Bacteroidota > Bacteroidia > Bacteroidales > Bacteroidaceae > Physcousia. Next base: position 11,283 of record CAVHNA010000016.1, read on the forward strand.
CATCCATGTGTGTATCAACTGGTCAAGGGAGACGTTGCGCTTCGTGGCTGGCGTCAGGTCGTCGGCGTCTTTCTCCTCCCATGTGTACGCGTCGGTCTTGTTGAATATCATCATGGAAGGTTTCTCGGCGCAGCCAAGGTCCGAGAGAGTCTTCTCCACCACCCTTATCTGGTCTTCGAAGTCGGGGTGAGAGATGTCCACCACATGCAGCAGCAAATCCGCCTCGCGTACCTCGTCCAGCGTACTCTTGAACGACTCCACCAAGTCGGTAGGCAGCTTTCTTATGAAGCCCACCGTGTCGGAGAGCAGGAAGGGCAGGTTGTCCACTATCACCTTACGCACTGTGGTGTCCAGAGTGGCGAAGAGTTTGTTCTCGGCGAACACGTCGCTCTTTGATAGCAGGTTCATCAGGGTACTCTTGCCTACATTGGTGTAGCCAACCAACGCCACGCGTATCATGCGACCTCGGTTGCCGCGCTGGGTGGTCTTCTGTCTGTCTATCTCGGCGAGACGCTGCTTCAGCAGAGCCATACGCCCCAAGATGATACGGCGGTCCATCTCTAACTGTGTCTCACCTGGGCCTCTCAGTCCCACGGATCCTTTTCCTCCACCGCCGCCGGAGCCTCCTCCCT
>CAVHNA010000016.1:11924-23344 GCA_963637205.1 Bacteroidaceae bacterium
TCCACAGCCTTTGCAGACGTGGCAGCATGTACCGGTATTGCGCCAGTTCCACCTGTGTCTTTGCGTTGGCGGTCTGCGCTCTCATGGCGAAGATGTCAAGAATAAGACTTGTGCGGTCGAGTATCTTCACCTTCAGCTCCGCTTCTATGTTGCGCAGCTGTTTAGCGCTCAGCTCATCGTCGAATATCACAAGGTCTATGTACCTCTCGGCATCCTCTTCGTTGCTTATGTACTCCCGTATCTCCTTTAGCTTGCCGGAGCCGAGGTACGTGGCGGCATGCGGTCCGCCGGTCTTCTGCGTGAATCTTTTCACGGTCTCCGCCCCAGCTGTCTCGGCGAGGAATTCCAGTTCGTCAAGGTATTCTTTCGTCTTGCGTTCGTCTTGGTCGGGGGTGATGAGGCCTACGAGTATGGCACGCTCTGGACGCTCTTCTATTACGTTGTGAAACTTCACGTTGCTCATGCCGTCCTCAAAAGGCAGCGACGAGCGACTGGAGTTGTAGTGTTTACTTCTGCTTGTCTTCATCTTCGGTGTTTACCCGGTCTTATTTCACTTGCACCACCAGATAACGCGTGACGTTCCAGAACTTCGTCGGATTGGTGATGCGCAGCTCGTACTGCCCCTGCGAGTCCTTCACCATGTTGTACGATCCTTCGGGATGTGTGGAGAGCAGCTTCGCACTCTTGCTGTAGAGCTTTATCACCTTGTCGTACCTTATGTCGATCTGTGTGAAATAGTCTTTGTTGAACTTGCCCGACTTCAGGATGTCTCCGTCAACGAGTATCTTCTCGTCCTTCAGTTCCGACTTCGTCCCGAATACGAACCATGCCTCGTTGAGCTCCTTTTCTTGTGCGGCGAGGGTCTTGGATTTAGACTCGTTGTCAGCCGTTATGCTGTTTATGTTCTCGTTGAGGTGTCCTATCTCCACGCTCTGCTCGGATATCTGCGTCTCTTTCTCGGCAAGCGTCGCCTCCAGCTCTTGTATGCGTTGCGACTGGCTCTCTATTTGGGCTTGCAGGTCTTCTATGGTCTTGCGCAGTTTCTCGGCGTTTATGCTGCTGTTGCGCAGTTTGTTCTTAAGCTGGTTCACCATCTCGCGGTTTTGCTGCATGGCTTTCTCTATGAACTGCATATTCTCGCGTATCACCTCCTTGCCGTTGGCGTTCTCCGGATTGCCGTCAGCTACCACTATGCGTCCCTCCGCTTCGTTTATGCGCCGTATGCCTTCCTGCACTTCGTTGAACGTGCCCATGATGTCGTTGAGCTCCATGTCCTTCTCGTTCACTATTCGCTGCAGCGAATCCCTCTCTTCCTGCAGGGCTTGCTGTTCGCCTTTGCCGCCGGTGCATGCCGTCAGTGCCAGTGCTATTACCGATAATTGTAACAATCGTTTCATAATAATTGGTGATTATGTGTTTTAATGGTTTGCTTTTTGTGTCTCTGCGGGACATCCTCCCAGTACTATCACGAACTCGCCTCTCGGCTCGTTTTCCGTGAAGTGTTGTAGCACTTCCTGCAGGCTGCCGCGTACGCTCTCTTCGTGTATTTTGCTTATCTCGCGGCATACGCTCACCTGCCGTTCCGCTCCGAACACCTCTGTGAATTGGACTAGCGTCTTCACTATGCGGTGCGGCGACTCGTAGAATATCATGGTGCGCGGCTCATTCGCCAGAGCGTCAAGGCGTGTCTGTCTGCCTTTCTTCTGAGGGAGGAATCCTTCGAAGCAGAACTTGTCGCACGGCAGGCCGGAACTTGTCAAGGCTGGAACGAAGGCCGTTGCGCCGGGCAACGATATCACTTCCACGCCTGCACGGATGGCTTCTCTCGCCACCAAGAAACCGGGATCGCTTATGCCCGGTGTGCCGGCATCGGATATCACGGCCACGTTCTCTCCAGCTTTCAGCCTTTCAGTTACTCTGTCCACGGTCTGGTGTTCGTTGAACTTGTGGTACGAGAGCATGGCGTTCTTTATGTCGAAGTGCTTGAGCAGTATGCCGCTTGTACGCGTATCCTCGGCAAGGATGAGGTCAACTTCCTTCAGCACCTTTATGGCGCGGTAGGTGATGTCCTCAAGATTGCCTACAGGAGTAGGTACCAGATACAGTGTGCCCATACGTGTCTATTTTACAATTTTGAAGGCAAATTTAGTCATAAAAAACTTTTGAGGGCGCACATGCGACAATTATTTTCAGTATAAGCCTATTTTCTTTGCCTTTTTTGCGTATTTCCGAAGGGAAATAGTACTTTTGTCACTGAATGTAGTGAGCGGTGGCAATGGGGGATATCGTTTCCGGCAATGTCCGGGAGACGGAATATGGGCTTCTTTGCCGCAACGATTCGTAAAAAGCCTGAATGTGTTATGATAGATCAGAAGATTACTTTCGACCGCTTCATCCGCTGGATGATAGGTCTCTGTATTGGTGTCGCCGGGATATGGTTGCTCAACAGGCTTTCCAATGTCCTGCTTCCTTTTTTCGTGGCGTGGCTCCTGGCGTACATGCTTTATCCCCTCGTCGTGTTTCTCCAGTACAAGGTCCACCTTCATAGCCGCATACTCAGCATAGCGGCGGCGTTGCTGATAGTGGTGTCGTTGGTGGTGGGCTTCGCGGCCATTATAGTGCCTCCGCTTATAGAGGAGACGCTGAGGTTGAGCGGTTTGGCTTCGGGGTATTTCCACGACTTGCTCGGGCAGACCAATCTTGCCGACTACGTGGAGAAACAACTCGTTGCTTTGGCTACTAACGATTCCATCCTGCACCTTGCGCAGGAGAAGACTTTCGTGGAGTTCGCGCAATCCCTCGTGGTGCAGCTCTGGAATCTCATAGCCAGCACCGTGAATATCGCCCTCGGCATATTGGGCTTCTTCATCGTGCTCCTGTACATGTTCTTCATACTCCTCGATTACGAACGCATCTCCGAGGGGTGGGTCTCTTTCGTTCCTGTCGGCAAGCGTTCCTTGGCCACACATATCGTGCAGGACGTGAAGAATGGTATGAACTCTTACTTCCGTGGACAGGCGTTGGTGGCGTTCTGTGTAGGTATTCTCTTCTCCATAGGTTTCCTCATCATAGACTTCCCACTTGCCATCGGACTGGGGCTTTTTATAGGGTTCCTCAATCTGGTGCCGTATATGCAGGTCATAGGTTTTGTCCCCACCATACTGCTTGCCGTGGTGAAGTCGGCTGAGACGGGCGACAGTTTCTGGATAATAATGCTTAGCGTTTTGGCGGTGTTCGCGGTGGTGCAGGTTATCCAGGATATGTACCTTACGCCGCGTATCATGGGTCACATGATGGGGCTCAACCCGGCGGTCATACTTCTCAGCCTCTCCGTATGGGGCAGTCTCATGGGTATCATAGGACTCATCATAGCTTTGCCGCTTACCACTCTTTTGGTGTCTTATTACAAGCAGTTTGTGATAGGGGAAGACAACGCGTAGGCGAAAAACAAGAAGGATAAAGGAAAAAAGCGAAGGAAAAGTTGTCCGTTACTGCGAAACTTCGTACCTTTGCGGCCGTTAATCCTAATGGTTAGCGTCTTAGGTTGACTCGCTAGCTCAGTTGGTAGAGCACTTCACTTTTAATGAAGGGGTCTCGGGTTCGAACCCCGAGCGGGTTACCAAACGTTGAAGGCCGGACTTCTTGCAAGTCCGGCCTTCCGCATGATTTAGGGCAGCACAACTGACACGAACACGGGACGGTGATCGGAGGCCGTGCGTTCGTCCACCACCAGACTCTCCTCCACTTTAGCTGTCCTGTTGACGTGTTCGCCGTTGTAGTCTCCCTTGTTCTGTGCCCCTTTGTAGACGGCTATGAAGTCGATGCACTCTTTGGGCTTGTCTGAAGGGAATGTGGCGGAGTCCGGGCGGTTGCATATCATGAAACTCTTCTCCATGGCCTTTACGAGTTTTGAGTCAGAGTTGTCGTTCCAGTCGCCTGCCACTATGAAAGGTTTTGCACAGCTGGCCGCCTCGTGCTCTATGAGCGGAACGGATGCCAGACGCTCGTCTTCGTCAAGCGAGAGATGCGTACAGGCGAAGACATACTTGTCAAATTCCGCCATCAGTAGAGTGCGTGCCTCCGATTTGCCTGGCAATGGGATGCGCCATGTCTTCAGGGGACGTTCGCGGCTGAGTATGCCTACGCCATATTTTCCGCCTTGAAACTCTATGCTGGGTCCGTAGGTGGGATTGTATCCCGTTTGGTACGCCATCTCGCCCAACCCGTAGCTTCCGTTTGTACGGGTCGCTGCGCTGTCTATCTCCTGTATGGCAATGATGTCGGCGTTGAGCTTCCCAAGGAGCGATCCGATGCGAGTGAAGTCTAGCTTGCCGTCCATGCCTTCGCCGTGGTGTATGTTATAGCTCACTATGCGCAGCTTTGCCGGACACGTGTCGGCGTCTTGTGCCGTTGCGCTCAGCCACCCTGCGAGCAGGCAGAGAAGAACCGCAAGTCCTTTGCCTGCGGTGAAATGTGGATGTCGTATTCTTTCAGTCATGTTACTATATTATATAATGTATAGGAGAATCCTTACTTTTCACGGCGGCAAAGTTAGCGAATAAAACGTCAAGGGCAAAGTCTCTGAGGCCTCTTTTGTACAGAAAATAGTATTCCCTCCACCTGTTTATCCGCAGAAAGTGTTGTCCGACGGCGTTTTTATGTGCGGAAAAATGTGCCAGAGTATATGGAAAGTTTTGTATTGCAACGTCTTGCTGGAGATGAAGAGCTGCGGCAAGAATTCTGTATGTTACCACAAGACAGACAATTCTCGGCTGGAGCTGGATTTCGTCATCCAGTACGAGGGAGAGCTGTTGCCGATAGAGGTGAAAGCTGAGGATGCTGTCAGGGCCAACTCCCTGACAGCACTGTTGCGTTCCACACCCGGACAGCAAGCGGTAAGGCTCTCCAAGCTTCCATACAAAAAGCGGGACCAGTTTCACAGTGTGCCGCTGTATGTGGTATAGATGGGTATGTCCTGTTTGCTCTATGAGTAGTAAAGCGGCTATCCTTGCGTAAAGCATTAGGTATAACTGATAAAGAGAGCCTGAGATACGGACGCTATTACAGGACGCATTGACGAAGTCTGTAGGTGCGACGGTATCTCCGAAAACGAAATGAAGGTCTCTGCAAGCCATGCGATAGGAGAGGCGTTTGCGTCAAATGCGACCCAAGAGGAATGGTAGTAGGTGTGCACCTCCGAGGCGCGCCCCTACTAACGCAAAGCACCTCGAGACTGTCGGTGTGACTGTCCCAAGGTGCTTTGCGTTGTGTCCTAAAACGGCTTACTGCTTGCTTGAGGCAGGCCGCTTGCTGAAGATGGCGTGTATGCGGTTCATGTCGAACTTGGACGTGCGGTCGTAGAAGTACACTCCGTTCTGCTCCTGCTCCACGTCGGTGAGCTGGGTGTAGCAGTATCCCCATACGTTGTCCGAAATCTCCATGAGTGCGTCCACCTGTCCTTCGAGGCGTGCGTAGAACTCCTCCAGAGAGTGAGGCGGCTCGCCGTATCCCCATGAAGCTCCGGTGTTTCCTGTCGCCTTGTCCTGGCCCTTCACCCATTTGATGCCGCCGAACTCGTCAAGCATATAGGGCATGGTGGCTGCGTTGTATTGGGGGAAGTCGTACAGCTCGTTGTCCGTCGCACGGTTGAAACCTGTGTTCCTGCGTGCCAGTCCAGGGTATTCGTTGGGAGTCTGGAACCATTTCCCGTCGTTGTATATCAGTTCCTTCAGTTTCTTGGGGTCTTGCTCATAGTTGTGTGTAGTCCAGATGTCCGTCTTGATATGCACTCCACCGCTGACATCGCATACGGGGCGAGTGGGGTCAAGTGTCTTGGTAAGGTCGTACACGTCGCTAACGAAACGCGGGAACTGTACACGGTCCGGCCACCACTCTTCATTCATGGCAGTCCATGTGATGATGGACGGATGGTTGCGGTCGCGTACGACCTCCTCACTCCATTCTGTCAAGAAGTTGCGTGCCACCTCGGTGTCGTTGGCGTCCATTCCCCACGAAGGAGCTTCGCCCCATGTGATGTAACCCAGATGGTCTGCCCAGTAGTGGAAACGCTCCTCGAACACTTTCTGATGAAGGCGTGCGCCGTTGAAGCCGGCCTGCATGGAAAGTTCTATGTCGTGGCGGAGGGCTTCGTCGGTAGGAGCTGTCCAGATGCCGTCGGGATAAAAGCCTTGGTCAAGCACCAGACGCTGGTAGAAAGGCTCGTTGTTGAGATATACCTTGTTGCCCTCTACGTGTACCTTGCGCATTCCCACGTACGAGGTCACCTTGTCAAGCACCTTGCCGTTGGCGTCCTTGACCTCGTAGGTGAGGTCGTAGAGGAACGGAGACGCAGGGCTCCAGAGCTTGGGAGACTTCACGGGAAGCACTGCCACGCTGCTGTTCTGCGCGTTCACCGTCTTGGAGGCCACCACTTTGTTGCCGTCCTTCATGGTGACGGTAAGAGTGGCCGCCTTCTCGCTGTAGAAGACGGGGTGCACCACCACCTGCTTCTGGTCAATGTCGGTTATCACCTGCGCCCTCATCAGAGCGTTCTCGTCTACAGGCTCCATCCATACGGTCTGCCAGATGCCGGTGCAACGGGTGTACATGCACTCAAACTGGTCCTTGCGCATATTCTGCTTGCCGGCCGGCTGCTTGCCTGTACGCGTGTCGCTGTATGCGTGTACCACCAGAGAGTGTTCCTTGCCGTCTGACACGAACCCTGTGATGTCGAAAGAGAAAGAGGTGCTGCCTCCGAAATGTCTTCCCACCAGCTTGCCGTCGATGTAAATGGCGGAATTGTAATAGACGGCTCCGAAGTTGAGTCGGACGTTCTTGCCGTTCCATGCTGCCGGCATCTGTATTTTGCGCTGATACCATATATTATTTATGAAGTCGGTATAGCCCACACCCGAGAGCTTGCTTTCCGGGCAGAACGGAACGGTAATCTTGCCGTCGAAGCCGTTACTCTGGTAGTGCTTCTTCTCCAGGCCAGAGCCCACGAAGTCAAACGTGTAGCTCCACTCGCCGTTGAGGTTGACCCAGTCCTGGCGTTCAAACTGTGGACGGGGATACTCTGCCCTCGGCAGTCCCCATGCTGATATGGCCGCGAAAGCCAATAAAAGCGCAGAAAGATATTTTCTCATCATTGTAATTTGTATTGTTGTTTTTGTGTGTTCCTGTCGTCAAGAGGCTTTTACCACCACCTTCACTCCCTTCGGAGCCTTCACCTTGGTCTTCACCGTTCCGTTGGGCTGCTTCTCGTGGCGTATGTGTATCTCACCCTTGGGCGTGGGGTATGTGCCCTCAGCCCATTGCAGGTTGCCGAGATGCGGGGTGACGCTGACCTTGCGGCATCCAGGCTCCAGTATCTGCACTCCGAGCACATGGTTGCTCATCCATGCGGTGGGGCCGCTTGCCCAGCCGTGGCAGAAGCTGTGGCGGTAGCCGGGATAGCAGTATGCACCGAAATCGCCGTGTATGTCCTTCTTGCCTTCCGGCGTGAACTCGTCTATGCGTCCTGCGTTACGGGTCCAGTCAAGGTCGAAGTCTTCCCAGAAGGTGGTGGCTCCAAGGTCGAGCATTCCTCCCCAGAACTTGCTGATGATGTCCATGGCTTCAGCGTAACGTCCGGCCTGGGCCAGAGCCTCCAGCATGTAGTATCCGTAGAAGGTGGAGAAACCCTTAGGTCCGCCCACTGAGATATAGTCGGTGCAGGCTTTCTCAGGAGTCATCAGTCCGGCTATGGACATCAAGGCGGCGGCCTGCTTCAGGTTGTTGGGGTCTTTTATCTTCTTGCGCAGACGGGCCTCCGTGTCCGAAGCCTTCTTGGCGTGCGCCTCGTCGCCGAGCAGAGAGCACAGCTTGGCGGCATCCTGCATAGCCCATACCATCAGGGCACGGTATCCGCTCCACACGCCTTCTTCGTTCGGACTGCTCGGCCAGTCAAGGAAGCGTCCGCCTCCAAGCTCGTCGTTGCCTTCTGCGTCCACTCTGGAGTCGATGAGGTCTACCAGTCCGGTGATGTAGTCGCCGTGTTTGCGCAGGAAGTCAAGGTTGCCGTTGTGCATATACCAGTCGTGCTGTATGATAAGGTACCAGAGGGAGTATGCGCTCATGCCGTTGAGCCACTGCGGCAGAGGGTACTGCTTCACGGCCAGGTCCATGCTGGCGTAGAAGGAGTCGTCGTCGCCGAAGACGGTGCTGATGGTACTCGTCTCGGGGTGCATGTCGCCGAGCCATATCAGACGGTCGCGCTTTATGGCGTCCCATATATATTCCTGCATGTTCAGGTGCACGGTGTACGCACCCACATTCCATATCTCGTTCAGGCGTTCGTCGGAACATCTGAACGAACCCTTATAAGGAATGTCCCTGTATCTGAAGATGGCGGTGACTTCTTTGAGGTTGGCCGTCATGTCGGGCGTCAGCAGGTCTATGCGCACGAAGCGGTATCCCGTGCTGCCTATCTCTATCTGTCCGTAGAAAGGCACCGTCAGCACCATATCCCTTATAGCGTGGTCGTTGGTGGCGGTGTTAGCCTTGAGGTTTACGTCCTGTACGCTTCCTGTCTCCGCCACCGACTTGCTGGTGTTGAGCTCGCTGCACGTCTCGGTCAGCGATTCGCCGAAACGCAGCCTTACCTGCGGTGTGACGAGAGGGGAGCATGCGCTGAACACCAACTTCAGGCCGCCGTGCAGCTCGCGTCCGAAGTCCAGTATCAGCGAAGCCTTGCCGTCGGAGTCGTTGACAAGGCGGCACATGCCGTCGGAGAAGATGTCCGCCTGGCCTGTGTTGGGCCTGAGCAGCAGTTCTGGATCCTGCACATGGGAGTCCCCGCTGGTCCATACCACACGCTTGGGCGTTATGTACGATCTGGTAAGGATGTCTTTTCTGAAAAGTGCGGAGTCTTGGCCGAAGACAGGGGGAATATGTGTCTGTGCCACGGCACTCATACTTCCACAAAGAGCCAGGAGCGCGATAAATGTCTTTTTCATTTTCGTCTGTGAGTCAATAAAGGTATTTACAATAAAATGTGAGTGAAACATTGTTACTAGGTACAAAGGTAGTTTTTTTGTGCGAGAAGCGCAAAATAATAGGGACAAAAACCCTCCAATACAGCAAAAATGGTAAATACGACTTCCAAATTATTCCTTAAACAGCAAAAAAATACACATTTTCTTGGGGAGTATGTGAAAAAGCCATACCTTTGTCACAATAATGGTTTAAATATCAAAAGGTAAGACATGAACAAAACTACAAGTCTGTTCGCTACAGCTATCTTGACGCTGGGCGTTTGTGCTCCCGCCAATGCGGAGAACACCGAAGATGACGGTCTCGACTACAAGCCTTATCCACACATGTTCGTGGGTGTACAAGGCGGTGCACAGACCACCTTTACAAACTACAACAACGCCAAGTTGATTACTCCCACCGCGAGTCTCAGCTTCGGAGCGTTCTTCACTCCAGTGGTAGGTGCACGCCTGCATGTTAACGGTATCTGGAACAAGGGAGGCTACAACAACGGTACGGATTTCAAGTACGACTACAAGTACGCTACCACAGACCTCGACCTGATGCTTAACATGGTGACGCTCTTCGGACGCAAGAACTATTATCCCGTCAACGCTTACCTCATAGGCGGTATCGGACTGAACACCGCATGGGACAACGACGACGCATACGGCCACAAGGAGGTGCTGACAGCGGCTTACAACGATACACACTTCACTCACAACGCACGTGTGGGTGCCATGCTTGACATCAACTTGCACAAGAACGTGAGTCTGAACCTTGAAGTTGCAGCCAACAGCCTTGGCGACCACTACAACAGCAAAGTGAACAACAGGGATGACTGGCAGCTGACAGCGCAGTTGGGTCTCGCATTCAAGTTCGGATACAAGAAGAAAGCAGTTGAAAAGGAAGAGTGGGCTACACGTATAGACACCATCTGGTACGACGACAGCGAGTTCGTTCCTCGCATTGAGTCCGGCAAGACATCGTGGAACGTATTCTACCAGATTCGCGAGAGCGACTTCACCGCTGACGAGCAGCTGGCAGCCATAGGAGCTTTCCTGGCAGACCACCGCGAGTGCAAGATTGACATCAAGTCTTACGCTGACGTGCAGACCGGTAATCCGCGTATCAACATGAACTACTCCAAGCTCCGTAGCGAGAAGGCTGTGAAGGCTCTCGTAGACGCAGGTGTCAAGGAGTCGCAGATTACCGCCAACTACTATGGCGATACAGTACAGCCTTTCGCAGAGAACGACAAGAACCGTGTGAGCATCATCACAGTCACCGGTCTCAAGGATGTCAAGGACAAGAAGGCCGTGAAGAGATTCCGCACCAAAGAGGTTCGTTACCGCGTTAAGTAAGACAGACTCTTTATAAAGACAGTGAGGGAAGTGTTTACTTGAGCACTTCCCTCGTTTGTCTTTATCCAGTAATCCGTCTGGATTGTTGGATGCCAACATTCCGCTTTTGACGACAGTATAGACAAGTAGACCGTTCAATTTAAACTGGGTAGCAACGAAAAAACGCCGAAGGGTGTTGGCATCTCGGATTTTATCTGTATTTTTGTCATGTCATTCGGTTTTTATATGACCTCAGACAACAAAGACATATTGCTGGCTTTGCTCCATCAGCACGAAGAATTGGGCATATCTGAACAGATAGACTACAACAAGTTCTATCTGTACTCCCTTATCACTCACTCCACTGCCATTGAGGGCAGCACAGTGACTGAGTTGGAAGCCCAATTACTCTTTGACGATGGAATTACTTCGTCAAAGCGAACCTTGATGGAGCAGTTGATGAACCTTGACTTGAAGGTGGCATACGAGTATGGCATGAAGTGGATAAAACAGCATGTGCCCATCACAACAGAGTGGTTGATAACGCTTGCTTCAAAGGTGATGGCACGTACAGGAAGTGAGTACAACTCGCTTGGTGGCCATTTTGATGCGTCAAAAGGTGAACTGCGTAAACTTAATGTCACGGCAGGCTTTGGCGGACGCTCGTACATGGCTTTTCAGAAAGTGCCAGATAAGTTGGCAACATTCTGCGAAGACCTCAACAAACGGCGTCAGGCTGTAGATGCCGGCGATGCTGCTGCAGTCTATGAACTGAGCTTCTGGGCGCATTATGAACTGGTGACAATCCACCCTTGGGCTGATGGCAACGGCAGGACAAGTCGTCTGCTAATGAACCTTCTGCAAATGGAGTACGGTGTATTGCCCACAAAAGTCTTGAAAGAAGACAAGGTCGAGTACATCCAGGCTTTGATAGATACAAGGGAAGAAGGAAATATCAACATCTTTGTTGACTGCATGACGGAGTTGCATTGCCGTCACTTGAAATCGGATATCAACCAATACATCAACTCCACAACAGAGTAAATGGGATAGGCGCATTTGACG
>CAVHNA010000016.1:23512-23640 GCA_963637205.1 Bacteroidaceae bacterium
CCTCGGCGGAATATGGGATAAGATACCCCTTTTCGTCTATCTGCTTGAGAGCGTCTTCGGCTGAACCGTCGTACTTCAGCTCAAAGACGTACACAGCATCCGGCATATATACCACAGCGTCGGCCCTT
>CAVHNA010000017.1:0-23404 GCA_963637205.1 Bacteroidaceae bacterium
GCTATGGTGCGTATCACGGCACCTGCGGAGATGGCGAAGGCCATGTAGTTGGCGTACGCCGGCTCCGGCACTATTATCTCGTCACCTGGGTTGAGGCACGCTAGGAACGAGAACAGCACCGCCTCGGAACCTCCGCTGGTGATGATGATGTCGTCTGCCGTAAGGCTGATGTTGTACTTGGCGTAATAGCCCACGAGCTTCTTCCTGTAGCTGAGATACCCCTGGCTCGGGCTGTATTCGAGTATCTTGCGGTCGAGGTTGCGTATGGCATCTATCGCCGACTTGGGAGTCGGCAAGTCCGGTTGCCCAATATTCAGATGGAATACCTTCACGCCTCTTTCTTTTGCGGCGAAGGCCAGCGGAGCCAACTTTCTGATGGGCGACTCCGGCATTTCGAAACCTCGGACTGAAATCTTTGGCATTTTCTTATTGTTGTTTTACTGCTGACAAAATGTTTCGCGAAGTTACGACATTTTCGTAAACGGACAAAGGAATATCGCAAAATCCGGGCAGGCGAGCCTCTCAATAGACATACACGCGGAAGTCCTTGACAGCCCCGGGAGTACCCTGGTCGGCGCGCGGCAAATATTCCAGAGCGGTTACCGTCTGTTCCGAACCGAGGTCTATGACGAGGAGGTGCGGCAGCGATGCGCCCTGAGCCGTCCGCCAGTACGTGGACTCCTGAAGATCGAACACCTTGTCGCCGGTGTAGTTGCCGTTCATGTCCTCGCTGTCAACATATTTTGTCTGCCACGGCTCGCGGCTAAGCCGTTTGCCGTCCGCGCCCTGTACGTAGATTTCGGCTATGCTCACCACACCGTCGCCGACGTACGCACCCAGACACTCCACGGCCAAGTAGCGTCCCTTGGTGGCGTTGGCGAACTTCACCGTCTGCCAGCGGCTCTCCTTCAGCAGGGTGCCGACTGCAACGGGAGTCTTGGAGTTGAGGTCGGGCTTGTCGCCGATGTTGTTGTGCCTGCCGTCGCTCTCCAGTTGCAGTTTGTCAAGCTCAGGCTTGTCCTGTCCCCACGCCCGGGTCTCGCGCGGCCCAACGATGTCAAGAACTATCACCTCGTTCTCTCCCTTCCTAAGCCAGCATCCGGGCACGTAGAGCGTCTGCTGCGGCCCTATGCTCCAGATGCGTCCCATGGCGTGGCCGTTGACGTAGACCAGACCCTTGCCCCACGTCTCGAAGTTGAGGAACGTGTCCCCCACCTTTTTCAGCGTGAAATGTCCACGGTAATATCCCCGCTTGCCGAAGTCCATGTTTCCGTAGCCGTTGTCACTGGCGGAGAACGCCTTCTCGGCGGTGTCGTATGTGTCAGGCAAGGTAAGGCAAGTCCATGCCTTGGGCTTTACGGTGTAGTGCGCCGTCGCCGTCTCGCTGGATATCGTCACGTCGCCCACGATGCCCTTGTAGTCCTTTATGGCCCTACCGAAGTTGATGCGCCCCATGCCCTCCACTAGTATGCTGAGTTTGGCGCCGTCTTCGACTGGAGGCAGGATGAGCGACCTCTCGTTCTTCACCCTGTCTATCTTGCCTATGTACTTGTTGTCAATGAACACCTGTCCGAAGTCGTGCACGTCGGCGTAGAGCACGCTCTCGTGCGTGAGCTCAGGCAGCTGGCAAACGTATGCCATGGAGCCCCAGCCCATGTCGGCGTCCTCGAATGTCATGATGGAGTCGCAGTCGCAGAAGGCTTTCTCTATGCCGGCAGTAAGCGGCGCGAATTCGTTGAGCGTGAACTCCGACACGCTGACCAGCGTCATCGGCGCTTTGGGCACGGAGGGCAGTTTCTTGCCGTCGCTGTACTTGGCCATCATTTTCCTCAGCTCGTAGTACTTGGGCGTGGCGGCGCCGTATTCGTTGATGGGCGCGTCGTAGTCGTATGAGGTGACGTCGGGAGCGAAGCCCGGGCTGTTGGCACCGGCCCAGTGCCCGAAAGAGGTGCCCCCGTGCGTCATGTATAGCGAGAAGTTGATGCCCTTGGAGAGCATCTCGTCCATGCCGTCCACCATGTCTTTGGCCGGACGTGTCTCGTGCCGCGCGCCCCACTTGTCAAACCATCCGCTCCAGAATTCGGAGCACATCTTGGGAGCGTCGGGGCGCAGCTCGCCGAGACGGCGGAACTGCTCGTCTATGTTGGCGCCAGTGCCGAAGTTCATCGTCCACACCAGGTCGTCGAGGCCGTTGAGGGTGAAGTTTGACGCCCAGTCACACTGAAAGAGCGCAGGGCCTTCCGCCGTGCCGTCAGCTCCCTGCTTGTACCAGAGCCGGCGCAAGATGTCGCATATCTCGCCCACGTACGCCTTGTCCTCAGCGTACGAGCCGTACTCGTTCTCCACCTGCACCATGATGATGGGGCCTCCGTTCTGCACGGTGAGCGGTGCCAGCTGTTCCGCCACTTTCTCCTCGAACTTCTCCACCCTCTGCATGAAGTAGGGGTCACGACTGCGCAGTTGTATGTCTTTTTTCTTCAGCAGCCACCAGGGCAGTCCACCCATCTCCCACTCGGCGCAGACGTAGGGTCCGGGGCGCACTATCACGTACATGCCGTTGTCCTGCGCCAAACGACAGAACGCCGCCACGTCGTTGTTGCCGGTGAAGTCGAAGGTTCCCTCGCTCTGCTCGTGTATGTTCCAGAAGACATAGAGACAGATGGTGTTCATGCCGAGAGCCTTGCACATCTTGATGCGGTGATTCCAGTAGGGCCGCGGTATACGCGGGTAGTGCATCTCGGCGGCTTTCACCACGAAGGGCTTGCCGTTGAGCGTGAATGTGCCTTTTCCTACGGCGAAGTCGCCGGGCGTACGATCTGCGGCGTACGTTGCGGTCTGTGCCGACAGGGCTATGGCCAAGGCGGCGGACAGTAGTTTTTTCAGTGTCATTGTCGTTTTGTTTTGGTTGTATGTTTCTGTATGTATTTTGGCGCATGTCCAGGGGCGGTCAGAAATGCAGATTCACGCCAGCCATGAAGGTGGCGTGCGGCATGGGCATGCCCTCCACCGTCTGGTATCGCTGCGCCAGCAGGTTGTCACCCTTCACCCACAGGCTCACCGCCCGGCACAGCTCCACGCCCACGGTGGCGTTGAGCAGCGTGAAGTTCTCCTTGTCGGCGTTGTCGGCGGTGGAGGTGTAGAGCGAAGCCACCTGCGTCAGTCCTGCCGCCGCCGTCCACCTGCCGTAGCACATGGTGGCCCCGAAGTACCCCTTGTACTCGGGAGCCGACACTACTGGGTGTTTCATGTGCAGCCACGAGTGGTTGGTTGTGAGCGACCAGTGTCCGTTGGCCCTATACGTCAGCTCGGCCTCCGCCCCGACGTTCTTCAGTTCGCCCGTGTTCACGTTCTTGCGCTGAATGGTCTGTATGATGTTGTAGGCATCTATGTAGAAAAGGTTGACACCGTATGTCACCCTGCCGTCCGCCATGCGGTGGCGCCACGAGATTTCATAGTTGCGCAGGCGTTCGGGCCGCAGCTCGGTGTTGGAGGGCGGATAGAGGTACATCTCCCGCATGGTAGGATTGCGGAATCCCTTGCCAGCGGTGAGTCTCACCTCCGCCCCACTCATTGGCCTGACCACCACTCCGGCCTGCGGCACCCACTCGCCGCCCGTCTGGCTGTGGTAATCGTAACGGACACCTGCGTCCACTGTCAGCCAGTTCGTGGCGTCCACTCTCAGGCTGGCGTAGCCCGCCATCTCGTGGCTGCGATGCTCAGCACTCTGCTTGTTTTGTGTCTGTAGCTTCTCGCCCGTAGCACGACTGGTGTACCATGCGTCGCCGTATATGTTCTGGTACTCGTACCCCAGAGTGAGACAGAGACGTTCCCACAGCGACACGCTCTGGTAGGCCGAAACTCCCATCAGGGCATCACACGAACGGAAGAAACGTTCCTGCGGCGTGCCGCCGTCGGACTTGTAGCCGTCGTTTATCTTATGCCTGCCGAAGTTGCCGAAGAGACTGACACGCCCCTCCGTGTTGCCGTAGCTGTTCTCCACTCCAGCGGCTGCCGTGGCGCGCGTTATCCACTGGTCGGCCTCTTTCATGGGCTCGCTCACAGTGCCGGGATAGGAGGCATCAAAGTGCGTGACGTCGGCATCGGCGTATGCTTGCCAGTGCGGTGCGAAGGAGTAACCCAGCTTGACATAGCCGCTGTACTGGCCGAATCCCATGTCAGAGCGGTGGTTGTCCGACCGTCCGTAGCTGGCCGCCACCGTGCTGGAGAACTTGCCACGGTGTGCCCTGTTGGTGACCTGCGCCTCCACGGTACCCCACGACCCAGCCCCGGCGTCAATGTCGGTGTGCACGCCGTCGTCATCCATGCCGCGGGTGATGATGTTCACCACGCCGCCCATGGCGTTGCTGCCGTAGAGCACCGACGCCGGACCGCGCTGCACCTCCACCCTCTCGGCCATCAGCGTCTGGCATGCGTCGGCTATGGAGTGGCCGTATATGCCGTTGTACTGCGGATGTCCGTCCACCATCACCATCAGCTGTCCCGCCGACGAAGAGACGCCTCTCAGCGTGATGCCGCCCGTGCCGCCCGAGGAGACACCGTAGCCCATCATGCTGCGGCCGGTGACGAACATGCCCGGCACCAGCTCCGAGAGCGTGGGCATGAGGCTGGAGCGGTGGTAGCGCTCAAGGTCTGACCTGCCCACTACCGTCACCGTCTGCGAGAGTCGGTTGCGTGGCGTCAACGGACGTGTGCCCGTCACCACAACGTCCTGCAGCACCGTAGAGTCTCTTAGGGTGTCCTCGGCGTGCGCCGCGGCGACACAGAGACAGGCCGCCACCATGGGAAGCCGTCGTGCTGTTTCGCTAAAATGTCGTTTCTTCATACATTATTATTATATATACGTTATTATTATATATACGTTGTTTCGTTGTCCGCACCGCCATTTCGTTTCCGAGAAAGCCGGCGCACCGTACTCTAGCTAATCTAGAAAGTCTAGAGCCACTAGAAAATCTGGGACTGCTAAATCTCCCTGACGAATGGAGGATGCGGCTGACGGGCTACAGCTCCACCACTGTGATGCCGGCTCCGCCGAACTGCACGTGCTCGTCGCGGCACGACTTCACCCCGGGCACGGTGGCCAGATACTGGCGTATGAACTGCCGCAGCGCTCCCGTGCCGGTGCCGTGGAGGATGCGCACCCGGGACGCTCCCACCAGTATGGCGTCGTCTATGAAGTACATCACCGCCGACACGGCTTCGTCACCTCTCATGCCGCGCACGTCTATGTCCTGTCGGAACTCCAGGTGCTTCTGCCTCACCTGGTCTACCGTCTGCCGGCTTATGAAAGAGCCCGCCCGCGCTTCGCTCTCCCGCTTGGGCATGACGGCGTGGCGCAGACGCTTGACATCCACTATCGTCCGCATCATCCCGAAGGTGACGGTGGCCTGCTTGCCATTGACGGAGTCCACCACGCCCACCGACGTCTGTCCCTCTATGCACACGCTGTCTCCTGCCGCCACGGGGCGCATGTCGGCCTGCGCCGTCAGAGCCGCCTTGGAGGCGGACGGCGCAGCGGCCGCATCCTCCTGCTTGCGCTCGGCCTTGCGCTGGCGACGCTGCTCTATCTGGCGCATCTTGCGTTCTATATCCTCGTCGCGCTCGGTCTTCCGCTGCTGCTCCAGGTCGCGCCGGAACTCGTCGAGCGACTGGCGCGCCGCCCTGGTACGCTCCTTCTCGGCCTGCGACTCCCTTATCTCGCGTATGGTGTTCTCCACAGCGGCGTTGCTCTCGCGTATGATGCGCTCCGCCTCCTCTTTAGCCTGGCGTATGATGTCCTTGCGTTTGGCGTGCAGGTCAGCCACCTCGCGCTCGTACCTGTCTATGGTGCTCTGCATCTGCTTCTCCTGCGCATGTATGCTCTGGCGTTTGCCCTCCCAATAGCGTTTGTCGCGCGTGATGTCGAGTAGGTACTTGTCCGCATCCACGTACTCGCGCCCCACCATCTCCGTGGCGTCGGCTATCAAGTCCTCGGGGATGCCTATCTTGCGCGCTATCTCCACGGCGAAGCTGCTGCCCGGGTTACCCGTTTCCATGCGGAAGAGGGGCTCCATGCGCTGGCGGTCGTAGAGCATGGCACCGTTCACCACTCCGGGCGTGCTGTCGGCGAAGTGCTTGAGGTTCTGGTAGTGCGTGGTGATGACGCCAAACGCGCCCTTGCGGACGAAGCGGCGCAGCACCGACTCAGCTATGGCTCCGCCTATGGTAGGCTCGGTGCCTCCGCCGAACTCGTCAATGAGGAGAAGGCTGGATGGGTCGCACCAGCGCATCATGTTCTTCATGTTCAGCAGGTGCGAGCTATACGTGCTGAGGTCGTCGTCTATACTCTGCTCGTCGCCTATGTCTATGAAGATACTGCGGAAGACACCGCACCTGGAGTTCTCGCCCATGGGCACGGGCAGACCGCACTGCAGCATGTACTGCAACAGTCCCACCGTCTTCAGGCATACGCTCTTGCCCCCGGCGTTGGGGCCGCTGATGACGAGGATGCGCTGACGGCGGTGCAGCGAGAGGTCAAGGGGCACCACGCTCTTGCCCTGCCGCTTGAGGTTGGCCTCCAGTAACGGATGCCGCGCCATGGCCCAGTCTATGAGCGCACCGTCGGTTATGTGCGGCGAAACGGCACCCATCTGGTCAGCCAGAGCGGCCTTGGCATGAACGAACTCTATGTCGGCCAGAAACTCGAAGGCACGCAACAGCTCGGGTATGTTGGGACGCAGTGTCTCTGTGAACTCCTTGAGGATGCGTATCACCTCGCGTTTCTCCTCAGCCTCCAGCTGGCGGATGCGGTTGTTGGTCTCCACCACCTCCTCGGGCTCTATGAACACCGTCTTGCCAGTGGCGCTCTCGTCGTGGACAATGCCGCGCAGACGGCGCTTCATGGACGGCGACACGGGTATGACCAGACGGCCGTCGCGCATGGCGGGAGCGGCATCCTTGTCCACCGTGCCGTCGGCCTGCGCTGACTTCAGTATGGAGTGGAGAGCCCGGCTCACGGCTCCGGCGGACTGGCGGAGCGAGGCGCGTATGGTGCTGAGCTTGGGCGAGGCGTTGTCGCGTATCCTCCCGTGGTCGTCAAGTATCTGCCCAGCCCTCTTCGTCACGGAGAAGAAGGTGAACACGCCGTCGGCCAGAGCGGCCAGAGCGGGGTACGACGGCCCGTCATCCCCACTGCGCACCAGAACCACCCAGGAGTGCAGCGTGACCAGCGAAAGTCGCAGTTGCCATATCTCCGTCTCGTCAATGTACGTGCCCTCCACCCTTATCCGGTGTATGCACTGGCGAAGGTCGAAGAAATCCTGCTCGGGCGGCTGCGTGGTCTGCGACATGGCGAGACGGAACTCCGTCACCTGGGCGTGCAGACAGCGCACCATGTCGGCGGAGGTCTGGAACGTCATACGCTCCACCCTCTCGCGGCCCAGCGGACTGAGACAATGTGCAGCCAGAAGGGCACGCACCTCACCGAACGAGACCTTTTGTTCGAAATTGTCGGGATATACCATTGGTGCCTCAGAGGTTTTTCTCGGGATAGAGGTCGTTCCACCACGTAGGGTCGTCTTGCAGCCAGCGAGCGAACCACGCCATGATGCTGTCGTGCCAGCGGATGCGCTTGTTGTAGTCAAGTATGTGGTGGTTCTCGCCGTCCACGGTGATGAAGGCTGTCTTGCGACCCAGTATCTTCAGCGCAGTGAACATCTGCACGCTCTCGTTGATGGGCACGTTGGTGTCGGCGGTGCCGTGCATGAAGAGCAGCGGCGTGTGTATCTTGTCGGCATTGAAGAGAGGGGCGTGTCCGCTATACAGCTCCGTGTTGTTCCATGGGTAGGAGTTGGCGGCCGACACGGCACTGTAGCTGTAACCCCAGTAGCCGAAGCCCCAGTAAGAGGCTGGGTTGCTGATGCCAGCGTGGCTCATGGCTGCCGCGAAGATGTCGGTCTTGGTCTGCAGGTACTGCGTCATGAAACCTCCGTACGAGGCTCCCATACAGCCCACCTTGTCGGCCTTCACGTAGGGATGCTCCTTGCAGAAGAGCTTGGTACCCTGTATTATGTCGTCGGCGGTGTAGTCGCCGTACGCGTTGACGTGCCTGGAGGCGAACTCCTGCCCGAAGCCGCTGCATCCCGACGGCTGCAGCACATACACCACGTAGCCCATGGCCGCCCACTCCTGGTAAGAGTAGTAGCTGTCGAGGAAACGTCCCACGGGAGAGCATCCGCCGTAGTAGTAGACAAGCATCGGGTAACGCTTCGACTCGTCGAAGTAAGGGGGCAGGTAGTAACAGCCGTAGATGGTGTCGCCACGCTCGGCTACGAAGTTCCAGTCATGGCACTCGCCAAGCTGTATGTTGTCCAGACGTTCGGGATTGATGTCGTTCACCATTTTCTCCTTGCCGTTCTTCAGGTCCACCGTCCACGAACGGTCGGAGTGCTGCGTGCTCTCGCCGGTGTACGCCAGCATGGCCCTCTCCTCGGCCACGTCGTAGCCCGAGTAGACGTACGGCTCGCTTAGTTGCAGCATGTCGGACTTGCCTGTGCGTGGGCTGAAGCGGAAGACAGACATCAGGTCGCGATTCTCAGCGCGGACGTACATATTGCCGTCAGCCTTGCACCACTTCACGTCCTGCACACTGGGGTTGAAGTCGCACGTCAGACACTTCACCTCGCGGCTCAGCAAGTCCATCAGGTAGAGCTGGTAGTCGTACATGTTAGGTATCCTGCCCTCTGGCAGCACGTTACCTATGCCGCCGAATGCCTCGGGGCTACCGATGAAGTGCACATACCTGCCGTCGGGCGAGAGGCCGCACGAGGACAGAAAGCCGTCCTCGCTGACCAGCGTGTCGGCCTCCATGGTCTGCGCATCAAGCAGTAGCACCGTGGTGAAGACGAACGGACGGCGCGTGATGTCCTGACGGTACACGCTCAGCAGTATCTTGGAACCGTCGTCAGATACCGAGGCGTACGAGTTGCTGACACCGAGAGCCACGTTGGAGAGCACCTCCGTGACGAAGTCGTATATCTGCACGTTGGTACGGTTGCGCCATCCGGGCTGGCGGTCATCTGGCTGCAATATCTGACGCACGGCCTTGTCCTTCTCGTCGGGTCCCTCCACACTCTCGTGGATGAGGAGCTTGGTGTCGCCGGCCACCAGCTCAGCGCTGGCATTGGCCTTGCACTTGTACTTGCCTATGAGCCGAACGTCACCGGTACGCAGGTCCACGGCCTCGTAGACCTTGGTGCCGTCGTCCACAGTGCGCACCCTGACGTACCTGTCGTCCGTAGCCGCCCACTGATGGAAGTCAGACAGCGTGCGCCTGTAGCCCGTGGAGAGTTCTATTATCTCTTTTCTCCACTCATCGGTGCCACCCTCATGCGTGATTTTCCTGTCCTGCGCCAGATACTTGCCGCTGGAGGATAGGGCTACACGGTTGAGCCGCTCTCCGTGCATGAGGTCGTGCAGCGTCCAGTAACGTTTCCCGTCAGGGTTTACGGTCACGTACTTGTCTTGCTGCGTCTCCACACCGAGACGGAGCGTGTCGGCTGTCCCGGTCTTCTGCAGCAGCTTCAGGCTGACAGAGTGCCTACCTGGGACTAGAGCGGTCTCGCCCTCCTGCTTGACACCGTCTACGTAGACCGTACATTTGGAAGAGCACTTGACATTCACCTTACATTTGGCGTAGCCCGTATTCTCAATATAGAACCCGGCCACGAGCAGCGAAGTGCGCTCCGGTGCCGCCAGCACGCTGTCCACAGCCTTTCCCTTTTCCTGCCAGAGAGTGAGGGGAAGAGGCGTGTCATAGAAGACGTCCTCGGGGTTCAGTTTAGAACATTTGGCGTCCATGGAGTCCGTCACCACGGGTGTGGTTATGGGATAGGGACCGGCCACGAAGACCTTGTCCACATCCACCGCCTGGGCCGTGCAAGCCGTCAATAACAAGAAGAATGTTGATGCGATGTGTTTCATTTCCATATTTTTGTATTACTGTTTTTTCCTTGTGTCCTTCCGTCTGGCGTGCGTCCGTCAGCCTCTCGTCACGTTCTTCACGCCCTTCACGGTCTTCAGTTTCTTCACGAGCGACTGCAGCCGCCCCGTGTCCTCCAGCATCACCGTCAGCGTGCCAGAGAACAAACCATCGTGACTGTCTATGCTGATGCTGCGCAGGAGTATGCGCTCCTCCTTGGATATTATGCTGGTGATGTTGCTCACTATGCCAAGGTCGTCGTTGCCCACCACCCTCAGCGTGATAGGATACTGGGTGTCGCCCTTGCCGTCCCACTTGGCCTTGACGATGCGGTAGCCGAACCGCTCGCGCATCTGCGGAGCGTTGGGGCAGTCAATGCGGTGTATCTTTATCCCTCCGCCATTGGTGACGAAGCCGAACACGTCGTCGCCGTACACCGGCTGGCAGCACTTGGCCATCTGGAAGTCTATCCCCTTCAGGTGCTCGTCTATCACCACCACGTCATTGATGCCTATCCAGTTCTTCTTCTCGTCAGTTCCCTGCATCACGAACCTGTCGGCACTTGGCGTGGGGACGGCAGGCTCCTCCTCGCCGCGTTCGTGCCTCAACTGCAAGGCGTATTCCTCCAGCACCTTGTTCACTTCAAGCGTGGAGTCCGCTAGGGCTGCGTAGAAGTCGGTCACCACACGATAGCCGAGTTTGGACATGGTGTGCATCAGCGCAGGCTCGTCAAAGTCCAGCTTGCGGTTCTTCATTTTGCGTTCAAGTTCCTCCTTGGCCATCGCGGCCTGCCGGCTCTCCATCTCCTTCAGGCTCTGGCGTATCTTGGATCTGGCCTTGCCGGTATGCACTATGTTAAGCCAGTCGCGCTTGGGGGTCTGGCTGTTACTGGTGAGTATCTCCACTTGGTCGCCGCTCTGCAACTGCTGCCTGATGCTTACGTTCTTACCTCCTATCTTGCCGCCGGCGCAGTGGTCGCCCACCTTAGTGTGTATGGTGTAGGCAAAGTCGAGCACCGTGGAGCCCAAAGGCAACTTGAAGAGGTCGCCTTTCGGCGTGAACACGAACACCTCGTCCTCTACCAAGTCCAGGCGGAACTGGTCCATCAGCTGCCGGTCGTCGTTAGTCTCCAGAGCGCTGCGGACGCTTGAGAGCCATTCGTCCACTCCACCCTGACTACCCTTGACACCCTTGTACCTCCAATGGGCGGCAAGGCCGTGCTCCGCCACATCATCCATCCGCTCGGTGCGTATCTGTACCTCCACCCACTTGCTCTGTGGACCAAGCACGGTGATGTGCAGGCTCTCGTATCCATTGCTCTTTGGCACTGACAACCAGTCGCGCATACGCTTGGGGTTGCTCTGGTACATGTCTGTAATGATGCTGAACACCTGCCAGCAGTCTTGCTTCTCGTGTTCGGGAACGGAGTCAAGTATGATGCGGATGGCGAAGAGGTCGTAGACACCGTCCACGCCCACGCCCTGCTTTTTCATCTTCTGCCAGATGGAGTGTATGCTCTTGGTACGCCCCTTCATGTGGAACTTCAGCCCGGAGGCCCGCAGCTTCTCGTCTATGGGCTTTATAAAATTCTCTATGTACGCGTCTCTTGCCTTCTTGGTCTCGTTGAGTTTCTCCTTGATGTGGTAATACGCATCGTGCTCCAGGTACTTCAGGCTAAGGTCTTCCAGTTCGCTCTTCAGCGTGTAAAGTCCCAGCTTGTGCGCCAACGGGGCGTAAAGGTAAGCGGCCTCCATTGAGATGCGTTTCCTGGCTTCGGTGTTCTCCGTGTTACGTATCTGCCGCATTATGCACACTCTGTTGGCTATCATGGCCAGTATCACCCTCATGTCCTCGGCGAAAGTCACCAGCAGGCTGCGGAAGTTCTCGCTCTCCACGGCAGGACTCTTCACGTACAGGCTTCTTATGCGCATCAGACCGTGCAGCACATGCACCACGTCCTCGCCGAACTGCGCGCTCACCTCCTCCAGGGTGACAGTGCCGGCGTTCACCACGCTGTTGAGCATGATGCCGAGCACGGCTCCCCTACTCACGCCTATCTCACCGGCTACCACGAGCGCAGTCTCACAGTCCATCAGTATGACATTGAGCCCGAAAGGGTCGCGCTCCACCTTGCCGCACTCGGCAGACTTGCGAAAATACTCCTTCACCTTTTGCTCGTCATCTTCGTGCAAAACACCATTCATCAGACCGCCAAGCTCCGCATGAATTTCCTCAATGCGACTCAGCTCCCCAGAAGTAAAAAAATTGTCAGACTCCATACCACTCCTCCTGTAAATAGTTGCGCAAAGGTATAATTTTTTCACTATTCGCGATGTCCTTTAAACCTTTTTATATAACTTTGCGCAACGAAAATGCAACGAAACCTCCCAAAGCCAACAACAAAACAAATACACACAATATGTTTACACTGGAAGACAAAGACCTTATCCACAAGAAAGGAATAAGCGAAGAACAGATAGAAAAACAATTGAAGAACCTATGGGAAGGTTTTCCTTTCCTCAAGCTGAAAGCCGCTGCGGCGGTCGGCAACGGCATAGTGGCGCCGAGCGAAGACGACAGGGAGCGTCTCTCCAATATCTGGGACAGTTACAAAGCTGAGGGTCACGTCATCACGAAGTTCGTGCCCGCCAGCGGTGCTGCCAGCCGTATGTTCAAAAACATTTTCGCATTTGTGGACGCTCCATACGACGTTCCCACCACTGATTTTGAAAAGACTTTCTTCGAGAGAATTCACGACTTCGCCTTCTTTGACGCTCTCAACGACTCCTGCGTTCTCAACGAGGAAGAGGGCGTGGACGCTCTGATAGAGGAAAAGGAATATAAGGCCGTGGCGGAGAACATGCTGAGTGAGGAAGGGCTCAACTACGGACAAATGCCCAAAGGACTGTTACAGTTTCATGCCTACGCCGACTGCGCACGCTCCCCAGTGGAGGAACATCTAACCGAAGCCGCACTCTACGCCAGCAGCCACGGCGAGACTAACGTACACTTCACCGTGAGCGGAGAGCACCGCAGGATGTTCGAAGACTTGCTGGAGCGTGCCATATCAGAAGCGGAGAACAGATTTCACATCAAATATAACGTTTCACTAAGCGAACAGAAACCCAGCACCGACACCATAGCTGCGAACATGGACGGCACTCCCTTCCGCACCGCAGACGGCAGACTGCTCTTCCGACCGGGCGGCCACGGCGCACTGATAGAGAACCTCAACGAGGTGGACAGCGACATTGTGTTCGTGAAAAACGTGGACAACGTGGTGCCCGACCGCCTGAAGGCCGATACCGTGCTCTGGAAACAGGTGATAGCGGGTCTGTTGGTGGACGTGCAGAAACAGACCTTCGCATACCTTCACCTGCTGGACAGCGGAAAGTACAGCCATGCGGAACTCCTGGACATGGTGCGTTTCGTAAGACACACCCTTGGATGCGACAAGCCTGGACTCAAGGATATGGAGGACACGGAACTGTGCGTTTTCCTGCGCAGCAAGCTAAACCGACCCATCCGTGTATGCGGAGTAGTAAAGAATGTGGGGGAGCCTGGCGGAGGTCCGTTCATAGCATACAACCCCGACGGCACTGTGTCGCTGCAGATACTGGAGAGCAGCCAAATAGACAAGGACAACGAAGAAAACCTGAAAATGTTGGCTAACAGCACTCACTTCAATCCGGTGGACATCGTGTGCGCCCTGAAAGACTACAAGGGGAAAAGATTTGACCTTACCAAATACACCGACCCCGACACCGGTTTCATCTCCTTCAAGAGCAAGGACGGTAAAGAACTGAAGGCTCTGGAGTTGCCCGGCCTGTGGAACGGGGCAATGAGCAACTGGAGCACGCTAATGGTGGAAGTGCCACTGTCCACCTTCAATCCAGTGAAGACCGTAAACGATCTGCTCAGACCACAGCACCAACCCAAGTAAAAGACGCACCGGACGAAAGCCGTGTGCAGACGAATGCAAGAACCTAAAAGACTCTCAAGAATTTATGAAGACTGATATAGAAATAGCGAGGGAGACCACCTTGACACCAATAGCGCAAATAGCGCAGAACATAGGCATCAAGACCGACGAGTTGGAACCGTACGGTAGATTTGCCGCCAAGATTCCCGAAGACCTCATTGACGAGGAGAAGGTAAAGGCGCACAAGCTGATACTCGTCACTGCCATCACACCCACCAAAGCCGGCATTGGCAAGACTACAGTCAGCGTGGGGCTGGCCATGGGCTTGAACCGTATAGGCAAGAAGACCATAGTGGCCCTTCGCGAGCCGTCACTCGGCCCGTGCTTCGGCATGAAAGGTGGCGCAGCCGGAGGAGGATACGCCCAGGTGTTGCCCATGGACAAGATCAACCTTCACTTCACGGGAGACTTCCACGCCGTCACCACTGCACACAACATGATAGCGTCTCTCTTGGACAACTACATCTACCAGCACCGCAACGAGGGTTTCGCCATGAGGGAGGTGCTATGGAAACGCGTGTTGGACATCAACGACCGCAACCTCAGGCATATCGTCACCGGACTGGGAGCGAAAACGGACGGCGTAACCATGGAGAGCGGTTTTGACATCACGCCTGCCAGTGAGATAATGGCCATCTTATGCCTTGCCACAGACCGTGACGACTTGCGCCGCCGCATAGAGAACATACTTCTGGGTACCACCATCGAAGGAAAACCTTTCAGGGTGAAAGACATGGGAGTGGCAGGTGCGATATGCGTACTGCTCAAGGACGCCATCCAGCCTAATCTGGTACAGACTACGGAGAATACGCCGGCACTGGTTCACGGAGGACCGTTTGCCAACATAGCGCACGGATGCAACAGCGTGCTGGCCACGCGACTGGCTCTTACCTTCGGCAACTATGTAGTCACTGAAGCCGGGTTCGGGGCCGACCTCGGAGCGGAGAAATTCTATGACATCAAGTGTCGCAAGTCAGGACTACGGCCCGCACTTACCGTTCTGGTAGCCACCACACAGGGACTGAAGATGCACGGTGGAGTACCTGTAGAGGAAATAAAACAGCCGAACATGGAAGGACTGAGGAAAGGCTTGGAAAATCTTGACCGTCACATCCGCAACATACAGTCTTTCGGGCAGACCGTGGTAGTTTGCTTCAACCGCTTCGCCATTGACACCGACGAGGAAATAGGAATGTGCCGCAAACACTGCGACGAGATTGGAGTCGGTTTCGCCGTGAACAATGCGTTCAACGAAGGTGGAGCCGGAGCGGAGGAACTGGCTCGGCTCGTAGTGGACACCATAGAGAACAAACCAAGCAAACCTCTCACGCTGGCATACTCCGACGAAGAGACAGTGGAACAAAAGGCGGAAGCCGTGGCACGCAAGGTCTACGGCGCTGACGGCGTGACATTCAGCCCTGCGGCCATGAAGATGATAGAGAAGATCAACGAGATGGGTATCTCGCACTACCCCGTCTGTATAGCCAAGACACAGTATTCGTTTTCCGCCAACCCAAAGGCATACGGCGTTCCCACAGGATTTGAGATAAACATACGCGACATCGTTATCAACTGCGGAGCCGAGATGCTTGTGCTCATAGCAGGCGACATCATGCGAATGCCAGGACTTCCAAAAAGCCCACAGGCGGAACGCATAGACCTCGTTGACGGTGAAATAGTGGGTTTGTCATAGGTCATGCGCAACACCGACAATGAGCGAACTTGACAACCTGCACAACGAGGAGACCCGGGACACCTCGTACGACCATGTGCTCAGATATACCGGGGTCTTCGGAGGAGTGCAGGGACTGAAACTGCTGATGTCCGTACTGCGCAACAAGCTGACTTCCGTCTTGCTTGGAGGAGCCGGACTTGGACTCATAGGTATATACAACGCCATTTCCGAATTCATAGTAAGCAGCTGTAACTTTGGCATTCCTCTCAATGCCACACGCATCACAGGAGAATTGTTCGAGGACGGGACAAAGGACCGCATCGAATATTTTGTCACCTTGGTACGCACCTGTGTACTGTGGTCGGCTATTTTGGCCGCTGTCCTATGCACCATATTCTCGCCCTTGCTCAGCTATGCGTTTTTCGACCACGACTGGCGGCGCTTCCCGGAGGTGATGCTCATCATCCCTGTTACGGTGTGTTTCCTCGTAGCTGAGGGGGAATGCGCTATACTAAAGGGTCTGAGACAGACTAAAAAAGTAGCTGTCATAGAAACTGCCGTCTGCATACTCACACTTCTGCTCACTGTCCCTTTCTACTATGTGTGGGGGCTTCACGGTGTGTGGATGGGCCTGCTGGCAAGCGGACTGGCCTCAGTGGCCTGTCATTTCCGCTACTCCCTACCCTTGGTGAGCTATAAGACCTTACCTTTTTCCAAGGCAACCTTATGCGAAGGACTCCCTATAATAAGAAAAGGTATACCATACGTATTGGCTGGCATCGCCAATTCGGGACTCAGGATGTTCGTGCCCGCCATGCTGCTCTGGACCGGCACGCTGAAGGAGGTTGGCTATTTCAATGCGGGCTTTGCCATCACGGCAGGATACGCCGGAGTGGCGTTCGTAGCTCTTGAGGCCGACTACTATCCACGTCTGGCTTCCGTCTGCCACAGTCTGAAACGCATGAACGAGACCATCAACCAACAGATTGACGTGTGTGTGCTTTTCCTCACGCCGTTGCTTGTGGCTTTTGTCATATTTGTGCCGTGGGTGATACGCTTGCTTTACACCGAGGAGTTCGTGGTGATACAAGACATGTCGGTGTGTGCGGTGTTCTACATTTTCATGCGCGCCGTCTACCTGCCGGTGGGCTACATCACGCTGGCCAAAGGGGAGTCGCTCGTCTACTTCGCCATGGAACTCGCCTATGACGTGTTCTTCGCTTTTGCAGTATATTTCCTTTATCAGGAATGGGGTCTCACCGGTACCGGCGTTGCGCTTTCAATGGGGGCACTCTACGATGTTATATGTTCCCTACTTGTCTACGGCAAGCTGTACGGATGCCGTATTCGTCGCTCCACCGCCGTCATCTGTCTGGTGCAATTCGTGCCGTTGTTTGCCGCAGTGGCGTGCAGTTTTTCCGGCAGTGACATAGTCAGATATACGGCAGGAGTGGCCGCATTCGCCGTCTCGCTGACATTCAGCGTCAACAGGCTGTCACACCACTCCGATTTCCTTAAGCGTACTTTGCACCGCTTCCGCCACTCTTCGGGCGACTGCTGTTAGCAGAAACCTAATGTTGTAAATCTCTCAAGTAAGGATTTGTGTCGGACTCATATCCTATTGTCGTGCTGTCTCCGTGGCCTGGCCACACTTTCGTCTGCGGAGGAAGAATCAACAGTTTCTCGGCTAAGGAACGCATCTCGTCGTCACAGTTACCGCCGGGGAAATCTGACCTTCCCACTGACCCGCGGAACAGAGTGTCTCCGCTGAACAGAGCATTCTCCTTCTCTATATAGTAGCAAACACCACCTGGAGTATGTCCGGGAGTATGCAACACCTTTATATATATGTTCCCCAAAACGATGCCCTCCCCGTCTGTGAGAAGTTTCTGCGGACGAGGCAACGCCCCGTCTATGTGAAGCCCCATATACTCCGCCCACTGTGGCATGACATAATACAGTTTTTCCTCGTCCACATGGAGATGAGGACGCAAGCCATACTCAGAAAAGACGAAGGGAAGCCCGAAGATATGGTCGTAGTGGGAATGCGTCTGCAAGGACAGACACAGATGCAAGCCGGCTTCAGACACGAAGTCCACAAAAACTTTCCTCCCCACCGCACTGTACATCCCGGCATCTATCACGGCCGCATCCATAGTAGCCTCATCCCATATCAAGTATGTGTTCTCGCTAACGGGATTGAATGTAAAAACCTTTACTTTCATCTTACAACTGTGTGTACACCACTTTTTTTGTCTTGAAATATTCTTCCTCAAAAAACTCGGACAAGTCTACCGTCTCCGTCTGACGCCGCACGGGGAAGGTCTCGTGCTCCAGTTCACCTCCCTTCAGGCAGAACAAACCGTTGGGGAAAGCATTGATTTGTTCTGAGAAGATATTCTTGCGTACCAGCTTCACCAAGTCGGCAAGGGGCATCACAGCACGTGAAACCACAAAGTGGGATTTCTCTTTCACGTCCTCTGCGCGGCACCAGCGTGTTTTCACATTGTCAAGCTTCAGGGCCCTGGCCACTTCCTCACATACCTTCACCTTCTTGCCCACGCTGTCCACCAACAAGAACTCCGTCTCGGGAAACATGATGGCGAGCGGTATCCCAGGGAAACCGCCACCGGTACCCAAATCCATCACGTGTGTTCCTGGTCTGAAACTTATGACCTCCGCTATACCCAGCGAGTGCAGCACATGGTGTTCGTAGAGGTTATCTATGTCCTTGCGTGAAATGACGTTTATCTTGGCGTTCCAGTCGCGGTATAACCCATCCAAAGCAGCGAACCGCTCTTTCTGCGTTTCGTTTATGGTCGGAAAGTATTTTTCTATTATATCCATTTGTTTTCCTAATGACGTTTTGTTCTCGTATATGTCATGACCTCACTTTAGGCATCCCTCCAGTTGGTCGTATGTCAGCTTCACCTCCACCGTACCAACTGCCCACGGAGCGATATCATAAGGATTGAAGACGAAGAGCACTCCGTCTTTCAGAAGCAGGAAATTGTAATCGGAGACGAACACCTCCGCCAACATGGTTATACCCGTGCTGTCCCTCAACTGCTCCATAGATTTCATGCCGTGGTCGGCCATCAGCTGTTGCTCCATCAACTCCTTCACTCTATCCATCTTGTCCTCCTTGAAAACATCACTCAGAAACAGTTCTCTGCCAGTACTTGCGTCCATGTTGAGGCAGACCTCGGCAAAGCTGCCATGCGCCCCGCCCTGGTAAGCTGTCTCGCTCGCCCTGTAGGCCACCATGCCTTCCTTGGAGTCAGACACGCGGCCACCACGCACCTCATACGTGTAGTGAAAACGGAAAGCGTATTCGTCGTCGGGATCATAAAACTCGGACATTTCCTCCGCAAACGACCGTTTCACGCTGTCAGCATAGTGCCTCACGGCATCAGGACACAGGCACAAGGTATCGCCGAACACGACGGCGGCTACCGCCCTGCTGATGCTACTGTCAACCGGCGTACGGCCAACAGCGGTCTCCACACTCACGTCCACTGAACACGAGGGCTTGTTCTCTTCATCTCCCATAGGCCGACTACATTCTTTGCATGTCACAGAGTCCCATTCAGCGTACTCCCGAACCGCATCACACTGTTCACCGGCGGTATTTCCGCCACCACCCGTACAGGCACATATAGCGACTGACAAGAAACACAGACTGATTATCTTCTTCATTTCCTTAATCAAGCGACATTTAACATATGGAAGCGAAGTTAGCGTTTTTCCCTCAAACTGAGTATTGTTTTCATTCCTTTTTTTGCTCATAGTCAAAAAAAGAGCCTGCGACGTTCGCCGTCACGTTAAAATTGTATAACTTTGTGCCGCATTTCAAACAAATAAAGTCAATATCGTAACAATCTAATAGGGAATGTCAAAGATTATCACAATGGGCGAGATTATGCTCCGCCTCTCACCTCAATGCTACGGCAGGTTCGTGCAAGCCGACTCGTTTGACGTCAACTACGGCGGCGGAGAGGCTAATGTAGCTGTAAGCCTAGCCAACTACGGACACACGGCCTGCTTCGTAAGTAAGGTGCCAAATCACGAGATAGGCCAATCGGCTGTCAACTCCCTCCGGCGTTTCGGAGTGAACACGGACTACGTGGCCCGGGGAGGGTCTAGACTTGGAGTATACTATATGGAGAGAGGAGCCAGTCTGCGCGCCAGCAAGATTATCTACGACCGCACGAGTAGCAGCTTCAGCGAGGCTGACCCGTCCGATTTTGACTTCCCCGCCATCTTCAGCGGTGCGCAGTGGTTCCACTGGAGCGGCATCACGCCAGCTGTCAGTGACCGCGCGGCGGAGTGTGTACGTCTCGCCTGCGAGGCTGCCAAGGAAGCTGGTGCCACAGTGAGCTGCGACCTCAACTATCGCCGTCTGCTCTGGACTCCGGAGAAAGCGCAGAATGTAATGCGTCCGCTCATGCAATACGTGGACGTGTGCATAGGCAACGAGGAGGACGCAGAACTTTGCCTCGGTTTCAAGCCCGATGCAGACGTTCAGCACGGCAGCACTGACGCAAAGGGATACGAGAACATATTTCGCTCTATGTACGACGAGTTCGGCTTCAGCCACATAGCCTGTACCTTGCGCGAAAGTGTCAGCGCCACGCACAACGGATGGAAGGGCATGGTATTTGACGGTACGGACTTCTACACAAGCCGTCGCTACGACCTTGACCATATTGTGGATCGTGTAGGAGGAGGCGACAGCTTCAGTGGCGGCATCATACACGGCATGGTGAGCGGCATGAATACGCAGCAGTCACTGGAGTTCGCCGTGGCAGCCAGCGCACTGAAGCAGACCATTACAGGCGACGTCAACATGGTGAGCGCAGAGGAGGTGAAAGCTCTGATGCACGGAGGCGGCAACGGAAGAGTACAACGCTGAAGCCTATCGGAAAACAGACAAATACAAGCATACAGGAAAAAGGTAAAGACATATAAAGGCTATGGCAAGATTTGACAAAGCAGAGGTGCTCCACAAGATGAGGCTGACGAGCATAGTGCCAGTGTTCTACCACGAGGATGCGGATACGGCAAAACAAGTGATGAAGGCTTGCTACGACGGAGGAATACGCGTTTTCGAGTTCACCAACCGCGGTGACTTCGCACACGAAGTGTTCGCCGAATGCGTGAAGTTCGCAGCCAAGGAATGTCCGGACATGGCTCTTGGTGTGGGCAGCATAGTGGACGCTCCCACTGCCGCTCTCTATATGCAACTTGGGGCGTGCTTCATAGTAGGTCCGCTTTTTCACGCCGACGTGGCCCAGGTTTGCAACAGGCGGCTCGTACCATACTGCCCTGGATGCTGCACCCCAAGCGAAATAAGCTTGGCGCAGGAGGCCGGATGCGACATCACAAAGGTATTTCCCGGACAAGTGCTTGGTCCGGCTTTCGTGAAGAGTGTCATGTCTCCCTGTCCTTGGACGAAGGTCATGGTCACCGGCGGCGTTTCCCCAACCCGAGAAAGCATTATGGAATGGCTGAATGCCGGTGCGTTCTGCGTGGGCATGGGCGGCAAGCTGTTCCCTCCTGAACGTGTAGCGGCGCACGACTGGCAGTATGTCACAGACAAGTGCCGCGAGGCATTGTCATACGTCAGTGAGGCGAGAGCGTCCCAGCACCGCTAAAACGGAATACAGAGGATAGCTAGTTACAATTCTGCTGATGTCAAAGTCATGCTCAAACAAATCTCTGAATGTTTCATTGTCCTCAAATATCACATAGTTACTCGTTTTAGTCCAGACAGCTGCAAAAAGTCGTCCTTAAAAGTGTATCCGCAGCTCCACATCACAATCGTCATCTAATTTTGTCTCACGGTTTTCGGATAGTACAGCCATATACAAGGGCGTGTTTTTGACACGCCCTTGTATCGTTATATCCCAACTATTGGCCATTATTGTTGAATGGCTTAGTGCAGGTCATTCTCCCCAGACAATATAATCATCGTCCGCTTCCGGGTCATTGTTCGTCTGACCGACAGCTCCCTTACCGATATGTTGTGATGAGCTTGCCAAAAGCCCCTGTGACTCCATCTTTATTGTCTCCATGAGTGGAGCCGTATATTTCTTCTTGTTCATATCCATGTTTATTTCGTCGTTATACACTTATTTCACCATAATCTTCTTTGTCACATTGCCAGTCTTTACGACGTTCAGTCCTTTTTGCAACCTGTCGGTACGGCGACCCTGAATGTCGTAGATTTCAGCTGTACCTTCCGTGAGTGCGTCAATAGCGTCGATTGCCGTGGTGTCTTCCTCTTCGTCCGCAAAGATGTCAAGTACGTGAGCTCTCGCCTCGCTGTTGGAGTTCGGGTTGAGCCAAGCCCTCTGCCCCTTTATCTTCACGGCTTTTGTCGCGGAGTTGCCCTTCAAGTCTGAAGTCTGCCAGAATTTGTTCTTCGAAACGATGTAGCCGTAATCGGGAACTTCTGTTGTGGTGAACGAGCCTACGAGTTGCAGTCCGCCGCACCACATGCCTTCCGTCGGGTTGCGCACCACGTCCACATTGCTGGAAACGATGTCCATGCTGTTCTTTTCGCACGAATTGAATAGACGAACACTGGAGTGCCGGCGTCAATAGTGCCTGTCATCTTCTTCAGAGTTATCGTGTTGGCGGCGTCGTCAATGCTTGACAGTCCATAGAAAGTGCAGTCGTCCGTGTTGTCAGCGTCCACTGCGAACGGCAGACAGAGTGTTGCCCAGTTGCTCGTCATGTTGTAGCGCGAGTAGCGTGCCTCGGTTGCGGTGAATGGAGCGTATGTGATGAAGCCCTCCCCGTCCCTCACATCCAGATTGTCTACAATGATCGGGGCGCCCGAGAGGTCGTAGGTCTTGCTGCCAATCTGGTAGTAAGTCTTGAAGAAACCGTACCTGTAGTTAGCCCGGGAGATGTCTGCCTTGTTCTCGTCGTATGCCGTTGCGCCTACAAGAGCGGTGCACCCCATGAACATATCGTCCCATTGGGTGAAGCTGTTTGTAGTGAACTGGTCGCTCACATAGACTGTCGTGAGGCTGCTGCAGCCCTTGAACATCGATGTCATGTCGGTCACGTTCGCCGTGTTCAGGGGCGCCAGGTCCAGCGTTTGCGTCCGCTCGGCGACGAAGGAGACGCTTGCCGGAGCAAGAAACGCGACCACAAGGGGGGAACGCCGATAAACATTCGTATGCGAACATTGGCAAGGGTTTCGCCTCGGTGATGCACTCTTACTGCCGTCACCTACAAGGGCGCATTTCTTGCTCCGGCAAGCGTCTCCTTCGTCGCCGAGCGGACGAAAACGCGCCTCCTACAGGCATTGCAATGCAGGAAACATTTTTCCTATCAATGCGTACGAACAATAGTCCAATGCAAAATTGCACAGCGTCAATGTTTGCGAACAACTGTCACTTTCCAAACGTCATGGGACTAATGTTCGCGGACAATGGTCATTTTCCAAACGGCATGGGACTGATGTTTGAGAACAACGGTTACTTTCCAAACGGCATGGGACTGATGTTCGCGAACAATGGTCACTTTCCAAATGGCACGGGACTAATGTTCGCGAACAACGGTCACTTTCCAAACGGCATGGGACTGATGTTCGCGAACAATGGTCACTTTCCAAACGGCACGGGACTAATGTTTGCGAACAATGGTCACTTGCCAAACGGCATGGGACTAATGTTTGCGAACAATGGTCACTTTCCAAACGGCACGGGACTAATGTTCGCGAACAACGGTCACTTTCCAAACGGCATGGGACTGA
>CAVHNA010000018.1:0-16230 GCA_963637205.1 Bacteroidaceae bacterium
GTATTGCACTTGCAAGGCTGCATTGTAATAGTTGCCGCTGTATTCACGGTCGTAGCTGTTCACATCAGCGGATGAACGCCGATAGTAGTCCCCGTTCCCCTTCATGAGGAAATAAGAATAGTTCACCAAAGGGTCGATGATGGTATGCGAAATGTCTGAACGGAGGAATCGCGCTCCTGCGCTTATGCCTGCTGACATGCGTTCGCTGGCCTGCCACGAGACACCCAATGTCACTGGTACTTCTGACGTACTCGTTTCCGGACGTGGATCGCTTTGGTCGGACAGTCGTCCGGTGAACAAATCAATGGAGAGTCCAAGCGTCCATGCGTCCGATAGTCGCATAGCTCCTGTCACATTCATGCGGAACTGTTCTATGGTGCGGTCGCTGCTTATGGAATCGCCAAGGATAAGGGGATTGTACGGATTTGCGCCAAGCGTAGAGTCCCATCGTTGGTTGTTCCTGCTTGTGTTGGTGTAATCAAGAAAACCCGACAGACTGAAGTTGGCTATACGCTTCAGTCCTCCTATATACACGTCGAGACCATTGACGTGTCCCGACTTGTGCGGGGCATGAAAATCGCCACGTCCTATTCCATAAGCGACACGAGCGACTCCATAATTCTGTACGCTGTTGTCCGCCACCCTCACGGGGTTTTTGCTGAAATAACTGACATTGGACACTTCGTTGGTATTGCGCTCATTCCATGTTTCGTGTCCGTTGTCGAACGTCTGTGCCTGTACCGCCTGGAGCGATACAGAAAGATAGGCGATGGATAACAAATGATGTCTCGTCATATATACATGTGTGATATTGTGGAAAAGAGATAAAGCGGAAGCGGAACCCCGAAGTACACCGTGTGCTTCAGAGGGCTCCGTTTCCTGTTGTGAGTTATGTCAAGCTTACTCGTCTACTGTCGTGTAGGTACCGCCGGGGAGCAGCGGCTGTTCGTTGAGGAAGTCTGCCGCAGAGTCGTTGGTATCCTTGTAGTAGGCACGTCCGTTGACAATCTTTGTAACCTTGCGGCGAATGCACTTGCCGGTGTAGTTTTCGCTGCATTTCACGCCAGTAGCGTCATCTTTAGGCAAGAATGTCGGTACATGATTGTCGGTGTTGGGGTTGTAAGTGTCGACAGCGTCGATAACGTACTTTGAGGGGATGACGAGATAAGTAAAAGAACTTGTGCTGCCGGGTTCTGTCATCACATTAGACTCTTCTGCCGCAAACTGTGCCGGCGTGATACCCTCGGGAAGCTTGGCCATCAGGTAAGAACGACCCATAACACCGAGACCGAAGGCGAACATGTACTTGTTGTTGTAGTAGATGACATCCATGTTTGGAACTGCAGGATTGTCTACGTCGTTGGCGTTATAGTTGAGGTATATTTCCCAGTCGGCATTGCTGAGATCCGGGCATGCGGCGTACTCGGCCTTTTCTTCTTCGGTGGCATCCTCGCTGTAAGCCTCCTTGTGGTTGATGGCATTGTTGGCAACCAGTACTACCTGACCGGGCTGCAGAGGATAGTCATGACCTGAACCAGGGAATGCGATGACAGAACCCTGACCGCAGTCGTAAAGGTCGCTCATGCCGTTTGCCTGCCAAGCATTCTGCGCAGTCTGGTTGCCCTGTGGAGCGGAGATGATAATCTGGTCGAGGTACTGCACCTCATCACTGTTATTTACAATCTCGAAATAACTTTCCTTCATGTAATACTGCTTTGATCCTGTGGAGTAGATGCTACGGAAGATCAGAGCAGACTGGTAAATCTTGTCAAGACTGACAGTGGCTGAAGCGTCGGCGTAGAGGTCGACTTGTGTCTGACCGTTTACGTAAGCCGTCTGCTCGTCGGTGAGTTTTCCGGAAACGCTCACTGTGTAGAGACCCTGTGGATAAGTGACAGTGACTGGGGCAAGAGATTCAAGCGCAAGCGTGTCGGCTCCGGATGCATTAGAGACGATGAGCTTCATGTCAGTCAGACTGCTTGCAACAACATTCTCTGGAAGATTGAAAGTGAGTGAAAGCTTGTAACTCTTCACTGCGTCATCGTCGTCGTCACACGACACGAACGTGAAAACTGATGATAAGGCAAGAAGACCAACCATCATTTTTGTCAGATTCATTTTCATTGTCTTTTACTTTTAATGAAGTTAATAAATATGTTGTTTGTGATATATCCTGTATGGCTTTAGACAAGACCATGTTGATACCGTGAAACGATGTGGCTACAACTTCAACTTCAGTTCCGCTCCGAAATACATACCAGGATAGAGCTGTCTTTTGACTTGTGTCCATTTGTTGGTGTGCCAGCGTTTGGTATTGGTGAGATTGTTGGCAATGAACGACAGTTCTCCCACCTTGCCCAGTTCCTTCGTAATCCTGAAGTTGAGCATCACCCATGGGCTTACGACATCTTTCTGGAAAGCGTACGTCTGGTAACGCCGAGCTATAAGCTTCAGTTGGGTGTCGTCGGTGTCTTTCGGCCTCCACTCGTGGTAATTACGCTGCATGTCATAGTAGCCCTCAGGATTCACCCACAGGTATTCACGTCCGTCGTCGGCATAAGTCTTCTGGTACCAACGGTTGTTTCCGTCAGAGTCTTTCCACACCGACTGTTCGCTCTCATACCACACAACTTGCAAGGCTGTAGTGAATATTACACGCAACGCAGGGATGTGGGTGATGAAACGAAAGGTTGTATTCATGCGGTTCTGTAAGGTTCCGGACCCTTCAGGCATTACGCCTACATACGGTGACATGGAGTTGATATAGCTGTATGATTTCTGTTCAGAAACACGGAGAACATGAAACCACGCTCCGTTGACACTGAGTGAAGTGCGAATCGGACGGAACTCGCCCAAATCAAGACCATACTCTATACCGTGTTTGTCACTGCGTGACGTATTGTAAGGTTGTGACCACAAAAACATCTCCGTGGCACTGTTGATAGAGGCTGCCTGCCGCAAGCCATCCTTCATGTAGTACACATTACCGCTTTCCGCATCAAACGTCAGGTGCGAGGCATCGTTAGGTACAACATACTTTGAATAGTCTTGCCATATGAGATGAGAAAGGAACCCGTACTCGTTGCGGTGTCGCTCGTTGAAATATGTGACCCATCCTTTGGTGTTCCTGTGACGGAACGACAGTCCTATCTCCCACTTTTGCGAGCTCATGGGACGAAGGTCGGCATTGGCCGTGTTTTCCACCACGTCGGTGGTGACGACAGCCAAACGTCTATCATCGGTATTGCCATAGTAGGAAAGACTTACATTGTCGAAGTACGCTTTGTCGGGATAGAGATAGAGCAGCGTCGGCAGTTTGTTAGAGATTCCATAGCCTCCTGTTACCGACAGATCGTCGAAGAAAGTGTTGTTGCGTTGGTTGAGCAGACTGAACGATACGTTTACACGTGGCTCCGCTACGAGAAAGTTGGTGTGTCCTCCGCTCTTCGCCTTGTTGACAAAGAGATTGCTCACGCGCACACCTGCCTCCACAGACGTGGGTATGTTGCCAAGCCGAAACCGAGTCTTGTCGGAGAGAAACGCTGAAAAAGAATTTGTCGCTGGCACGTCTTTGAAAGCGCGCGGGCGGAGAGTCTGCGTACCCTGTGCCTGCGGAGGGTATTTCTCATCATAAGTAAATCCGTCACCTTTGTTGGCGTCATAAGAGTATTCGACGCCAAGTTTCAGTGTCATATTGTCATAGTCGTTAATCTGCAGGTACTTGTTCGCAACAAATTGTGTGTAGAAGTTTATTGGCAAACCGTCTATCCTGTAGTGCGTCTGATATCCGGCCGTCTGGAACCTACCAACATACACTCCAGCCACTTTTCCATCAGCCACCACACCGTCCGGGTTGCTTACCCAAGTGGAGTGCTTGTCAAGAGTGTGCGACAACTGTGCAGAGAGGTTATAGTCAACACTTGTCAGCCATCCGTGCTCTGGACGGTAACGCCCGTTCAGAGACAGTCGTCCGCCTACGTTGGTATTTTTGTAGGTGGTGTGTGAAGACACCATCTGAGGGTCGGTTTTCTGGTTGTTGACGTTGGTGTAGAAAGAACCCCTGACATTGAAGGACAGCGGACCGAACTGGTCGCTGTATCCACCTGTAGCCGTTACGCGGTCGAACCCTTGATAGTGACGACGTGTGTCTGCCCACGACTGCGCCCAGTCTACGCTGAAGTTCACAGCGCCTCCGCCGTGTAGTTGGAAACCTTTGCCTGCATAGGCGAGTTTCGAATTAGAGTCTGCAGAAGCCTTGAGCTCTAGAGGGGTGCGTCCTGCCTTGGTCTTTACGATGACAACGCCACTGGTGAGGTTGCCGTATTCCGCTGACGGGATGCCGCGTATAACCTCCATAGACTCTATGTTCCCTGCGCTGACGGAGCGCATGTCAACACCTTTTCCAGCCGTTGTCTGGCTGCTCATGCCATCTGACGAACTGCTAGAGTTCTTACCGCTACGCGACGGCGACATGGCCTGAAGATTGGCATCGTTGCTCAAAGGTGTGCCATCAAGGATGACACTTGTTCCCATGGCGTTGTTGTCGTCGCTGTCTATCTCGCGTATGTTTGCCTGTGCCAGTTGGTTGAGATTGGGATTCGTGGTAAGGTTGCCTGGCAGAAGTTGGAGCATATCAGTGACGCTTTTCGGTTGTATATGTCGGATTGCATCCTGGTCAATAAGTGACTTGGATCCAAGCGTTTCCTGCTTTGCCGTCACGGTGACACTAGAGAGGGTAAGTACAAGTTCTTTAAGGACAACACTAAGCTTTACTTCATCGCTTTTCACGTCAACCGTCCCTTTAGCCGTCTCGTACCCCACAAATGTTACTTGATAAGAGTAGTGCCCCTGTGGTACTCTCGTAAAAGAAAACGAACCATCTGCACCTGTACGCGTGAACAGAGCCTGATTCAAGGCCACTGTAGCCAGTTCTACAGGTTGTCCCTCCGTATCCAGAACTTTACCTTTGACCGTTGACGTGTTTTGGGCGTGTATTGCCTGCGCCGTGAGAAATGCCACAGCAAGAAAAAAACAGCGAAAGAATGCAGTTACACGTTCTTTTGTATTGTCCATTATCCTTACCAATCCTTAATTCGTTTGCAAAAGTACGCGGTTTTGCTCATATACGCAATACCTACCAATAAGTAAATCATGAGAAAAGGACGGTGTGGTACATACCCTATTGTGTATGCACACGAGAAAAAAAATGATGAAACTCAACGTTTTTACTTCATCTCCTGACGTTTTACACAGACGATAAGGATGGCTATATGTAAGACGGGCTTTCAGAAATGTGTCATGACTTCTATCACCACCTTGTCCTTTTCGGAGGCCTTGGCTTCTCCGGCGGCGCGATAGAAGTATTTCTCGTAGTTGAGACGGATGTCCGACAAGAAACGCTTGCCGACGCTGAACGTGACGCCGCCCGTCAGGCGCGAACGCTGGTAGTCGGTGATCTTGAGTCCGGTCACTTCCTGTCCCTCTGCATCGGTGGAGAGCACGTACTCCTTGCCGTCGCTGTGGTCGCCCATGTAGTCGTAGCGGACGAGCGGTGTGATCTTGGAGAAGAAGCACAGGCGCAGAGGGAAGTCGTACGACACGAAGACGTCCACGGCATGCACGTCCTGGAAGGCGTGGTGTCTGTAGTGCTTGTAGAAGTACTCCGCCTCTACGTGCCATCCCTTCGCCTGCCAGTACGCTCCGGCGTCGTACATCATCACTCCCACCTTCTCGGGCTTAATCTTCTGTGTGCTCAGTGTAAGGTTCCATCCGTACGGAAACAGCAACTGCGCCTTGGCGGAGAAGTTCTCCTCTTTAGTCCAGAAGTTCTTCTGCCCGGTAAGTCCGGAGCCGTTGAAGAGCCCAGCCTCGAGGATGATGGGGAAGCCCACGTTGAAGGTGTACCCCGTAGTGACTCCCACGTCGCGGACGTTGCCCACCTGCTTGGCTATGAAGGAACGGTTGGCGAAATACTGCATGTGAGGGGAGCGGTGCGCGTCTATGGCGAAAGGCATGCGCATCTGTCCGAGTGTAATCAGGAATCCATGGAAAGGCGTGAGCCTGGTGTAAGCGTCCAGCATTTTGATGCTGCCCTCGTCGGAAAGGTCTATCTCGGCCTTGTAAGACACGAATGAGGCCACGTTGCCGTCGATGCTCACACGTGCGTTGCGCACCTCGAAGCGTCCCTCGCCCTCTTCGGTTTGGTATTCGTATTTGGCGCGTACTGTGCCGTGTACATGCGGCGTGTAGTCCACCTTCTTCTCTTTCTGCTCCGCCTCAACGGCCGGTGCGGACATTACCAACGCAAGACATACCGACAAAAACCTGCTATTCATACTTCGGACCAATCTTTTTCGGGCGCGAAGTACAGCATTCCTTTTTTCTATTTGGCTACATAGACGTTACAATGGTGTTACGTTTCCGCAAAAGTGCGGACGCGGTGTCCTCCAAGGATGAAGGACATAAAACGGAAGTAGGAGGATAACAGCCGTGTTATCCTCCTACCACTATGTGATCCGCCTGACTATGCTAACGTTCAGTTCTCCTTCATTTGCTCGTCCACCGTCTTTATCTTCTCGGCGAGGAGAGCCAGCTCGGCGCGGAGCTTCTCCACCTTCTTGTTGAGAGAGTCAACGAGAGAGTTGCCCTTCTTGCTGTTGGCGTTAAGGAATCCGAGGTTGTTCTCGTATGTCTTTATCTCGTCGCGCATGTGTTCGTAAGCCTTCATCATACGCTGGCGTTCGGCGGAAAGGTTGTTGCCCTCCTTCTCCACCCGCTGCGCCAGGCTGTTGCGGAAGTTGTTGAGACGTTTCTTGGCCTGCGAAGAGCCGAAAGCGTCGTAGAGCTTGTCGCAGATGGCGCGGTACTCCTTGTACAGGCGGTCTTTCTCCTTGAAGGGGACATGTCCCACTTCGGTCCACTGTTGCTGGAGGGCCTTCACCCGCTGTATGATGTCGTCGCCCTGTTCCTCGGCCAGAGCCTTCAGCTGTTCTATGATGTTTTGCTTCTGGCTCATGTTGGCGTTCTCCTCGTTGCGTACGTCGGCGGTGGCCGCCTGCCTTGCCTCGAAGAAATGGTCGCACGCCCCCACGAACCGCTTCCACAGAGCGTCGGAGTATTTGCGTGGCACGGACCCTATCTCTTTCCACTGCTTTTGCAGCTTCACCAGTGTGTCTCCCGTGGCTTTCCAGTCGGTGCTGTCCATGAGCGCCTCGGCCTTCTCGGCGAGTTCCTTTTTCTTGGCGAGGTTCTCGTTGAGAGTCTCCTTCATGGTCTGGAAGAACTTCGCTTTCTTGTCGAAGAAGTCGTCGCATCCCTTGCGGAATCTCTCGAAGATGGCGTTGTTCATTTTCTGGGGTGCGAAGCCGACGGTCTTCCACTGAGCCTGCAGGTCAAGTATGGTCTTGGTGACACCGTCCCAGTCGGCGAAAGTCTTGAGGTTGTCCGTGGCGAGAGCCTCCAGCTGCTCACACAGCGATGTCTTCTTCTTCAGGTTTTCCTCCTCGTTGGCCTTGATGGCTTCGAAGTGGTCTTGATGACGCTTGTTGATAACCGTGGAAGCTGCCTTGAAGCGGTTCCAAATCTCGTCCCTCAACTCTTTGGCTACTGGACCCGTCTCCTTCCATTCCTGATGGAGTGCCTGCAGCTGGTTGAAAGCCTGTATCACGTCTTTCTCCTCGGCAAGAGCTTCCGCCTGCTCGCAGAGATGTGTCTTGGTCTCGAGGTTCTTGCGGAAGTCGTAGTCGCGCAACTCGTGTCCCAATTTCAGC
The DNA here is from genome assembly GCA_963637205.1 of Bacteroidaceae bacterium. GTDB lineage: Bacteria > Bacteroidota > Bacteroidia > Bacteroidales > Bacteroidaceae > Physcousia. The sequence goes on from CAVHNA010000018.1 coordinate 7,770, forward strand.
AGGTCGTAGAACTTCTCTACGTACAACTGGTAGTTCTTCCAAAGCTCGGTGGCTTTTTCCGCAGGAATGGCTTTTATCTCTTTCCACTCGGCCTGCAAAGCCTTGAACTCGTCGAATGTCTGGTTGGCTTCTTCGGGTGTGGACGCCAACTGCTGTATGCGGTCAAGAATCTGCAGCTTGCGTTCCAGGTTCTGCGCTTTCTGTTTCTCCAGTTCCTCCTGAAGAGCCGCACGGCGCTGGCGTATAGTCTGCATGGCGGAGCGGAAGACTGGCTCCAACGGGTCTATCTGAGGAACGAAGGAATCGGGGTCGCCGCCGTTCTCTATGAACGCATCGCGTGCCTGCTGTATTTCCGTATTGTGAAACTTGTAGAAGAGCAGTTTCAGTAAATCCAGTTCTTGCTTGTCGCCTTTGTCGCCGCTCTCGGCTATCTCCTTCGCGCGGTTCACTATCTCCCCTTTGGATGTGTATTCGTGCGCAGCGCTGTTTTCTACTGCATCTGGCTTGTTTTCAGTAACTGTTTCAGAAGACTGCTCTATGGCAGTAGTCTCGTTAGTCTCTAAAGAGTCCATCGTTGGTTTGTTTTGTCTTTGTTATTATTTTATGTTGTTTTGTAAAACAAAGTAAGTCAAAAAATACGTACACGCCTAATAAAAGCCTCTTTTTTTTTATGTAAAAGTACGCTAAATCCATGTTCTCCTTCTGAAATACCACAAAAACATCAGCGTAACACATGCCGAAATGGCAAGAGCGAGAGGGAACCCCCACGGTTTGTCTTCCATGCCGTTTATGAGGTTCATGCCGAGAAGGCTGGCTATCAGAGTGGGGAACATTAGGATGATACTGATGCTGGTGAGCATCTTCATCACGCCGCTCATGTTGTTGTTGATGATGTTGGCGTACGTGTCCATGGTAGAGTTGAGAATGTTGGCGTATATGTTGGTGGTTTCCCTGGCCTGACTCATCTCAATGTTTACGTCCTCTATCATGTCAGCGTCCAGTTCGTCAATGGGCAACTTGAATTTCAACTTGGCGAGCAGGTTCTCGTTGCCGCGGATGGAAGTGACGAAATATGTGAGGCTGTCTTGCAGTCGGCTCAAGGAGATGAGGTCAGCGTTGTTGACGTCGCGGTCAAGGTTGTACTTGGCTTTCTCAATGAGCACGTTTATCTGTTTCAAACGCTTCAGGTACCAGACGGCACTGCACAGGAACAGACGGAAAATCATGTCCACGGAGTCCGTGAATCCGAGCCCGCGCTTCTGCTGGTACGTCACGAAGTCTATCATCATGTTGGTCTCGAAATTGCAGACGGTGATGAGAACGTCGTCCTTCATGATAATACCCATGGGGATGGTGGTGAACGGCGTGCGGCTCTTCGTCTCTTTGACGTACGGTATACGTAGGATGATAAGTATCCAGCCCTCGTCTATGTCGTAACGGGCGCGCTCGTCGGTATCGGCTATATCGGAAATGTAATAGTCGGGAATGTTAAGTGTTTTCTCCAGAAAGTCCACATCTTCCTGTGTGGGGCAAGTGACCTGTACCCAGCAGTTGGGCTGCCACTCGCTGACGGTACGCAGACCGTTGGCAATGTTCCAGTATGTTCGCATCGTTCGTTTCTCCTTTTCTCTGATGAAATCGCACAATATGTCAGCGTGTCCAGAGCAGTGAAGCGTGTCGTGCGTACTCGGGACATTTACATAATCATTTTATCCGCGTGATAGTCGTCCATTTTTTGTTTGTAATAAATGTTTGTGTCTGTTGTCTGGTTTGTCGTGTACTTACCGGCTTTTCCCATTCTTTTGTGGGGCAAAGGTACGATTTTTTGTTCATTGTCAAGCCCGACGCAGACGTTTTTTTGTAATCACGGAACAAAAAATGCGCTTACAGGCGATGTGTACACATTAATGTTGTATATTCGCACAGTATAAGTGTCAATCTTTCTTTCCGGGTACGCTTGAACTTTAATTTTAAATAAAACAAACGGTAATGACAAGGAGATTTTTTACACTTCCGTTGACAGTCTGCTGCTTTTTATGCGGAAACGCTCAGGTGCAGAAGGTGAGTATGGACGGTTACATAGGCGGCAGAGTGAATGACTGCATAGAGAAGCGCGTGCTGGGGCAGGACGCTGACGAGCTGATAGAGCCTTTCCGTGCACAGGACGAGGTGAAAGGGCGTTGGGCGAGTGAGTTCTGGGGCAAATGGATACAAGGAGCCATGGCATCGTACCAATACAACCAAGACCCTGCACTGTACGCGAAAATAAAAGAAGCGGTGGAGAAACTGATGGCTACCCAGCTGGCAGATGGTTACATAGGCGACTATGACAAGGAGCACCAGTTGTCCGGATGGGACGTATGGGGACGCAAGTACACTCTGCTCGGCTTGGTAAAGTGGTATCGCCTTTCGGGTGACAAGAAAGCCTTGAAAGCGGCGTGCAAGCTGTTGGACTACACAATCTCCCAAATAGGGTACGGCAAGAAGCATATATACGAGGCTGGCTTCTACCGCGGCATGCCTCCATGCAGCATACTGGAGCCCGTGATGTTCATGTATGGCGAGACCAAGGACAAACGTTATCTGGAATTCGCCAAATACATAGTGGAAGACGGAGAAAACGGGCACAGCCTTATAGGGAAATGCGACGTGCCGGTGTCGGAACGCTTTCCTTTAGGCGAGAAGGACTCGTGGTGGAGCTTCGCCAACGGACAGAAAGCGTATGAGATGATGTCGTGCTACGTGGGAATGTTGGAGCTGTACCGTGTCACCGGTGACGACCGTCTGCTTGCGGCTGCCCAAAAGGCGTTCAGACACATAGAAGATGAGGAGATAAACATCTGCGGTTCGGGCGCAGCTCTGGAATGTTGGTACGGAGGTAAGGAAAAGCAGAACATACCCTATGTGCATACCATGGAGACGTGTGTGACATTCACATGGATGCAGTTCAACGAGCGTATGCTTGACTTCCAACACGACAGTCGCTACGTGGACAACATGGAGTGTACCATGTACAACGCATTGATGGCAAGTCTGAAAGATGACGCTACCATGATAGGTAAGTACACCCCGCTGGAGGGCTTCAGGCGCGACGGAGAGCAGCAGTGTGGCGTGAACATCAACTGCTGCAACGCCAATGCGCCACGCGCCTTCGCCATGATACCGAGAGTGTTGTACCGCATGCCAGAGGCTGACGTTCTGGACGTCAACTTCTACATTCCGTCCAAAGCGGAGATAAAGGTGGGCAAGGTGAACGTGAACGTGGAGCAGACAACCGGCTATCCGCGTACGGACGAAGTGGTGCTGAAGATAAACCCATCCAAAGACATCCGTATGACAGTAAATCTCCGTATTCCCGGATGGAGCGCAAAGAATGTTGTGGAGGTTAACGGCGAGCCTGTGACAGGGGTGACGAGCGGAACATACTGCAGCATAGAAAGGGAATGGAAAACTGGCGACCAGGTAAGACTGAAGGTGGATATGCCAGTGAAACTGACACAACTCGGGAAAACGAAAGCCGTTACACGCGGACCCGTGGTCTTTGCCAGAGACTCCCGTTTCGGCGACGGTGACGTGGACGAGTCTGTGATTATCATCCACGACGACGACATCATAAACGCAAAGATGACAGACCCCAAAGACGGCATGTGGATGACTCTTTCCATACCTGCTATACGCGGCCCGTACGCTACGGGAGGTGTGGACGACTCTCCGATACACCTCTGTGACTTCGCCTCCGCCTGTGGCAACTGGGACGGCAACGTACGCTACCGCGTGTGGATGCCTATACTCTTCTCGCCTGACAACTCAAGCGGAAAAGGGGTGAAGGTGTACTGGTAATCACTTCTAACCATAGAAAACGATGATGCAGCCGAGGCTTACAAGAATAGCGTTAGCGGTGTGTGGACTCTTCTTGTCGGAGCCATACGCCACTGCCGCCGATATGTCGGACAGCAAGAAAGAGACCATGAGCCTGCAGGAGTATCTGAACCTCCAGAAGCAGCTGTGGAGGGGACGGTCGAAGTACCTGTATTTGTCCTATGGATTTCAGAGGTTGAACGGCAATTCAGAGCATGTGCAAGCGGATTACGGCGCGGCTTTGGTGCACGGAAGAACATATTATCTGCACAAGAGCCCCATTGTCAGACGTCTCATGATAGGGATTGACTGGAATCGAGTTGACTTAAACTTCGCCAAATATCCCGATTTGCCAGTATCGGACGCCACGCCAGAACATCCAGACTTGAGTATCATGCAGGCGGAAGCTGGAATGGGGCTGGGGCCGTCGCTAACGGCAGGGCTTGTCTCGCATCTGAAGGCGTGTCTGTACTGCCACGTCACGCCATCGGCATCCATGGCGCGTCAGGACGGCGACTGCACGTTCCGTTATGCAATGTTCATGAACGTGGGGTTGACACTGTCTTACAAATTGATTTCCGTAGGAGTGGAACAACGTTGGAATTTGCTAAAGACAGACTACGGCGACATAAGACTCTCGCGCATAGATGACGCAGGAGACGTTTCCGCCTTATCGGTCAACGGCAAGCTGAGGACGAACAACCTAAGACTTTTCGTCGGTTTCAGATGGTAAGGAGGCCGCCCGTTATTTGACGGTCTTGCACAGGAAACTGCGGACAATGGCTCCGCAGACGTTTTCCTGTCCTCCGAATCCGTGGTCAGCATCCACCAACAGGTGCCATTCGCTTTTCTTGTTGAGGTAGTGGAAACGTTGTCCGTAAGTGTAAGGTACAATACGGTCGGCGTCTCCGTGGATGATACATTCCGGTCTCTTGTACGCCTTGGCCATTTCGTATATTGGTAGCTGAACTGCGGTGCGGACGAAATCTCCACCCAGACACAGGCCGTCCCATAAGTCTATCTTGGAAGGAGAATTCTTGGGGTCGTACGTCTTGCCGAACGTGTTTCCCCTGAGTGCGTCGTCTCTCAGCACAGCAGCAGGCGCAAGCAGTACCACGGCGGATATCTTCTTGATGTCTTTCTCCGGATGTAACGAAAGCTGGCCACTTGTCATAGCCGCCACCACTCCGCCTTGGGAATGTCCACCCAGAGCAATCTTGCCTACCCATGGAAGCGAAGACGCAAATCGGAGAATATGCTTAGTGTCTTCTATCTCGTTGGGTACAGTCATGTTCTCAAAAGCACCTTCGCTCTTGCCGTGTCCGTTGAAGTCAAAACGAAGTACCGCTATACCGTTGGAAACGAGGCTGTCTGCTATTACGTCGAAGAGCCAGCCTTCTTTGTTGGCACTGAAGCCATGGCATAGTATGAAGAGGGGCAACTTCTTGCCGCTATCTATCACATAGTCGTCGGGCATTTGTATCTTCACGTCAAGTTTTCCGTGGTCGCCATAAACGCGGGTGTTTTCCGTGATGGCGGATATGTTGGACGAGAACATGGTGACGGCGGGTAATATGAGTAATCTGGATATATGTCGCATGTTTGAAGGGTTTTGTTCTTTGATGAAATCTGTCACCAGGAGACCGTGTTTTCTCCCGGTACGGAAGAAAAACAGCACCATCTGTCTGAGACGGTGCTGTTTTTTCACATCCATGTACTATATGTTATTTCTCAACTTCCACTTGCACTTCCTTTGTGCGGAACTTCTTCACCGTCTTCTTGTCCTTGACGTCCTTGAGGCCGGTGACTGTGATGATGCTGACACGGTTCTTGTCGTTCTCAGCGAAAGGCTGTACGGTGTCGCCGTAGTAGTTGGCGGTAATCTGCGACTCCTGGACACCTGCGTCAACGAGAGCCTTCACTGCCTTCTCGCTACGGAGCTTGGAGTACATCATGTTGACGCGCGGATTGCCTGTCTGTACATCGGCGTATGACTTGATATCAATCTTGCATTCGCGGTGGTCCGCCAGGAAAGCTCCTATGGCAGCAAGTTGTTCGTCGGCGGAGAAGTCGCTTTCACGAATCTGGTAGAACACGTTCCATGAAGTCTTGCCAGTCTCGGTGCGCGGAACGAACTCGTTGTCGTTGTACCAAATGGTGTCAGTGCGTGTAACGTACTCCGTCTGTTTCTCTACGTTCTTTTTCTTGTAACCGAACTTGAAGTTGAGTCCAATCTGTCCGAGGAACTGCAGGTCGTCTGTGACAAATTTCTTGTTGTTTCCCGGGACAATCTTGTTGATGTCAGCCTCCAGGTTTATACTTACATTCTTGTGTACCGGAATGTCAAGGGCTACACCCAGACGACCGTTAAATCCCCAACGCTTGTCATTTTCCGCATAGTGGATGTTGCATACAGGGTCTGTGGTGTTGAGAGCCACCGCATCGTCGTTGTTCCATGCGTAGTTGGCACCCAGACCTGCGATAAAGATTACGTTTACGGGATAAGTTTCCTTCTTGCCGAACAGAGTGCAGAGGTTTATAAGAGCGTCTGCGCTGGTGGTGAGGTAATTGTAGTTGAAGTACTTTGTCTCGTTAGTCAACACGGTAGAAGCGCATCCCTTGTCCCAAACGCCATTGAAATGAAGACGTGCACCGAAGAACTTGTTGAAGTATCCTCCGAAAGAGAGACTCGCCGTGGGAGTAAACGTCTTCCAGTTGTTGTAGTTTTTGTTGAACGTGTTTTGTACACCACCCTGTACTCCTACGAACATGTGAGGATAGGGGTAATAGTCCTTCTCTGCATTTTCTGCGAAAGCGGCAGTACCCAGACCAAATGACATTATGGCCAGGGCAAACATAGAATGTAGTCTCATATCAGCATGATTTTAATGAAAATAATCACAACATGTGATGCAAAGATACCAACTTTTGTGGCATTTGACAAATTTTATCTTTTTTTTTGTTTAATTGTCACTAAATAACATACAGGAACGACGTTTAACAGACTGTTTTGTCGTTTTTTTATTAACTTTGCATAAAAATAAAGCAAAAGACGATAACCGAAAGTTCTCATGCAATGAACAATATAGAGATACACCGCGTGGCTTCAAAAAAGGAGTTACGTGGTTTTGTGCGTTTCAACTACGAGTTGTACAAGGATTGCGAATATGCGGTACCTGACCTTTTGGAAGACACCATGGACACCTTCAACAAGGACAAAAATCCGGCGTATGCGTTTTGCGAATCGGAGTTGTTCGTGGCAAAGTATAATGGCAAGATTGTCGGCAGGGTGGCAGGCATCATCAACCACCGTGCCAACGAGACATGGAACGAGCGCAACGTGCGGTTCGGGTGGATAGACTTCGTAAACGACATTGATGTGGCAAGAGAGTTGTTGGAAGCCGTGGAGAGTTGGGGCAGGCAAAAGGGGATGGATCGCATAGTGGGTCCGCTAGGGTTCACGGATATGGATCCGGAAGGCATGTTGACAGAAGGGTTTGACCAGTTGAGCACCATGTGCACCATATACAACTATCCGTATTATCCTGAGATAATGCGCCAGCTTGGTTTTGCCAAGGAGACAGGCTGGGTGGAACGTAAGGTGTTCGTGCCGAGAGAAGGGCATGAAGCCAACAAGGAGAAGTACTTTAGGATATCCGAAATGGTACAGAAGCGATATGGCTTCAGGGTACATCATTTCAAGAACAAAAAAGAGATAAAGGAACGTGGATATGTGCAGAAGGTCTTGAGAGTGGTGAACCTGGCATACTCCAACCTGTATGGGTTCAGCCGTCTGGACGAAAATCAGATGAATGTTTATGCGGACAAGTTCCTTATGCTCTTGGACAAGAGATACCTTTCGGTGATAGAGAACAGTGAAGGCGACGTGATAGGTATGGGTGTCTGTATTCCCAGCTTGAGCCGTGCCATACAGCGCTCCAAAGCCAAACTGTTCCCGTTCGGGTGGTGTCACATTGCCAAAACGTTGTGGATAGACAGACATCACAAGATATTGGACATGTTGCTGGTGGGCGTACTTCCCGAGTATCACGACAAGGGTGTCAACGCCCTAATCTTTGCTCAGATAATACCTGAGGCTATGAAGGACGGTTATGTATGGGCGGAGACACATCCGCAGTTGGAGGACAACGAAGCGAGCCAGATGCAGTGGAAGAATCTGGAATGCGTTATACACAAGAGAAGAGTGGCTTTCGGCAAAGACCTCTGACGGCCACGTCAACACAACATCAGCAGACACAAAGAATATGGACGAAAATATAGACTTGGCAACCACTGACGACGCGGTTGCCTATGACGAGACCAACATCAGGCATCTTTCTGATATGGAGCATGTGCGTACCCGCCCCGGTATGTATATCGGGAGACTGGGCGACGGAACTCATGCTGAGGATGGCATATACGTGTTGCTGAAGGAAGTGATAGACAACAGCATCGACGAATTCAAGATGAATGCAGGCAAGCGCATAGAAGTGAACATAGAGGATAACCTGCGCTGCTCGATACGCGACTATGGACGAGGCATTCCATTGGGCAAGTTGGTGGAAGCGGTGTCTATGCTCAATACGGGAGGTAAGTACGACTC
>CAVHNA010000018.1:16240-22508 GCA_963637205.1 Bacteroidaceae bacterium
GTACGACTCCAAGGCCTTCAAGAAGAGTGTCGGACTTAACGGAGTGGGTCTGAAAGCCGTGAACGCTCTGAGTAGTCATTTTGAGGCACGCAGTTTCAGAGACGGCGAGGTACGTATCACATCCTTCCGTGAAGGTGTGTTGCAATCGGATGTCACGGAGAAGACGGAGGAGGAGAACGGCACATACATATTCTTTGATCCAGACCCCATTCTTTTCAGGCACTACTCCTTCAAGGATGAGTTTATAGAGGTGATGCTTCGCAATTACACATACCTCAACACTGGACTCACCATAATGTTCAACGGCAGACGCATCCTCTCGCGTAACGGGCTGAGTGACCTGCTGTCCGACCGTATGACGAGCACGGCGCTCTACGACATCGTGCATCTGCGTGGCGACGACATAGAGATAGCCTTTACACACAGTAGGCAGAACGGCGAGGAATACTATTCTTTCGTCAACGGACAGCATACCACCCTGGGAGGCACGCACCAGGCGGCTTTCAAGAAATACATAGCTGAGGTGATAAAGGACTACAGTGGCAAGAACTACGACTACGCCGACATACGTAATGGCCTGGTTGCGGCCATAAGCATAAACATACAGGAACCTCTTTTCGAGAGTCAGACAAAGATAAAGCTCGGTTCACTCACTACCGCCCCTGAAGGCGGTGTCAGTATTGACAAATTCATAGGCGATTTCGTGAAGGAGCAAGTGGACAATTTCCTGCATAAGAATACCGACGTGGCAGATGTCATCCTACAGAAGGTGGCGGAGAGCGAGCGTGAACGCAAGGCTATGGCCGGCGTGGCGAAGAAGGCGCGCGAGATGAGCAAGAAGGCGAACTTGCACAACCGCAAGTTGCGCGACTGCCGCATCCATCTCTCTGACCCTAAGGGTGACCTTCAGGAGGAGACGAGCATTTTCATCACGGAGGGGGACTCGGCGAGCGGCAGCATCACCAAGAGTAGGGATGTGAATACACAGGCCGTGTTCAGTCTGAGAGGAAAGCCTCTCAACAGCTTCGGCATGACCAAGAAGGTGGTGTATGAGAACGAGGAGTTCAATCTCCTTCAGGCTGCGCTTAACATAGAAGAAGGACTGGACGGACTGAGGTACAACAAGGTTATAGTGGCCACGGATGCCGATGTGGACGGTATGCACATCAGACTGCTGATGATAACGTTCTTCTTGCAGTTCTTCCCAGACTTGATAAAGAAAGGTCACGTGTACATACTGCAGACGCCGCTGTTCAGGGTGCGTGGACGTAAGACTAAGATAGGAAAGGCCAAACTCAAGGAGATAGAGGCTGAAATGGAGGAATGCAAAAGCGATGTAGATACTGACGCTAACGACAAACCGCGGCACAGGCACTTGAGCGTGACGCAGGACTTCATCACGCAGTACTGCTATACGGAGGACGAGAGGCTGCAAGCTATAGAAGACCTTGGTCCTGATCCGGAGATAACGCGCTTCAAAGGACTTGGGGAGATAAGTCCGGATGAGTTTCGCAACTTCATAGGCAAGGATATAAGACTTGAGCAGGTGACACTCAACAAAAGTGACCAAGTGGCGCAGTTGCTGGAGTACTACATGGGCAAGAATACCATGGAGCGACAGAATTTCATTATAGACAATTTGGTGATAGAGGAAGACTTGCCAGAGGAAGACCTCGTCTGAAAGACAACAGTAGTATGAACGAAACGGTTATATACCCGGGCAGTTTTGACCCGTTCACGCTTGGACACGCAGACATACTGGAAAGGGCATTGCCTTTATTCGGTCACATACATGTAGCCGTCGGATATAACGAGAGCAAGGTCGGCTGGATTCCCGTAAGTGAGAGGGTGAGAGCCATAGCGGACTTATACAGGGACGAGCCGCGTGTCACGGTAGGATGTTATACATGCCTTACGACGGACTATGCCATAAGGCAGGGTGCAACATACATATTGAGAGGAGTGCGCAGTTGCAAGGACTATGAGTATGAGTTGCAGATGGCCGAAGTGAACAGACAGATCTCAGGCGTGGAGACCATATTCCTGCCGGCGACGCCCGAATTGGCGTGCATAAGCAGCAGTATGGTGAGGGAGTTGGCACATTTTGGAAGGGACATCACGTCGTTCCTTCCGAAAAATATCAGATACGAAATAAAAAACATTGCTTTAAAATGAAGATGAAGAATACACTCGTAATATTGGCGTTAGCCTGTGCTTCGTTGACGGCGCAGGCTCAAATGTTCCAGAATCGTGCGTCGGAGGAGAAACGCGTCCCGTCGGATTTGGAGTTGTCCGTAAACAAGCTGGCGCGTTCGGCGGTAATGATAAGTGCCATGTATGTGGACAGCGTAGATGCCAAGAAACTCGCTGAAGACGCCATAAACGGAATGCTTTCCAAGCTTGACCCACATTCCGCATATACAAACGCCAAGGAAACGAAAAAGTTTACCGAGCCGCTCGAAGGCAGCTTTGAGGGTATAGGCGTGCAGTTCAATATACTGGAGGACACTCTGCTGGTGATACAGCCTGTGCCCAAAGGTCCGAGTGAGCGGGTCGGTATTTTGGCCGGCGACCGCATAGTAAGTGTTGCCGACACAGCCATAGCCGGAGTGAAGATGAGTCGCGAGGAGATAATGCACAGGCTGAGGGGACCCAAGGGCAGCATAGCGCATCTGGGTGTAGTGAGACGCGGCATCAAAGACACGCTAACCTTTGACGTGCAGCGCGACAAGATACCGGTCAATTCCGTAGACGCCGCATATATGGTCACCCCCACCATCGGGCTTATAAGGTTCAACAACTTCGCCCAGACCACGCATCAGGAGATAGTGGACGCCATAAAGAAGCTCAAGGGCTTGGGCATGAAAGACCTCATTCTGGACCTTCAGCAAAATAGCGGCGGTTACCTGCAGGCGGCTGCGGACATAGCGAGCGAGTTCCTCGAGAAGGGCGACATGATAGTCTACACACGCGGCAGGAGCGTGTCGAACCAGGAGTTCCGCAGTACTGGAGGCGGCCTGTTCACGGAGGGCAAGATAGCCTGTCTTGTAGATGAGTACAGTGCGTCCGCTGCCGAGATCCTCTCCGGAGCCATACAAGACCAGGACAGAGGTATAGTGATAGGACGTCGCACATTCGGCAAGGGACTGGTACAGCGTCCGGTAGAGCTTGGCGACGGTTCCATGATACGTCTTACCATAGCGCGCTATTACACTCCCAGTGGACGGTGCATACAGAAGCCTTACCAGAAGGGGGATATGCTTTCATACGCCAAGGATGTGATAAACAGGTACAACAGCGGAGAGCTCACTAACGCAGACAGCATACACTTCCCCGACTCGCTTCGCTACCAGACGCTGAGACAGCATCGTACGGTGTACGGAGGCGGAGGCATCATGCCAGACTATTTCGTGCCGTTGGACACCGCCAAATACACCAAGTGCTACCGCGAGCTTTCCGCCAAGAGCGTCATCATAAACGCCAATCTCAAATACATGGACAAGAATCGCAAAAAGATAACCAAGCAGTACGACACGTTCGAGAAGTACAAGGCGGACTTCCAGATACCGCAGGAAGTCGTGGACGACATCTTTGCGGAAGGCGAGAAGATTAAGATAGTGCCTAATGACGACGAGGAGAAGGCGAAGACAACGGAGAGTATCAAGCTTATCATGAAGGCTTTGATGGCAAGGGATATCTGGGATATGAGCGAATATTTCTCCATTATCTATGAGAATGACGAGGTAGTGAAGAAGGCCGTGGAGATGTTGCAGAAATGATAAGCTACAGTACAGTAGGCGTGGAAATGCCAAAGATAGACCAGCCCCGGGTGTCGGCGTGGGTGAGAGAAGTGGCGGAAACCTACGGGATGATGGTTGGCGACATCACCTTTATCTTCGTAAGCGACGAAGAGATACTGCGCATCAATCGCGAGTATATCCACCACGACTACTATACCGACCACATAGGCTTCGACTATTCCAACGGCAACTGCATAGCGGGCGACATCTTTATCGGCGTGGAGACAGTAGCCACCAATGCGGTTCTTGTGGGAGATACGTATGGCAGAGAACTGCACAGAGTGATGGCGCACGGTGTTCTGCACCTGTGCGGTCTGGAAGACAAGACGCCGGAGCTGCGGCGACAGATGGAGGAGGCGGAGAACAAGGCCCTGGCTTTGGCCGGCTGGCTGTAAGCGCACATATATATAGTATAATGTATAAGAGTGAAAGGCGAATTTGACATAAGAGAAGAGGGAAGGCTCAAGGAAAAGGAATTCGAGAACGCATTGCGTCCGTTGCAGTTCCACGACTTCTGCGGACAGCAGAAAGTGGTGGAGAATCTGCAGGTCTTCGTGGAGGCCGCCAAGTACAGGGGCGAACCTCTTGACCATACGTTGTTGCACGGCCCTCCAGGACTGGGGAAGACCACCTTGAGCAATATCATAGCCAACGAACTGGGTGTAGGCTTCAAACTTACCAGTGGCCCCGTGCTCGACAAACCTGGCGACTTGGCGGGAATACTTACGTCGTTGGAGCCCAACGATGTGCTTTTCATAGATGAGATTCACCGTTTGAGTCCGGTGGTGGAGGAGTATCTATACAGTGCCATGGAGGACTACAGGATAGACATCATGATAGACAAGGGACCCAGTGCTAGAAGCATACAGATAGACCTCGCCCCGTTCACCTTGGTGGGAGCCACCACGCGTAGCGGACTGCTTACGGCACCCCTTAGGGCTCGCTTCGGCATAAACATGCACCTGGAGTATTACGATGCGGAGACCTTGCAGCGGATAGTCACGCGCAGCGCAGACATCTTGCGCCTGCCCATTGAACCGGCGGCGGCGGCTGAGATAGCCGGACGCAGCAGAGGCACGCCACGAATAGCCAACGCCCTCCTGCGCAGGGTGCGCGACTTCGCCCAGGTGAAAGGCGACGGACGCATAGACCTGCGCATAGCCCAGTATGCATTGGAGGCCCTCAACATAGACCGTTACGGTCTGGACGAGATAGACAACAAGATACTGACCACCATCATAGACAAGTTCAAGGGCGGCCCCGTGGGCATCAACACCATAGCCACGGCCATAGGCGAAGACGGCGGAACGGTGGAGGAGGTGTACGAGCCGTTCCTTATCAAGGAAGGCTTCATCAAGCGCACACCGCGTGGTCGCGAGGTTACGGAACTTGCCTACAGCCATCTCGGCCGTCGCATGGGAGGCAGGTATGGCAATCCGTTGCAGGGAGATTTGTTTGAATGACGAAAAGGAGGATTGTAGCATGGTGATGAATTATATATGGACAGGTTTTTTCATCGTGGCGTTCGTCGTGGCCGTGGTACGTCTGGCCATGGGCGACATGGAGGCGTTCCCGGCGGTCATGAACAGCACGTTCGACAGTGCCAAGACAGCGTTTGACATATCGCTCGGACTTACAGGCGTGCTTAGCCTGTGGATGGGAGTGATGAAGATAGGCGAGAAGGGCGGCGTGGTGGACGTGATAGCGCGCTGGCTTAGTCCGGTGATGACGAAGCTCTTCCCTGGCATACCCGCCGGACATCCCGTATTCGGACACATGTTCATGAACATGAGTGCCAACATGCTCGGGCTCGACAACGCCGCCACTCCACTCGGACTGAAGGCGATGGAAGGGCTGCAGTCGTTGAACAAGGAGAAGGACAAGGCCACGGATGCCATGATAATGTTCTTGGTGCTCAACACCAGCGGACTTACCCTCATACCCGTGGGCGTGATGGTGTATAGGGCGCAGATGGGTGCGGCCCAGCCCACGGACGTCTTCATTCCCATACTCATTGCCACCACCGCCGCCACGCTCTGCGGCATAGTCATCACGGGACTGTTCCAGCGTATCAACCTGCTCGACAAGACCCTTTTCAAGCTCATACTCGGGATGTGCGCTGTGGTGGGAGCCGTGTCGTGGGTGGGCTCGGTGGTGGAGCGCGAGACTCTCAACGTGTGGTGCACCGCCGTGGCCAACGTCTTGCTGTTTACCGTCATCGTCACGTTCATCGTCATGGGAGTGCGACGGAAGGTAAACGTCTACGAGGCTTTTATAGAAGGTGCCAAGGGAGGTTTTGACACCGCCATACGCATCATACCGTATCTGGTGGCCATACTGGTGGCGGTGGGAGTATTCCGTGCCAGTGGAGCCATGGACTTCATCGTCAATGGCGTGAGCGCCGCGGTGGCGTGGTGCGGCGGCGATACGGATTGGGTGGGAGCATTGCCCACGGCATTGATGAAACC
>CAVHNA010000019.1:0-21493 GCA_963637205.1 Bacteroidaceae bacterium
CAGCGGTTTTCTTTTATACTATAACGTCTTTATCACTCGAAATGTCGGATGAACCGACAATAAGACCGAAGTTGCGTTCACAACTACCAATACTCCAGCTGCAGACACATATCTTCAGACTGAGGGAACAACTTGGCTCAACACCTCAAAGAATGCTTCTGTAGGTACCGCAGCCAATGCTCCTACTTGGGATAATGCGACTACTACATCAACAGGTGGCACGTCCACTACTGTTGGCAACTACACGGCAATCCTTCCAAACCCAAGCAACACAACAGATTTGGAGTTGCTGGTAAGATATGAACTCTATTCAGAGGACACGAATGAGAAGATTGAGTGCGGTCTCAAAACCGTTAAGGTGCCGGCTGAATACTGCCAGTGGAAGAGCAACTATGCTTACACCTATCTGTTCAAAATCACTGACAAGTCTGCAGACCTCTATCCTATCACCTTTGACGCCGTTGTTGCTCAGGATGAATACACTGGTGAACAGGAGACAATCACAACTGTGGATAAGCCATCTATCACAACTTATGTGAAGGGTAAGGTTCAAAACGCCTATGCTGTTGGTGATGTCATCTACGCATTTGGCGAGGATGGCACTACCACTGAGATGTCTGCAAGCAACATGAAACTCTATAAGGTGACTACTTCAGGTAACTTCGAGATTACAGAAGCTTCTGTTAAGCACGCACTGGAGCAGACAGGTGTGACTACCAAGATTACAGCAACAGTGATTGAAACTTCAAGCACTGAAAGCGACAAGCCATCTTTCGAAACAATACCTCGCGAGGACTCTGGAAACCGCACAATCACTGGTATGAAGTGGACTGCAAATGCAAGCACAACTTACGCTGTTGAGTACATATACACAGATTCTAGCACTAGCACTAGCACCCAAAAGAAGGTATATAAGATTGTCAAGATTCAGTAAGGAATAGACGAAACTTCAAATAATTTTTTTTCATAACATGGAGCGATCTATGTTGAAGGAGCCCTTGGTGCGTGAGCATCGAGGGCTTCCTCTTTTATCGGTCAGCACCTCGCTCCGACTTCGCTAGAGGAGACATGCCATATACAATGGAACAAAGGTGATACCGCCATCTACTTTCAAGTCGGCTGTATGTATGACGTATGGCGTGGACAGATTTGCCGCGTATTTAGCGATACATTTCTTTAGTGATGTTAAAGTATAACGAGTGTTGGACTTTACTTCTATGGGTGAAATGTTGTGACGTGACGTAACGGTTTCCTTTGCAATGAGAAAGTCAATTTCCATGCGCTCCTCCGCATTCTCCTTACTGTATTTAGAGAAGAAGAACAGTTTGTGTCCTGAGGTTCGCAACGTCTGGGCAACGACATTCTCAATAATCATACCACCGTTAAATTCCAACTTGTCATTAAGGAGCTTGTCGTAAAGCTGTTCTGACACGATAGACCGTTCATTGAAAGAGTGACTGATGAGCAGCCCCGTATCCGCCATGTAGCATTTAAGGGTACTGTCATCCGTGTTGAGACTCAGCCCTATACTTGGTTCTGTAGCATTGTACGCAATATTTACAATCATCGCATCAGCCAACCAGAAGAACGACGTTTCGTAGTCCCTCATCCTTACTCCTTCCCCAAGAGCCTTTAGCACGAATCTTTTCTCGTGTTTCTGCAACTGTGACGGAATGGTGTCAAACACTTTTGTCACTTTGCTCACGTACGTAGCAGCATGTTTTTGAATGTCATTACGATAAAGTGCCAGTATCTGTCGTTTTACACGATCCACCTTATTGAAGTCTTTACTCTCCACATATTTCGCCACAGCCTGCGGCATACCCCCAACGATGATATATTGCCGGAAATAGTCCATCGCCTTTCGGTGCATCGCAGGTCCCATTTCGCTTTTCTTGTTGAAGCAATGTTTCACTAAAGGCATCAGTGTGGTATTATCCAAAGCCCAGAGGAATTCTTCAAAATCCATCGGATACATCAACACCTCTTCTTCCTCCGACGGAATCATGATATCCTTCACGTTCTTCTTTATTGAAACAAGCGAGCCTGTCTCAATGTAGTCGTAGCGTCCATCCTCCACCAGATATTTTATTGCAGCACGTGCACGTGGGTACAACTGAACCTCATCAAATATAATGACCGATTCGCGTGGATAGAGCTTCGTGTTGGCATAACCGCTGAGATAAAGAAAGAACGTGTCAAGGTCATCAAGATAATTGTCAAACAGCGATTTTACGTTCTCCCCAACCTTGTTGAAGTCCAAAAGAATATAACTCTTGTATTCTCCTTCGGCAAACTGCTTTACCGTATAGCTTTTCCCGACACGCCGTGCGCCATTCACCAGAACAGCAGTCTCGCCATGCCGTTCTTCCTTCCATTTCAGAAGTATATCATATACTTTTCTTTTCATGTTCGCACCTATCCTAGATTAATTATGATGAAAAATTACACCTATCCTAGATTTATTTTGGTGCAAATTTACACCTATCCTAGATTATCTCCAAAAGTTTTGGAGAGTTTAACGTGACTAATTGTACACACAACGCAGGGTTTCACCTGGTACAAAAGCTAGCGTATGAAAAAATTGCCATAACCCACAACAGTTCTTTGCCTGTATGTGACAGAGAAGAATCATGAAAAGTTCTGAAACATGTTACGTCTTGTGCGTTTCGCCGGGGTTGACGAGATAAAAACAGCGTACAGGCAGTGTATTTCGGACTAAATCGCGTACCTTCGCGAGTACAAAACACACAAGACATGCAATTAAAGGACACGTCGTTCGTAGACCTGATGCTAAACCGCGTCTGCAACGTGCTGCTGATAGCCAACCCATACGACGCCTTCATGCTGGAAGACGACGGCAGAGTGGACGAGAAGATCTTCTCGGAATACGCCCATCTAGGTCTGCGTTTCCCTCCCCGATTCATACAGGTGGCGAGCAAGGAAGAGGCGGAGAACCAGATGGCCGTCTCGAACATAGACCTGGTGATATGTATGCCGGCGGCAGAAGACAACAGCGTGTTCGACATAGCCAGGTCTATAAAGAGCAACTACAAGTCCACGCCCATAGTGGTGCTGACACCGTTCAGCCACGGCATCACGCGGAGAATGCAGAACGAAGACCTCTCCGTGTTTGAATACGTATTCTGCTGGCTCGGCAACACGGAGCTGCTCCTCTCCATAATAAAGCTGATAGAAGACCGTCTGAACCTGGAGCACGACATACGCAGTGCCGGCGTGCAGATGATACTGGTGGTGGAAGACGGCATACGTTTCTACAGCAGCATACTGCCCAGCCTGTACAAATTCGTGCTGCAGCAGAGTCTGGAGTTCGCCACGGAGGCTCTGAACACGAGTCTGGAGACGCTGAGGATGCGAGGAAGGCCAAAGATAGTGCTGGCGCGCAACTACGAAGAGGCGTGGGACCTGTACAGCCGGTTCGCCAACAACGCTCTGGGAGTCATCAGCGACTGCCGCTTCCCCATGAAGGAGGGCGGCGAGAAGGACGAGACTGCAGGGTACAGGCTGCTGATCGCAATACGGGCCAACGACCCTTACATACCTCTCATCATGGACTCGTCGGAGGCCGACAAAGAGGAATACGCACACATGTGCAAAGCCCACTTCATAAACAAGAACTCCAAGAAGATGGACGTGGACTTGCGCACTCTGGTACTGCGCTTCTTCGGCTTCGGCGACTTCGTGTTCAGAGACCCTGACACCATGGAGGAAGTGGCACGTCTGCACAACCTGAAAGACCTGCAGGACAACATCATGACAGTGCCGGCGCGAAGCCTGCTCTACCATATCAGCCACAACAACGTGAGCCGCTGGCTGGCTAGCCGCGCACTGTTCCCCATATCGGAATTCCTGAAGAACATAACGTGGGACAGTCTGCAGGACGTGGACGCACACCGCCAAATAATACTGGACGCCATAGTGGCTTACCGCAGAATGAAGAACCAAGGCGTGGTGGCGGTGTTCCAGAGAGAGAGGTTCGACAAATACTCCAACTTCGCTCGCATAGGAGACGGAAGCCTCGGAGGCAAAGGTCGCGGACTGGCTTTCATAGACCACATACTGAAACGACACCCCGACCTCAACGAGTACAAGGGCGCACAGGTGCGTATTCCCAAGACCGTGGTGCTGTGTACGGACATCTTCGACGAATTCATGGACACCAACGAGCTGTATCAGATAGCCCTGAGCGACATCCCTGACGAGGAGACCCTGCAGCACTTCCAGCGAGCCAGACTGCCGATGCGGCTTATCGGCGACCTTGAGGCCTTCCTACAAGTGGTGGAGAGCCCCATAGCCATACGCAGCAGCAGCCTGCTGGAGGACTCGCACTACCAGCCATTCGCAGGCGTGTACAGCACATACATGATACCGTACAACGAGGACAAGTACGAGCGTCTGGCCATGCTGTCAAGTGCCATCAAAGCCGTGTACGCCAGTGTCTTCTACCGGGCAAGCAAGGACTACATGACCGCCACCAGCAACGTGATAGACCAAGAGAAGATGGCCGTAATACTGCAAGAGGTGGTGGGAGAAAAACACGGCAACCGCTTCTATCCTGTGATAAGCGGAGTGGCGAGGAGCGTCAACTACTACCCTATCGGCAACGAGAAAGCGGAGGAAGGCACTGTGTCGCTGGCTCTCGGACTTGGCAAATACATAGTGGACGGCGGCTTGTGTCTGAGAGTATGCCCCAGCCACCCCGACCAAGTACTGCAGACAAGCGAGACGGAGCTGGCCCTGAGAGAGACGCAGACACATTTCCTGGCACTGAAGACCGACGAGGAAGGCGAGGGAGAAGAATGCAAGATAGACGACGGCTTCAACCTCGTGAAGGTCTCTGTACGTGAAGCAGAGAAAGACGGCACACTGCAATGGATATGCTCTACGTACGACCCTTACGACCAATGTATATACGACGGATTCTACGAAGGCAAGAACCGCAAGATAATATCATTCGCCGGAGTGCTGCAGCATGACGTGTTCCCCTTGCCTGAACTGATGCGCAAGGTACTGGAATACGGAAGCTCCGAGATGAAACGTCCTGTGGAGATAGAGTTCGCCGTAAACCTGCACGCCGACAAGTCGGGAGAGTTCTACTTCCTGCAGATACGCCCCATGGTGGACAACAGGATGGAGCTCAACGAAGACATCACCGCCATACCCGACGAAGACTGCCTTCTGCGGTCGCACAGCGCCATTGGCCAAGGTGTCTACACGGACATCAAGGACGTGGTGTACGTGAAGACGGACGGTTACACGCCAAGCGACAACCAAGAGATAGCCGACGAGATAGAACATATCAACCGTAAGTTCCTTGCCCACGACACCACGCACGACATGGACGGTGCCTCATCGCAGGCCCAAAGCTACATACTGGTAGGCCCTGGCAGATGGGGAAGCAGCGACCCATGGCTGGGCATTCCTGTGAAATGGCCCAACATCAGCGCATCGCAGATTATAGTGGAAGCCGGTCTGAACAACTACCAAGTAGACCCGAGCCAAGGCACCCACTTCTTCCAGAACCTCACGTCTCTGGGAATATGTTACCTGACGATAGACGCTTTCCGGGGTGACGGAGTGTACCGTCAGGACATCCTTGACAGTATGCCTGCCGTACAGGAGACGAAGCACGTACGGCATGTGCGCATACCGGAAGGACTCACCGTGAAGGTGGACGGATGCAAGAAAGAAGCCGTGGTAATGATTACGCACACAGACAAAGACCTATGATAATAGAAACAATATCACAGATTAGCGACTTCCTATGGACATACATAGTGATAACCATACTGGTATGCAGTGCCGTATATTTCACATGGAATCTCAAAGGGGTGCAGTTCACTCACCTGGGCGAGATGATAAGAAGCTTCATGCCGTCGGCGGACGACAAAGGCAAACATGACAAGAAGGGGAAAAGCATATCTTCTTTCCAAGCATTCGCGGTGAGTCTGGCAAGCCGCGTAGGTACAGGCAACCTGGCAGGCGTGGCAAGCGCAATCTTCGTGGGAGGACCAGGCGCAGTGTTCTGGATGTGGGTGATGGCACTTCTGGGCGCAAGCACGGCGTTCATGGAATCCACACTGGCGCAACTCTTCAAACGCAAAGGCGAGGACAGCTTCTACGGCGGCCCGGCATACTATATGCAGCACGGCCTGCACAAGAGATGGATGGGAATACTCTTCGCCATATTCATAATATACGGGTTCGCATTCGCCAACCAAGTGGTGCAGAGCAATACGCTATGCGACGCTTTGGGAAGCGCTTTCGACGTGGACGTACGCTACGTGGCCTGGACACTGACCGCCTTTACCATTGCCATCATATTCGGAGGCATCCAGCGCATAGCGCACTTCTCGTCTATAGTAGTCCCCTTCATGGCAGTGGGATATCTGCTGCTCTCCATATTTATAATAGTAGTCAACATCGGCAAGATACCCGACATGCTGACCCTGATAGTGAAAAGCGCGTTCGGATGGGAACAGGCCGCAGGAGGCACATTCGGCATGGCGGTGATGCAAGGAGTGAAGCGCGGACTCTTCAGCAACGAAGCAGGCGAAGGAAGCGCACCCAACGCCGCGGCTACAGCCACCACGTCGCACCCTGTAAAGCAGGGACTGCTGCAAAGCCTCGGAGTGTTCACCGACACGCTTGTGATATGCACATGCACCGCCTTCGTGATACTGCTGAGCGGCGTGTACACAGAAGCCGACGGCATAACACTCACATCCATGGCCATGAACGTGCACCTCGGCCCCATGGGAACATGGTATCTCACAGCAGCCATTTTCCTCTTCGCCTACAGCACCATCATAGCAAACTATTTCTACGGTGAGATGAACATGCGCTTTATCCACGACGGCAAGTGGACAATACTCGTCTATCGCATACTGAGCGGCACGGTGATATTGTGCGGTGGATACGTGACCCTGCAGGAGGCGTGGAGCATAATAGACATGGCTATGGCACTGATGACAATACTCAACATGACAGCCCTGATACTGCTGAGCAAGTATGTCTTCGTACTGTACAACGACTACGAGAGACAACGAAAAGAAGGAAAAGACCCCGTGTTCAAGAAAGACCTTTTCCCCGACGACGACATAGAGGCATGGGATACAACAGACTGAAAGAAGGATGACAACACCACAGAATGACATATTCCTGCGTTCGCGTCTGCTGCTGGGAGACGAGGTGACGGAAAGGATGCAGAGCGCCAAGGTGATAGTCTTCGGCGTAGGCGGCGTAGGGTCTTGGTGTGCGGAAAGCCTTGTACGCACAGGTCTGACACACATAACGCTGGTGGACAACGACTATGTATGCGCCAGCAATATCAACCGGCAGCTAATGGCCACCAGGCTGACCATAGGGCAGGCAAAGGTGACGGCCATGAGAGACCATCTGCTCACCATAAACCCGGATGCGGACATCACCGCCATACACCAAGCCTACACGAAGGAAAGCAGCAACAACTTCCACCTGGAAGAGTACGACTATGTGATAGACGCCATAGACTCGTTGCCCGACAAGGCACACCTCATTCTGACGGCAAGCGAATGCAGCACGCTATTCAGCAGTATGGGTGCGGCCCTGAAGACAGATCCCACCATGGTAAAGGTGTCAGAGTTCCGGAAAGTGGAAGGCGACCCATTGGCAAGAGCATTGAGAAACAGATTCAAGAAAAACAACACATTCCCCAAAAAGAAATTCCTGTGCGTGCACAGCACACAGCAGCCACAAAGCAACAAGGCAACTTGCGAGACGGAGAAAGCCAACGGGTCACTGTGTCAGGTGACAGGGGTTTTCGGACTGACGCTCGCCTCGCTGACTGTAAAGGCTATAAGCGACGCTCTAAACCAGTGACAGGAAAGCATAGGAAACAAAAAGAAAATATGGAAAAAGAGAAGACAGACAAAAAGGAAAATATAGGAAAGGTGTTCCTGATAGCAGGGAGCGAGCCGCTGGGAAGCGCAGGAATACAGGCGGACATAAAGGCGGTAACAAGGTGCGGAGGCTGGGCGGCAGCCGCTCTGACCTGCGTAGTGGACGAAGACGTGAACCACATCAAGGGCATACACTCTCTGCCGACAAGCCTTATAGTATCGCAGGCGGAGTCGTTCCTCGGCACTGTGGGGGCAGACTGCATAAAGACCGGCGTGCTGCCGTCGGCTGAGATAATAAAAGGTGTGGCTGATGTGCTGCGGAGGTTCAACAACGTGCCGATACTGATAGACCCCGTGATAGTGAACTTCGCCGGCGAACAGTTGGTAAGCGACGAGGCGATAGAAGCATACGAGCACCTGCTGTTCCCCCTCGCCACCATCATAACGCCCAACCGCAGAGAAGCCGAGTTCCTGCTCGGCCATCAGTTGGGAGACATAGAGAAAGACCTACGCACACTGGCCGAATGGGGATGCTCCGTGATAGTGAAGAGTGTGGAAGAGAAAGGTTATCTGGTTGACTACCTGTACGACAAGTCACAAGACACTATAGTCCCCTTCCCCAAGAAGAAGCTCCACCTTACCGACCGCAACGGCACAGGCGATACACTCTCGTCAGCCATAGCCACACATCTGGCCAACGGCGTAGACCTGCAAACCGCAGTAGCAAGGGCCGAAGCGTATATGCAGTATTTCTTGGCCGGACCTAGGTATTATATCAGCGTGCCCAACAGCGACAAGTAACAAGCAGAGCCGAGGCTTCTACTTTTCACACTTTTTTATCATTCAATTTGTCCATAATTAAAAAAAAACGTACATTTGCGGCGAGAACCGACGGATTAGGGAATCAGGTGAGAGGCCTGAACTGACCCGCAGCTGTATGTCCCTCGACAAAGTAGCGACGAACTTGACCACTGGAGCAAAGAACCGGGAAGGTGTCGCAGCGTATGGGACAAGTCAGAAAACCTGCCGTTCGGGAATATACATGAAGTCCACACGAACCTCGCGGATAAGGTGACAAGGGAAAAAATTTATGTATAACAAAATATATAGCAAATGAAACAAATCAAGTTTTTGGGGCTTGCCGTGTTCGGTGCCCTCTTGGCGACATCGTGCGACGATGACGAAGTGCAAGACATTATCGGGACCGGGACAGAGTATCAGACAGTGACCTTTGACGGAGAGTACTGGAACAATCTCATCGACAATCAACAGTACGGAGGTTCTCTCATCTACAGTGCCGATGAGTACAAGTGGACTGACGCTGCCACATCCCTCAGCTCAAAGGTGGTGAAAGCCGACTGGACAGCGTGGGGACTCGGATATGGCTGGAGCAACGGTTTCGCCATCTCCAACTATGTAAACCCGGACGCCAAGGACTACACAGAACAGCTCTCAGTGACCAAGAGCACAGGCAACTTCGCCGTGGCGTATGAAGACGGCAGTGTACTGGAGTTCGCCGACAGCGCAGACCACCGCATCAAGAGCATTGACCTCTCCCTGGTAGCCTACGCATACAACACGATGGTGAAGAACGAGGCCGGGGACGGATATGAATTCGACGTGATACTCACCTTCAAGAAAGCCAACGGCGCAGAAACAAAATATACAGTGCCTATGGCCAGCGGAACGACTGTGCAGGACGGATTCAAAACATTTGAATTCGACGACACCGCCAAGAGCATAACATTCACCTTCGACGGAACAAACAAGGGCGACTGGGGTCTGAACACTCCCAAGTACGTGGCAGTGGACAACATAGTAGTAGAAAAATAACAATGACTGCCTATACGGTCAAAGGCAAGATTCTAGGACTCGTCCGGATTTTCATCTGGACGAGTCTCGTTATATTCTCCTCCTGCGAAACTACAGAGGAGACACCGCAAGAAGTCTTCAAGAACGTAGGCAAGGGCGTATTCATACTTTGCGAGGGCAACTACAACAGCGGAAACTCCTCGCTGTCGTATTACAACACGGAAACGAAAGAGGTGTATAACGGCATATTCCAGCGAGCCAACGACCGCAAGGTTGGAGACACCGGACAGTCTATAAACACCATGGACGGCAAGGCGTACATACCGGTGGAGAACAGCGGCATCGTATGGAAAATAGACATCAAGACGTTCAAAGTGGAAGGACAGATAACCACGGGCGAAACAGAACACATGATAAACCCAAGGTTCATACATTTCGTAAACAAACAAAAGGCATATATCACAGACCTGTACTCGCCATACATCACTGTCATAAACCCACAGACCATGCGATACACCAGAAGCGTGAGCACAGGACAAGCCTCTGTAAACGGATACGCTTCTACCGAGGAAATGGTGCAGGTGGGAGACGAAGTGTTCGTCAACTGTTGGTCGTACAGCCGCAACATACTGATAATAGACACGCGAAAAGACGAGGTGAAAGACAGCATAACGCTCAGCAGCTGGCAGCCCAAGTCTATGGCAGTGGACTGCAACGAGAAGCTATGGGTTATTACGGACGGGGGATACAGCACTGGCGAAGAAACCTTCGGGAACGACAAGCCTCATCTCTACCGCATCGACCCCAAAAGCAGAGAGACAGAACTTGACATGACGCTTGACACAGACGAGACTACAGTGAAGATAGCGATGTCGCCCAACCGAGACATTATATATATTCTCAACAACGACGTGTACAAAATGGGCGTCACCGGACAGGACTTCCCCTCCACGCCTTTCCTGCAAGCTCCTCTCAACGAAGACGGCACACGCCATATGCTATATGGGATAAAGGTGAGCCCCTACAACGGCGAGATATATCTGGCAGATGCCGTGGATTACAAACAGGCAGGCGTGATATACCGCTATGACGAGAACGGGAATCCTATAGACAACTTCAAGGTGGGCATCATACCCAACGACTTCGCCTTTACGGACGCAACAGACGACATTCCTGAAGGAGGAGACAACAAAGAAGACACCAACAAGAGCAAACTGGCACTGGTAGACACAATATTCGAATATATGCCAGCGCCAGGGCACCAAGTAAACGGCTTCACTCTGGTGGGAGACTTCATACACGAAGGAGCCACCATGGAAGAAGCCTGCGACTCCGTGATGAGCCACTTCAAGAAACAGTGGATGGTAAGCCTTGGAGGACAGGGCGGCTACGTGGTGGCAGGATTTAAGGAAAGCGTAGCTAACAGTCACGGCGATTATGACATTGCCATAAAGGGCAATCCTTACAGCTACCAGAACGAACCCGGCATAGTGTGGGTGAGCATGGACACTAATGGAGACGGACTGCCAAACGACGAATGGTACGAACTGGCCGGAAGTGAGTACGGCACAGAGAACGAGACTACAGGCTACGCCATCACATACTACAAGCCGACCTTACCGAAGAGTGACATCCGATGGACGGACAATATGGGCGGCGAAGACGTGATACCGTACATGGAGAACTGGAACAAGCACGACTCCTATTGGCAAGACTGGGTGCTGACAGAGGAGGACGAAGACGGCAACGAATACAGGACATACTATGGTTCAAGACTCAAGGACGCTCATACATACAAGGATGGCGTATCAATGTTTCCTCCCTTCAAGTGGGGATACGCAGACAACGACGGAGACGACTATTTCCGCAACAACGCCATTGACTATTCCAACGCTCTCGGCTATTTCAAAATAAGCAATGCAGTAAACGCCGACGGTACTCCAGCCAACCTGCCATACATAGACTTCGTAAAGGTGCAGACAGGACAGACAGGGTGGACTCCAAATCTGGGCGAAGCCTCTACTGAGGTGTACGCCATCTGGAAAATAACAAGATAGGGGAAATGATAACAAAGCTCTCCATAATCTGTTTACTATGCCTGGCTCTGAACGGCGGACAAGAAGCACAGGCGCAGGCGACCACCATGAGGACAGTAAACGTGAGAGCTTCGCACAGGCTGGCGGACACTGGGGTACAAAAGACTGTCATTGACTCCACTGCACTGCACGACAACATCTCCCTGTCAATGGCTGACGTGCTAGACTGCAGTACCTCGGTATTCATAAAATCATACGGAAGAGCGACGGAGTCAACGGCGGAATTCAGAGGCACGTCGCCTTGTCACACACAGGTTCTGTGGAACGGACTGAACATCAACTCTCCCATGTTGGGCAGTTTTGACTTCAGCACTATTCCATCCTTCTTTGTGGACGACGTGAGCCTTTACTACGGTGCGTCGTCCCTGAACGTCACCGGTGGAGGACTGGGCGGAGCCGTGGACATGAAGAGCAGACCTGTAGCCGAAGACGGTGTAGGACTACAGTATATACAGGGATTCGGGTCATACAAGACTTTCGACCAGTTTCTGCGCTTCAACTACTCCAATGGTCATTGGAGTACGAGCACAAGAGTAGGATACGCCAAATCAGACAACGACTTCACATACACCAACCACGACAAGAAGACCGACGTAAAAGACGAAAGCGGCAACGTCATATACAGCTATCACCCAAAAGAGAAAAACAAAAGCGGATACTTCGACGACCTCCACGTGCTACAGGACTTGCACTACAACGACCGTCACGGAAACCACGTAGGCCTGTCTGCATGGTACACTCTCACCACACGAGGATTGCCTTTCCTCAGCGTAGACTACAAGGACGACACAGACTTCACAAACGAGCAGAAGTTCAACACGCTCCGTTCCTCACTTTCGTACGAACGCCTTGACGACAACTGGACGGCAGGAATAAGAGCGGGATATTCGTACCAAGACGTAGGATACGACTACTCCACCACCCGACAAGGCATCACGTCCAATATCACCAAGAGCAGAAGCTACACCAACTCGGCACAAACGAAAGCATACGCAAAGTGGATGCCAACTGAGAACTGGACGTTGGAAGGAAATGCAGAAGTCGGATATAACCATGTAAGGAGTTACGACCGAAGCCCTTATCATACCGGCGAAAACTACAAAAAAGGACGATGGGAAGGAAATATAAGCCTCTGTACCAGATGGAGGCCTTTGAGAGACTTCTCCCTTTCCGCCATAATACGCGAGGAGGCGTATCTGGGAAACGTACTGTCTCCGATACCCGCTTTCTTCGCCGAATACACGATATTCCATCCGTGGGACGTGACCTTGAAAGCATCAGTAACCCGCAACTACAGATATCCGAGCATGAACGATATGTACTTCAAGCCAGGTGGAAATCCAGACCTGACGCCCGAGAAAGGATTTACTTACGACGGCGGAATGAAGTTTCACCGCTACAACAAGAAGATTGATGTAAGCGGCAATGTCTCCGCTTTTGACTCATACATAGACAACTGGATACAATGGCTGCCCAACCAGAAAGGCTTCTGGGAACCTGACAACGTAAAACGAGTGCACAGCTACGGCACAGAATGCAGCCTACGCATAAAGATGAAGTTGAACCACGAACTGGCTATCAACGTCAACGGCAGCTACGCCTACACGGCCTCCATCAACAAGGAAGACAAGGCAAACGACAACGACATGTCGTACGGCAAGCAACTATGCTACATACCGCTGCACTCGGCGAACGTGTCTCCCGAACTAAGTTGGAAGAGCTGGACTCTAACGTACAAATGGAATTTCTATAGCGAACGCTACACCACCACCAGCAACGAGTCGAAATACATCACGGGCGTACTGAAACCGTACTTCATGTCGGACATATCCTTATCCAAGTCCTTCACGTGGCAGTGGATGTACATTTCAGTAAAGGCCGCAGTGAACAACTTGTTGGGGAGCGAGTACGTAACGGTGCTAAGCCATCACATAGCGCCGCGTAACTTCGGAATATACATAGAGCTAAAACCACAATTCTAAAAGAAGGACAGAACATGAACAAATGTCTTATATCCTTCCTGCTAACCACAGTGACACTGCTATCATGCACTGACAGAAAGGGAACGGGAACATCAACGGAGGGCGATACACTAAGGTTGGAATACGCAAAACTACTAACCATAGTGGAAAAGGAAGGCCATACGGACGTGGAGATACGCGACCCATGGAACACTGGCAAGACACTGCGCCGATATTGCCTCTGCCAAAAAGGAAACAAGGCACATTGTGAAGAAAAAGAAACTTCCGTGGTGCATGTACCTCTACAAAATGCGGCCGCATTCACCAGCGTCCATTGCGCCTTGATACAGGAACTTGGCGTCGAAGATGCCATAGCTGGCGTTTGCGACTCAAAATACATACATCTCCCATTCGTGGACAAGGGACTACAGGACGGCAGCATTATTGACCTCGGCAACGGTCTGAGTCCAAACGTAGAAGCCATCATTGCTCTCCAGCCAGACGCTCTGATGATAAGTCCATTTGAGAACAACGAAGGTTACGGCAGAATGGAAAGCCTCTGCATCCCTATCATAGAGTGTGCCGATTATATGGAGGTGGGGCCTCTGGCACGCGCAGAATGGATTCGTCTCTACGGCAGATTGTTCGGCACAAGCGAAAAAGCCGACAGCATTTTCGCAAAGGTAAAAAGCGACTACAACAACATATGCAGCAAAGTATCCGGATGTGAGGAAAGGCCTTCCATGATATGCGAGTTGCCTGTAAGCGGACAATGGTATATGCCCAAAGGAGAAAGCACCATGGGCATGCTATATACCGACGCAGGGGCTAACTATCTCTTTGCAGACAAGCACGGAGCAGGCAACGTGGCACTGAGCATTGAGCACGTACTGGAAAGAGCTAACAATGCAGATATATGGCTTATTAAACATCATGGGGCAATCACGCATGCTGATATCGTCAACGATTTCCCACTACTTACGCATATCAAGTCCGCCATCTGGGTTTGCAATACTGAGAACACTGGCTTTTACGAAGAAACACCGTTCCATCCGGAATACTTGTTGAGCAACCTTGTAGAGATATTCCACCCCACCCTAGGCGTTAAGGCGAAAAAAAATTACTACCACCGTTTGAAATGAGACATCTGTATATACTCTTTCTGATGGCAACCGCCGTAGCACTGTTGTCCATGGCAAACGTTTTCTTTGGTTCAGTAGATATTCCGGCGAGCTTCCTATGGAGTCTGCTAAGAGGAAACACAGAAGGAGAAAACGCCGCATGGACTATCATAATAAAGGAAAGTCGCATACCACAGATGATTGTCGCACTGCTGTGCGGAGCTTCCCTAGGCACGTGCGGACTGTTACTGCAGACTGCGTTCAGAAACCCTCTGGCAGGCCCATCAATACTCGGCATTGACGCCGGGGCAAACTTGGGCGTGGCATTGGTACTACTAGGCGGCGGATTCACGCTGGGCGGTCTTACGACGAGCGGGTTTGTAGGCACGGTGATGGCCGCCATGATGGGTGCCTTATGCGTGATGTCGTTGCTACTTACCCTTTCGCAATGGGTCAAGCAACAAGCCATGCTCCTCATAACGGGTGTGGTGATAGGTAATGTGACCAGCAGCATAATACAACTGCTCGTCTACGGAGCGACAGAACAAGGCACCCGGAGTTATGTGATGTGGGGAATGGGTAACTTCGCAGGACCTGCCATTTCTCATCTACCGGCATTCATCTTGCTCATATCAACCGGACTTATAGCAGCCACACTGCTTGCAAAGCCTCTCGACGCTCTGTTGTTGGGCGACAGATACGCACAAAACCTGGGAGTAAACATCCACCGTATGCGCCAAAGCCTACTGCTCGTGACAGGACTGCTAACCGCCACTACCACCGCATACTGCGGCCCCATAGCATTCCTCGGACTGGCAGTGCCGCACATAGCACGGCTGGGACTACGTACCTCCAAACATCTGATACTCATACCAGGTACCATGCTGACCGGAAGCATACTTACATTGTCATGCAACCTCATAAGCACAATGCCCAACGACGGCAGCGTGATACCTGTAAACGTCATCACGCCTCTGATAGGAGCACCTGTAATACTATACGTGATATTCAGACAGAGGCATTCGTGACAACCGCAGAAATATCGAATAACACAAGGATGATAGAAATCAAAAATCTTGCCACTGGTTATGGCAAGCATACCGTAACAAGCAACCTCACCTCTACCATAGAGCCAGGGAAGCTGACGTGCCTGCTTGGAGCCAACGGTGTGGGTAAAAGCACTCTACTACGAACTCTATGCGCATTCCAACCACCATTGGACGGTGACATATACGTGAACGGCAAGTCTGTAGGCGATATGACACAGGAAGAGAAAAGCCGTACCATAGGAGTAGTGCTCACAGATCGCATTGACGATTCATTGCTCACAGTCCACGATTTGGTGGCACTGGGAAGAAGTCCATACACAGGATTCTGGGGCAAGCTATCATCTAACGACGAGGAAATAGTGACAAACGCTATACAAACTACGGGCATAACTGACATGAGACTCAGACGCATAACAACCCTGAGTGATGGAGAACGCCAAAAGGCTATGATAGCCAAGACTCTTGCCCAAAATACACCTATCATACTGTTGGACGAGCCTACTGCATTCCTTGACTTCCCTTCCAAAGTAGAGATAATGCGCCTGCTGAGAAATCTTGCGCACGAGGAAGATAAAATTATTTTCATGAGTACGCATGACGTGGAAATGGCACTTCAACTGAGCGACCTCCTTTGGCTGATGACCGCTCAAGGCGTCATCACAGGGACTCCTCAAGAGCTCTCTTGCAACGGCATAATAGAAAAGTTCCTGTGCTGTGACGGTGTGTCATACGATGCAGGCACACGCACCATAATCTTAAAGTAAATACACCATTATACGATACTTTTTGACTCTTTTTCTTGTCATTTGCTTACATATTGAAAATAAATCACTACCTTTGCATAAGATTTTGACATCACACCGATAAAAAGCAAATAACAATGAGCAAGCTACTCAAACCAGTTGGATATGAAGCTCTGTTGGACTTGAAACAGACGGAGCTCGCAATAAAGAAAATAAAAGACTTCTTTTTGAACAGCCTCAGCACAGAGCTGAGACTCAGACGTGTCACCGCACCCTTGTTCGTGCTTAGAGGCCTTGGCATCAACGATGACCTGAACGGGGTGGAACGCCCCGTAAGCTTCCCCATCAAAGATATGAATGAGGCCGTGGCGGAAGTGGTGCATAGTCTGGCCAAATGGAAAAGGGTGACACTGGCGGAATACCAGATAGAAGCAGGATTCGGAATAGTAACCGACATGAACGCCATCCGCTCAGATGAGGAAATGGACAACATACACAGTCTGTATGTAGACCAGTGGGACTGGGAACGCGTGATAAAAGAAGAGAACCGCAACGTAGCTTTCTTGCGCAAGATAGTGAACAAAATATACAGCGCCATACTGCGTACAGAGTTCTACATCTGCGAAACATACCCACAGCTGAAGCCATTCCTTCCGGAGGACGTGCACTTCATACATAGCGAGGAACTACTGCAGATGTACCCCGACAAAACCGCCAAAGAGCGCGAAGACCTAATATGCCAAAAATATGGAGCGGTATTCATAATGGGTATAGGGAACAAGTTGAGTGACGGCAAGGAGCACGACCTGCGCGCCCCTGACTACGACGACTGGAGCACTCCTAATGAAGAGGGCTACATCGGTCTGAACGGCGACCTGCTTGTGTGGTATCCCATCCTTGGACGTAGCATAGAGCTGAGCAGCATGGGAATACGAGTGGACAAAGAAGCCTTGCTCAGACAACTGGCGCTCCAAGGCAAAGAAAGCCGGAAAAGCCTCTACTTCCACCGTAGACTTTTGGAAGGCTCTCTCCCACTTTCAATAGGCGGTGGCATAGGACAGAGCAGACTCTGCATGACACTCTTGCACAAGGCTCACATAGGTGAAACGCAGTCCAGCATTTGGCCCGACAGCATGAGAAAAAAGTGCCGGGAAGCCGGGATGACGTTAATATAAAAACCGAAAGAAGGCTAACAGACAAAAAAAATCAGAACAAGTCTTGCTATTGTAACGCACAATGCAATCTGTTTAATAACTTATAATCAACAACAATGTACAAAAAAAGGACGCAGAAGGCACCGTCCACAGTCTGGAAGCAATTCGCCAACAGGGGGTATTGCGCCTTCGCAAGTCTGAAGCGTGAAGTACGGATAGGTGTACTGAGCGTATCCACTCTGGCTGTAGCAACACAGGCAGAAGCAACATGCTCCACTACACCAACGCCGGCACACGACACCGAAGACTACGTAAAGGAAGGAAAAGAACTGGAGACGGTGACGGTAGCGGGCACACTTGCCCCGCTTACAGCGCTACAAGCCGCACGCATCGTTTCTGTGCTAAGCCGCACAGACGTCGAACAAGCGGGAGCGCAAAGTGTTAATGATCTTCTAAAGTTAGCCACTGGAGTGGACGTCCGT
The DNA here is from genome assembly GCA_963637205.1 of Bacteroidaceae bacterium. Classification (GTDB taxonomy): domain Bacteria; phylum Bacteroidota; class Bacteroidia; order Bacteroidales; family Bacteroidaceae; genus Physcousia. Next base: position 18,320 of record CAVHNA010000019.1, read on the forward strand.
CAACGAGGTGGCTTTGGTATTCAGACGGACATCAGCATTGACGGAGGCAATTTTGACCAAATAACCATCCTCCTCAATGGGGTAAATATAAGCAATCCGCATACAGGCCACCTCGCCGCGGATTTTCCAGTTACCATAAGCGACATTGAGCGAATAGAAATTCTAGAAGGCTCCGCAAGTCGTGTGTACGGAGGCCAAAGCTTCGGCGGAGCCATCAACATCATTACACGTCACAGCGGCAAAAGCTCAGCTGAAGTGGCGGCGGAAGGAGGTTCTTTCGGCACTGTAAACGCAGAAGCAAGAGGGGAACTTACAAAAGGAAGATGGAACAACAGCATCAGCGGCGGCGGCGGACGGTCAGACGGAGGAAGTGCCAACAGCAGTTGGAAGAAAGGACAAGTGTTCTACAGAGGCAACTGGAACGGTGATGCCATGTCACTCTCTTGGCAAGCCGGATTCAGCAAGAAAGCCTATGGAGCGAACACCTTCTACAGTGCCGCATATCCCGACCAATACGAACGTAACGAGCGTTATTTGATATCTGTCTCCGGAGAGACTAACGGAAAGTTTCATTTTACCCCACAAATATATTGGAACAGGACGTACGACAACTTCGAACTAGTACACAACAACCACTTCGGCGAGAACTTTCACCAGGCTGATGTGTATGGAATGAAAATAGGAGCATACACCAGCTGGTGGGCAGGAAGAACCGCCGTAGCCGCAGACATAAGACAAGAAGGCATACTCAGCACCAGTCTTGGCCAAGACCTACAAGAAAAGCAATATGTAAACGTGAGAGGAGAAGAAGGCATCCAGTACACCAAACAGGACGACCGCACATCGGTGTCATTCAATCTTGAACACAACATCCTACTGGAACGATGGACAATATCAGCTGGAGTGATGGCGGACATGACCACAAGCGTAGACCACAAATACCGTTTCTATCCAGGCATTGACATCGCATACCGTCCCGCCAGGCACTGGAAGTTCTTCTTGTCGTACAACAAAGGCTTCCGCCTACCATCCTTCACAGAGCTCTACTACAAAAGCGCAACTCATGTAGGCAACAAGGGGCTTAAGCCGGAAATAAACCGTTCGCTACAGATAGGTTCACAGTTCACCACACACTGTATAAGCGCACAGGCCCGCCTTTTCTACCATCGCGGCAAAGACATGATAGACTGGGTAATGTACAGCGAAGACGACACCTATCATAGTGCGGCTTTCAATCTGGACAACCTCGGAGCTCAGGCGCAGATAAAATTAGACTTTGAGAAAATGACTTCCCGCAACACATTGGTGAAAAGTCTGAGTTTGGGATACACATATATCACGCAGACAAGACATGACGACGTAGATATCTTCAAGTCCAACTACGCTATGGAATATCTCCGGCACAAGCTTACAGCCAACCTACACCACAGAATAGCAGGGAAGCTGTACGCCACATGGAGCCTCAGATGGCAGGACAGAATGGGAGGCTATATACCTTACGGAGAAACGTACGTAGACCCCACAACAGGATTCCTAAGGGCGAAAGCTACAGGAGCGTTAACCAAGTACAGCGCATACGCCACATTGGACTTGAATGTCCAATGGACAGATACACACTATGAGTTGTATGTGAAAGGGACAAACATCACCAACCGAAAATACTACGACCTTGCCTGTGTGCAACAACCGGGCATCTGGATAATGGCAGGAGCAAGGTGGAAGATGTAAATGCGCACAGTCCTATAACATATAATGTACACAAACCTGACCTTTTTGTCTTGTCTCCTTTGACTTTTCATGAAATTTCAGTACTTTTGTGCAAAATTGTGTAAGGTGAGAAGAATATTGGCTATAATAGCAAGTGTATGCTTGAGCGTGAATGCTTGGGCATACACTCTCGTTATAGACGCCGGGCACGGAGGAAAAGACGCCGGAGCTCTGGGGAAAACGTCAAAGGAAAAAAACATAAACCTTGCAGTAGCCCTCGCTCTTGGCAGTCTGATTGAGAAGAACTGTCCGGATGTGAAAGTGGTGTATACGCGCAAGACTGACACATTCGTGGAACTGCACGAACGCGCCGCCATTGCCAACAGGGAAAAAGCCGACCTGTTCATCAGCATACACGCCAACAGTACCGCAGCTGGAAGGAAAGGCACATCCATCCACGGCACAGAGACATACACCTTGGGAATGCACCGAGCAGCGGAAAATCTGGATGTGGCGAAGAGGGAGAACACCGTCATCACTCTGGAAAACGGTTACAAGCAAAAGTACGAAGGCTTTGACCCCAAGAGTAGCGAAAGCTATATAATATTCGAACTTATGCAAGACCAGAACATGGCATCCAGCGTAAGTTTCGCCAAACAAATACAGAAGCAGTTCTCTTCGTATGGCGGACGGACAGACAGAGGAGTGCACCAAGCGGGACTTCTCGTACTTGCGCAAACAAGCATGCCTGCCGTATTGGTAGAGTTGGGATACATAAACAACTCAGCCGAGGAGAAGTATATGAACTCTTCCTCCGGTACAGCTACACTTGCACAGAGCATCTATAGGGCTTTCAAAGAGTACAAGAAATAACAACGTGCAATGCATCAAGCGAAACAAGAACAGAGGAGAAATACAGAAAACCTACACATATTTTATAATATATACTATACTCCATACTTATAAAACAAGAAGCGTAGAGATGAAAAAAGAAGTAAAAATAGGATTGGCGGGAGTTATTGCATTGGTAATATTGTTTTTTGGAATAAATTTCCTGAAAGGAATAAATCTCTTTACCACCAGTGACATATACTACATAAGATTTTCCAATGCCAAAGCACTTAGCAAAAGTAGTACCGTATACGCAGACGGATACAATGTGGGCATAGTAAGCGACATCATCTACGACTACGACAATCCCGGACAGGTATTGGTGGAAATAAGCACTGACAGGGGGCTACGCATCCCTAAGGGCAGTTCTGCAGTACTTGACGAAGCCATGCTCGGCGGCTGCACGCTGAACATGCTGCTTGCCACCAACCTAAGAGAAGCCTATCAGCCAGGCGACACGATACAAGGAAGTGACGCCTCCGGTCTAATGTCAAAGGCGGCTGACATCATGCCTAAGCTGGAACAAGTGGTAACAAAAGTAGATACTCTGGTAGCCACACTCAACCGACTGGTGTC
>CAVHNA010000020.1:0-21395 GCA_963637205.1 Bacteroidaceae bacterium
TCGCGTTTGGCGCAAACGCTCCTACTAACGACAAAACGCAGGAGGCGCATTTGCGTCCGCTCGGCGACGAAGGAACATGTCAAGAACACAGGGTTAAAAAAAGTTCTACAATCGATAACCAAATTGGGCAAAGCCCCAGGGAAGAGACTTTGCCCAAAGAAAGTATGCGGGAGCGGATGGACTACTCCTTGTCAAGCAATATTTCCATCATGTCGCAGGCAGCCTTGGCTACGCTGGTGCCGGGACCGAAGATAGCAGCCACGCCGGCCTTGTAGAGGAAGTCGTAGTCCTGTGCAGGTATCACACCGCCTGCCACCACCATGATGTCCTCGCGGCCGAGCTTCTTCAGTTCCTCTATGAGCTGCGGGATAAGAGTCTTGTGACCCGCAGCCAAGGAAGAGGCTCCTACGGCGTTGACGTCGTTCTCCACAGCCTCGCGCGCGGTCTCCGCCGGAGTCTGGAACAACGGTCCCATATCCACGTCGAAGCCACAGTCGGCATAGCCCGTAGCCACCACCTTTGCGCCGCGGTCGTGACCGTCCTGACCCATCTTGGCAATCATGATACGAGGACGACGGCCCTCCCGTTTAGCAAACTCTTCTGTCAACTGGCAAGCCTTTTCGAATTCCTTGTCGTTCTTGGATTCACTGCTGTACACGCCCGAAATAGTTCTGATTACTGCTTTATACCTGCCCACGATAGCCTCGCAAGCGTCGCTTATCTCACCCAGAGTAGCCCTGTGGCCGGCTGCCGTCACGGCAAGGTCGAGCAAGTTGTGCTCGCTCTTCTTGCCCTCGTTGAACTCGCGTACGCACTCCGTGATGGCGGCCAGGTCTTTCTTCACCTGTTCCTCGTTGCGGTTGGTGCGCAGTTCCTTCAGCGAAGCCTCCTGCTGCAGACGTACGGCGGTGTTGTCAATCTCCAGGATGTCGATGGGGTCTTCGTGCTCCAGACGGTACTTGTTGGTACCCACGATGGTCTGCACGCCGGAGTCGATACGCGCCTGGGTGCGTGCCGCGGCCTCCTCTATACGCATCTTGGGCAGACCGGTCTCTATGGCCTTGGCCATACCGCCCAGTTTCTCTATCTCCTGTATGTGGTCCCACGCCTTGGTGTAAAGCTCCTGCGTGAGCTTCTCCACATAGTACGAGCCTGCCCACGGGTCGATGTGCTTGCACACCTGCGTCTCGTTCTGGATGTATATCTGCGTGTTTCTGGCGATACGCGCTGAGAAGTCGGTAGGCAGCGCTATGGCCTCGTCCAGAGCGTTGGTGTGCAGCGACTGCGTATGTCCGAGCACCGCCGCCATGGCCTCTATGCAGGTACGTCCCACGTTGTTGAACGGATCCTGCTCGGTGAGCGACCATCCCGAAGTCTGCGAGTGCGTGCGCAGTGCCATGGACTTGGGGTTCTTGGCTCCGAAGCTCTTCACTATCTTGGCCCAGAGCAGACGTCCGGCGCGCATCTTGGCTATCTCCATGAAGTGGTTCATGCCGATGGCCCAGAAGAAGCTGAGGCGAGGCGCGAAGGCGTCCACGTCAATGCCGGCGTTGATACCTGCGCGGAGGTAGTCCATACCGTCGGCCAGCGTGTAGGCCAGCTCTATGTCGGCAGTGGCACCGGCCTCCTGCATGTGGTAGCCCGAGATGGAGATGCTGTTGAACTTAGGCATCTTCTGCGAGGTGTACTCGAAGATGTCAGCGATAATCTTCATGGAGAATGATGGCGGATAGATGTAAGTGTTGCGCACCATGAACTCCTTGAGGATATCGTTCTGTATGGTGCCCGCCATCTCCTCCAGCTTGGCGCCCTGCTCCAGACCGGCGTTGATGTAGAACGCCAAGATGGGAAGCACGGCTCCGTTCATGGTCATGGAGACGGACATCTTGTTGAGGGGTATTCCGTCGAAGAGCACCTTCATGTTCTCCAGCGAGCAGATGGAAACGCCCGCCTTGCCCACATCGCCTACCACACGTTCGTTGTCCGGGTCGTAACCGCGGTGCGTGGGGAGGTCGAAGGCCACGGAAAGTCCCTTCTGTCCCGACGCCAGGTTGCGGCGGTAGAACGCGTTACTCTCCTCGGCTGTGGAGAAGCCGGCGTACTGGCGGATAGTCCACGGGCGGAAGGGGTACATCATGCTGTACGGGCCGCGCAGGAAGGGAGGAATACCTGCGGCGAAGTCGAGATGCTCCATGCCCTCGAGGTCTTCCTTGGTGTAAACGGGTTGGATGTCTATCTGCTCGGGGGTTCTCCAGTTGGCGGTGATGCAAGCCTCCTTTTGCCACTCCTGGCCGTTCTTTGCGGCTATGCCGCTGAAGATATCTATATTGCTAAATGATTTGCGTGCCATAATTCTTAGATTCCGAGTTTAGCGTTATACTCTTTCAAGGTCTTCAGCTGGTCGACCCTGACGTGTATGAAGTTCTCTATGCCAGCGGCCTTCAGGTCTTCGGCGCAAGCCGGAGCTCCTGCCACCACGAACATGGCGCGACCGTCGAGATACTTGAATGCCGGTATGGCGTACTCAGCGTATTCGTCGTCGCTGGAGCAGATGACCACGATGTCGGCCCCTGCCTCCAGTGCCTTGTCCACACCCTCTTCCACGGTGGCGAAGCCCAGGTTGTCTATCACCTTGTAGCCGGCAGCCGCCAGGAAGTTGCATGAGAACTGGGCGCGTGCCTGACGCATGGCCAGGTTGCCGATGGTGAGCATGAAGGCTACGGGCACCTTGGCGGCCTTCTCCGTGGTGAGGCGCAGCGTCTCGAACTCGCTGGCCAGACGCGTGGGCTTCAGCGCGGGTATCTCGCCAGCCTCGGCGCAGCAGCAGCAACGCTCCACAGGTGCCTTGCCGTCGCTCTTCTCGGTGAAGTTGGGGAACTGGTTGGTGCCAAGCAGGAACTCCTTGCGCTTGCCGGCGTTGGCGTGGCGTGCGGCGTTGGTGTCGTTGACCGTGTTCTGTATGTCGCCGGCCAAAGCCTCCTTCAGGAAGCCGCCCTTCTCCTCCACGCTGAGGAAGAGTTTCCACGCCTGCTCGGCGAGGGACTTGGTGAGCATCTCCAGGAAGTAAGAGCCTCCGGCCACGTCCACGATGCGTCCGAAGTGGCTCTCCTCCTTCAGCAGCAGCTGCTGGTTGCGGGCTATGCGCTCGGCGAACTCGGTGGGAACCTCGTAAGGTGTATCGAACGGAGTCACCACGATGCTCTCCACGCCTCCCAGGGCGGCGCTCATGGCCTCGGTCTGCGAACGCAGCAGGTTGACGTACGAGTCGAAGACTGTCTGGTTGTAAGTGGTGGTGACGGCGCACACGTGCATCTTGGTGCTCTCCTTGCAGTCGGTGTACTGGCTGACTATCTGCGCCCACAGCAGACGTGCGGCGCGCAGCTTGGCAATCTCCATGAAGTAGACGCCGTTGATACCGATGTTGAACTTGATGCTGGAAGCCGCCAGCTCCGGAGCCACGCCGGCCTCCACCATAGCGCCCAGGTACTCGTTACCCCAGGCGAGGGCGTAGCCCAAGTCCTGATAGCTGTAAGCGCCGGCGTTGGTGAGCGTGTACGCGTTCACTGCCACGGCGCGGAAGTTGGGGTACCCGGCCAGCGTTTCCGCCATCTCCTTGGCTGAAGCCACGAGGGCGGAGCGGTCTTTGCCGCTGCAGACGATCTTCTCTATGGGGTCGAAGGCGACGCTTCCCGTCACGGCCTCTTTCTTGCAGCCCTTGGCGCTGAAGTAGTCCACGAGGAGCTTGGCCAGCTCCACGCAGTGACGCTGGCAGGTCTTGAAGTTGAGTTCCACGCACTCCACGTAGATGCCGTCCAGCAGAGTGGCTATGTATTCCGCGCTCAGCTTGTCGGCGGGAATGACGAAGCCCAGACTGTCCACACCCTTGTTCAGGATGTCCAGGGCCTTTGCGTTGGCCTCCTTGGCACAGTCGCACTTGATGTCCTGACGGACATACCACTCATTGTCCGCAGCCTTGTTTCCGCGGACGTAGGGGAACTCACCGGGGAGCGCGTTCACGAGGGGCAGCCCGTCAACGTCTTCCTTGCGGTAGAACGGTTCCATATTGAAACCTTCGTTGGTTCTCCAAACCATTTTCTTCTGATAGTCCGCGCCCTTGAGGTCCACCTCTATCTTGTCTCGCCATTCCTGACGGGTGGGAGCGGTGAAATCAGAAAAAAGCTTTTCTTTACTTTCTGACATAGCTTAAATAGAATAATGTATGTTTTAGCGGACGCAAAGTTAACCATTTTTGGAGTACAGGCAAAACAAAAGCTTCCGAAACAAACGATTATATGCGCCAAAAAGCACAAAACGCCGCCGTGCGAGACCTCGTGTCCTGTTTTTTGCATACCTTTGCAGCCAAAACAAAAAACATCAAACATCCTTTCGCGTTTATGGAATGGTTACAAACCCTATTTACATCCACTGACAGTGTAGCCCACATTGTCATGCTGTACGCCATCGTCATCTCCGTAGGCATAGGCCTGGGCAGGCTGAAGGTCTGCGGCGTGTCGCTCGGCGTCACCTTCGTACTCTTCGCCGGCATCGTGGCTGGGCACATCGGCTTCACCGGCACCACCAACATCCTCACCTACATACAGGACTTCGGCCTCATCCTCTTCGTCTACAGCATAGGCCTGCAGGTGGGCCCGGGCTTCTTCGAGAGCCTCAAGGAGGGCGGCATCAAGATGAACCTCATGGCGGCGAGCATCATACTGCTGAACGTGGCGTGCTGCATAGCCCTGTTCTACATGGTATTCTACGACGGCGGCGCCAGCGCCAAGGCCAACTCCACCAACCTGGCCATGATGGTGGGCGTGCTCTGCGGAGCCGTCACCAACACGCCCGGACTGGGAGCCGCCACTGAGGCGTGCACGCAGATATTCGGCGCCGAAGCCCCGGCCATAGCCAACGGCTACGCCTGCGCCTATCCGCTGGGAGTGGTGGGCATCATCATGGCCACCATAGCGGTGCGCCTGATATGCGGCATCAGCCTGAAGAAGGAACAGGAGCAGATAGACCTCGAGAGGGCCGCCAACCCGCACGCCACTCCGCACAAGATGACGCTGCAGGCCATGAACAAGTCGCTGGACGGACGCACGCTGATGCAGGTGAAGCAGTTCCTGGGGCGCGACTTCGTGGTGAGCCGCATCCTGCACGACGGCCACGTCTCCATCCCCAACGGCGAGACGGTGATACACGTCGACGACAAGATGTTCATAGTGTGCGCCCAGGACGACGCTGAAGCCATCATGGCCTTCATAGGCCCCGGGTGCAACGTGGAGTGGGAAGAGCAGGACGTGCCCTTCGTGAGCAAGCACATACTGGTGACGCAGCCCAACATGAACGGCAAGACGTTCGGCAGCCTGCACTTCAGCTCGGTGTACGGAGTGAACGTGACGCGCATCCGCCGCGGCGACCTTAACCTCTACGCCGACCGCAACCTGCGCATGCAGGTGGGCGACCGCATAGTGGTGGTGGGTCCCGAGGACGCCGTGGACCGCGTGGCCAACAAGATGGGCAACAGCGTGAAGAAGCTCGACCACCCCAACCTCTCCACCATCTTCATAGGCATATTCCTGGGCATCATCTTCGGCTCCATACCCGTGGCCATTCCCGGCGTGCCCACTCCGGTGAAGCTCGGCCTCGCCGGCGGCCCGCTCATCATAGCCATCCTCATAGGGCGTTTCGGCTACAAGTTCAAGCTGGTGTCGTACACCACCACGAGCGCCAACCTGATGCTGCGCGAGATAGGCCTCGTGCTGTTCCTCTCCAGCGTGGGCATCAAGGCCGGGGCTTCGTTCGCCGACACGGTGCTCAAGGGCGACGGACTGACGTACGTGTGGTGCGGATTCTTCATCACCGTCATCCCCATCCTCATCGTGGGCCTCGTGGCGCGACTGAAGTACAAGCTCAACTACTTCTCGCTGATGGGCCTCATCGCAGGCTCCACCACCGACCCGCCAGCCTTGGCGTTCGCCAACCAGGCGGCTGGCAACGACGCGCCTTCCGTGTCGTACAGCACGGTGTATCCGCTCAGCATGGTGCTGCGCATACTCACGGCCCAGCTGATAGTGCTGTTCCTCTGCTCGCTGTAGCCGCCGGCCCGGCTTACACGAAAAAGGATGCGCTCCCTCCGCGGGGGGCGCATCCTTTTTCGCGTGGTGTGTGGGCTGTCCGCCTTACGAGTTGTGTATCTGCAGCTGCGGGAAGGGGAAGCCTATGCCCTGCTTGTTGAACTCCTCGTATATGCGGCGCGTCATGTCGAAGGTGACGTCATTGTAGTCCGCGCTCTTCACCCACAGGCGCACGGTGTAGTTGACGCTGCTGTCCGCCAGTTCGCTCAGCGCGAAGAAAGGCGCCGGGTCGGGGAGAATGCGCGCGTCGGCGGCGGCCAGGCCCTTCAGAGCCATCAGCACCTTGTCCACGTCGGTGCCGTACTCCACGCCTATGGTCAGGTCCACCCTGCGCGTGTCCATTTTGCTGTAGTTGACGATATTTCCGCTGCTCAGGCTGCCGTTGGGCAGGAATATCTGCTTGTTGTCCGCCGTCAGCAGCACGGTGTGTATGGTCTGTATCTCCTTCACCGTGCCCACAGTGCCCTGCGCCTCTATGAGGTCGCCCACCCGGAAGGGACGGAGCAGGAGTATTATTATTCCGCCGGCCAGGTTCTGCAGGTTGCCGCTGAGCGCCATACCGGCAGCCACGCCGAACGAGGCGAGCAAGGCGGCGAACGACGTGGTGTTCACGCCCAGCGCGCTCACCACCGTGATGGCCAGCAGCACGGTGAGCAGTATGTTGACGAAGCTCTTGAGGAACGACTTTATCGTGGGGTCCACGTTCCTGCGCTCCAGCATCTGGTTCACCACCCTGTTCACGAGGTTAATAACGAATTTTCCGGCGAAGTATATGGCCACGGCCAGCAGGATGTTCTTCCCGGCATGGATGGAATAGCTGATAAGCTCTTTCAGCATAGACTCCATCTTGCCCTCCGAGACTATCTGCATCACGTCCGAGGTCTTCTCCAACACTTCTCCCGATTGTAGGAATTCTGTAATCATTTTACTTCTCTTTAAAGGTTCTTTTGTTCTTTGTCGTCGCGAAGGTACAGCCAAAATTCCATATTCGCGCGCCCCGAGCCCCAAGTATTTCCGCACTACGCGCCAAAATCGGTCAGGGAGAGGCAAGAATCAGGGCGCGAAGGGCGGTAGCGGGCGCGGATTTCCAAGCCGCGCCCTGCGCAGGGAAAGGATTTCGCTACATGTGTGGGGGCCGCGTTTCTTGCTCCGGCAAGCGTCTCCTTCGTCGCCGAGCGGACGCGAACGCTCCTCCTACGCTGGCGCGGCTTGCAGAGAACTTCACCGGGTCTTCGGAGAAGCCAGATTCATGCGAAGAAAGCCCCATTCCGCTTTGCGGGAAGCAAGATTCGGCGAATCCTGCCACTTTCCGCTCTGCTTGAGGCCAGATTCACGCGAAGAAGGCTCCATTCCGCCTTGCGGGAAGCAAGATTCGGCGAATCCTGCCACTTTCCGCTCTGCTTGAAGCCAGATTCACGCGAAGAAGGCTCCATTCCGCCTTGCGGGAAGCAAGATTCGGCGAATCCTGCCACTTTCCGCTCTGCTTGAAGCCAGATTCACGCGAAGAAGGCTCCATTCCGCCTTGCGGGAAGCAAGATTCGGCGAATCCTGCCACTTTCCGCTCTGCTTGAAGCCAGATTCACGCGAAGAAGGCTCCATTCCGCCTTGCGGGAAGCAAGATTCGGCGAATCCTGCCACTTTCCGCTCTGCTTGAAGCCAGATTCACGCGAAGAAGGCTCCATTCCGCCTTGCGGGAAGCAAGATTCGGCGAATCCTGCCACTTTCCGCTCTGCTTGAAGCCAGATTCACGCGAAGAAGGCTCCATTCCGCCTTGCGGGAAGCAAGATTCGGCGAATCCTGCCACTTTCCGCTCTGCTTGAAGCCAGATTCACGCGAAGAAGGCTCCATTCCGCCTTGCGGGAAGCAAGATTCGGCGAATCCTGCCACTTTCCGCTCTGCTTGAAGCCAGATTCACGCGAAGAAGGCTCCATTCCGCCTTGCGGGAAGCAAGATTCGGCGAGTCCTGCCACTTTCCGCTCTGCTTGAGGCCAGATTCACGCGATGAAGGCTCCGTTCCGCCTTGCGGGAAGCAAGATTCGGCGAGTCCTGCCACTTTCCGCTCTGCTTGAGGCCAGATTCACGCGATGAAGGCTCCGTTCCGCCTTGCGGGAAGCAAGATTCGGCGAGTCCTGCCACTTTCCGCTCTGCTTGAGGCCAGATTCACGCGATGAAGGCTCCACGCGGAACGGAAAGGGGCTGCCGGTGGCGGGAGAGACCTTCCCGGAATATTTTTTTGGGCTGTCTCCTGCGAGCTACAGCCTCTTTGCGCCCCTCGCCGACCGCAAATTTGCAAAAATATATGGGCGAGTGCTTGCGCGGACTGTTTTTTGTCGTACCTTTGCGCCGGCAATTGGTTCGCTTCAGCGCTGCCGCGCCCCGGAAAGGGACACGCCACGCGCTGTGCGATTAAAAAGGGAACCGGGTGAGAATCCCGGACAGTCCCGCTGCTGTAAGCATCCATTTTCCCCGCCTCCGCGCGGGGACGGACAAGCCCTCACAAGGTCACTGACATTTTCGGGAAGGCCTGCTTGTAACGATAACGTGTTTTTGGGTGCGAGTCAGAAGACCTGCCATTGTCGCTCCGCCAGACTCCCTCCTGTGCGAGGAGAAAAGGGAAGCTTTGGCGTTGCTGTTCATCCGCCCCTGGGGATGGGTAGGAATGAAGACAAAACAAGGTTTAGAAAATGATCAGAACAAGGTTCATGCTGTCGTGCGCCGTCATGCTGCGCACCGCGGCAATCTGTACGGTGTACGCCCAGGCCCCGAAGTCGTCCGACACGGGAGCGCTGGACAGTATCCACACCATCCGCGAGGTGGTGGTGGTGGGCAAGGAGTCGCCCGAAGTCATACCTGCCCAGGTGATAAGCGGCGAGGAGATGGAACGCCTCAACAGCCTGAGCGTGGCCGACGCGCTGCGCTTCTTCTCCGGCGTGCAGCTCAAGGACTACGGCGGCGTGGGAGGCATCAAGACCATCAACATACGCTCCATGGGCACCAACCACGTGGGCGTGTTCTACGACGGCGTGGAGCTGGCCAACGCGCAGAACGGGCAGGTGGACCTGGGCATGTACTCGCTGGACAACATGCAGAGCATCTCGCTCTACAACGGGCAGAAGAGCCAGCTCCTGCAGGCCGCCAAGGAGTTCGCCTCCGCCGGGTCGGTGTACATGCAGACACGCGCACCGCAGTTCTCCGACGGCAAGACGTACAACATGCGCGCCAAGTTCCGCACGGGCTCGTTCGGCCTCGTCAACCCCTCGCTGCTCCTCGAGCTCAAGCTCTCCGAAAGCGTGCGGCTCTCTTTCAACGGCGAATGGCTCAGCAGCAACGGCGAGTACAAGTTCCGCTACCGCCGCAAGGCCGTGAAGACCGACGAGATAATGTACGACACCACCGCCGTGCGGCAGAACGGCGACATACGCGCCACACGCCTGGAGGCCGCCCTCTTCGGCGACATCAAGGACGGCGACTGGATGCTGAAGGCGTACAACTACACCTCGGACCGCGGCGTGCCCGGAGCCATAGTGAACAACGTGTGGCGAAGAGGCGAGCGCATAGGCGACAACAACTCCTTCGTGCAGGGCCGCGTGCAGAAACGCTTCACGCCCAAGTACCGCGCCAAGCTGCTGGCCAAGTACTCCTACTTCCGCACCAAGTACGTCAACAAGGACACCACCGTGATGATGATAGACAACCTCTACAAGCAGAACGAACTGTACGCCTCCACGCAGCACCAGTACGACATCACCGGCTTCTGGAAGATGTCAGCGGCGTACGACTTCCAGTGGAACCACATGGACGCCGACATGTACGGCTTCGTGAGGCCCACGAGGTGGAACCACATGGTGTCCGCCGCCACGTCGCTGCAGTTCGGCGGCTTCAGGATGCAGGGCAGCGCGGTGTACAACCACGTGCACGACGTGACGCTCGACGCCGAGCCGCCAGCCGACAAGAACACGTGGACACCCGCCGTCTTCGCCTACTACAAGCCCTTCCGCAACGCCGGCTTCTCCATCAGGGCCTTCTGGAAGAAGAGCTTCCGCATGCCCACGTTCAACGACCTATACTACGCCGAGATGGGCAACTCCAAGCTCAACCCCGAATACACCACACAGTACGACTTCGGCCTGGCCTACTTCAGCAAACGGCGCGGCGGGTTCCTGCACGAATGGGCCGTGGAGGTGGACGGCTACCGCAACAACGTCAAGGACAAGATAGTGGCGTACCCCAAGGGGGCGCAGTTCCGATGGACCATGCTCAACCTCGGCAAGGTGCGCGTCACCGGACTAGACGCCAAGCTGAGCGCCACGTTCCGCCCGGCCAGGAAACTCTACCTCACCGCCCGGCTGCAGTACACATACCAAGAAGCCATAGACGTGACCAACCCCGCCGACACCTACTACCGCGACCAGATACCCTACATACCATGGCACAGCGGCTCCGTGGCGGCACAGTTGGACTACGGCACGTGGGGGCTCAACTACAGCTTCATCTACACCGGAGAGCGCTACAACCAGCAGGAGAACATCGTCTACAACCACACGCAACCGTGGTACACCAGCGACCTCTCGCTGCAGAAGAGCTTCACGTGGAAAGGCCGCTACAAGGCACGGGCGGCGCTGGAGGTGAACAACCTGCTCTCGCAGGACTACGACGTGATACTCAACTACCCCATGCCGAAACGCAACTTCCGCGTGACGCTGACATTCGAGATGTAAGCTGACGGCAAAAAGCGAAAGGAACCATGTATATGAAGACATACAGCAAACTGCTATTGGCATACCTGGCCGCCATCGCCGCACTGGCGGGCTGCCGCGAGGACGAGGTGGTGGTGCCCACGGAATACGACCTGCTGCCCGAAGAGACCGCCGAGGGGCGCGGGTGCATAGGCATGTACCTGCTCAACGAAGGCAACATGGGCAGCAACAAGAGCACGCTGGACTACGTGGACTTCGTGCAGGGCTACTACGTGCGCAACCTTTACGCCGAGCGCAACCCCACCGTCGTCAAGGAACTGGGCGACGTGGGCAACGACATACAGATATACGGATCGCGCCTCTACGCCGTCATCAACTGCTCCAACAAGATAGAGGTGCTGGACGCGCGGACCGCCAAGCGCATAGGGCAGGTAACCATCCCCAACGTGCGCTACGTACGCTTCCACAAGGGCTACGCCTACGCCACCAGCTACGTGGGACCCGTACAGCTCAACAACCCCGACGCCGTGCAGGGAGCCGTCTACAAGATAGACACCCTCTCCCTCAAGGCCGTGGCCAAGTGCGCCGTGGGCTACCAGCCCGACGAGCTCTGCGTGCTGGGGCAGTACATCTACGTGGCCAACTCCGGCGGATACATGGCGCCCAACTACGACAACACGGTGTCGGTGATAGAGATTGAAGGCTTCAAGCAGACGCAGAAGATACCGGTGGGCGTCAACCTGCACCACATCAAGGCCGACTCATACGGCAAGCTGTGGGTGACCTCGCGCGGCGACTACCAGAACATACACTCCAAGCTCTTCGTACTCGCAAAGAAGAAAGGGCGCAACGAGATGGAAGTGACAGACACGCTGGACATACCATGCTCCAACTTCTGCATCAGCGGCGACTCGCTCTATTACTATGCCACCGAGTGGAACAACTACACGCAGAAGAACACCATCACCTACGGCATCGTCAACGTGAGGACGAAGGAGAAGGTGACAGACCGCTTCATCACCGACGGCACGGAGGCGGACATCACCATCCCCTACGGCATAGCCATACACCCCGAGACGCACGACATCTACGTCACCGACGCCAAGAACTACGTCTCCAGCGGCGTGCTCCACTGCTACGGCAAGGACGGGCGGCAAAAGTGGAGCGTGCGTACAGGCGACATACCGGCGCACATGTGTTTCCTGACGAGATAACGAGAAGATGAAAAGGCACATCACATACATGGCGATATTGGCGGCGGCGCTGACGGCGTGCCGCGAGGAGGCGGACAACGTGACGTCGGGCCTCAACAGCTACTATTACATAGAGCGGATGCGCAAGCTGCCGCTGGAGCCGGCGTACGAAGGCGACGCCTACCGGTGGACGCTACGCCTGGAGGACGGCAGGGACTCACTGCTCTCCACCGACCGCCGCTACGTGTTCCTGGCCGAGAAGGAGGGCACGTACCACATCACCTTCGCCATGGACGACGGCGACCGCGGCTACAAGCAGAGCTTCCCCGTCTTTGTCGTTCACGAAGAGACTGAGTATAGCCCCTACACAGCCAAGGTGCAGGAGTACCGCCCCGCACCGGGGCAGTTCGTCAACGCCATGCCGCTCTACGAGGAGGGCGACACGGAGGAGACGATGCGGCGGAAGGCTGAGGACGACCTGAAGAACGACGTGATGATATCGCTCGGCTCGTACGGCGGATACGTCACCTTCGCCTTCGACCACACCGTCATCAACGTGTCCGGCGAGAAGGACTTCCTCATCAAGGGCAACGCATTCTATAGCGATGTTGATGCGTATAAGGAACAGAAGGGTGGTTCGGCAGAACCGGGCATCGTTATGGTGGCGTTCGACCGCAACTGCAACGGCCGTCCCGACGAGGACGAGTGGTACGAGTTGGCAGGCAGCGAGTATCACAAGGAAACCACACTGAAGAACTACGAGATAACGTATTCGCGCCCCACAGACCACAAGCCTGTGCCTAACATGATGGGTACGCTGACGGACACTCTCTACATTCCTTGGCGCGACAACCAAGGCTCTACGGGGTACGTGGCGAAGAACATGTACCACACGCAGAACTATTATCCCAACTGGATAGCAGAGGACGAGATGACGTTCCGCGGCACACTGCTGCCGCAAAACGGTCGCGACGAGAGCGGCTTCGGCACTTACTACGTGCTCTTCTCCTACGCATGGGGGTACGCCGACAACCATCCGAATGAGTACACCGACCTCAACTCGTTCGACATCTCGTGGGCGGTGGACAAGCAGGGCAACCACGTGGACCTTCCCGGTGCCGACTTCATCCGCGTCTACACCGGCGTAAGGCAATACTGCGGCTGGCTGGGCGAAACCTCCACCGAGATATCCCGTTCGCAAGACCTGCACATAAAGATAAAGTCCTCCGTGCCGGACGACCCAGTATCCGGCGAATAAGAAACCAATTTTTAATCCAATATTGTTTAACCCAAAAAAGAAAAGAAGTATGAAAAGAATTTACTCTCTTATGCTCTTGCTCTTGTGCGCGACTGTATCGTTCGCACAAGTGAGTGTACAGGGCGTGCCACGCCATCTGACAAACGCACAAGGCCATGTCAGCAAACAAGCGAAGAAGAAAGTCCAGGGCGAAGATGCCACTGTGATAGCGTTTGACAGTATCAAATACTGGGTAAGCGACGGACAGAACATGTCTGCTCTCGTGGTAAAATGGAGTGACGGCAAAGGCAATAACCACAAATTGGCATGGGGCTATCGTTGGGACGACAAAGAAGAACCTACCGGTGAAGACATGCTGCGTGCGGTGGCCAAGGAAGACCCCCGCTTCTACCTCCTTATCATGTCAGGCTCGGCATACGGTTCCGCCATCGGCGGATTCGGGTTCGACGCCAACGGCAACGGACACATGACGCTGCTCAACAACGGCGTCAAGCATACTCTCGTGGACGGCGTTTGCGAAACGGACAGCTACGACTTTGACGACTGGACCTCAAGCGACAACAAGGACTATTGGAACTCCGGCTGGTACAGTGGCTACTGGAGCTACTACACCACAGACGACCCCAGCACTGATTTCTCGTACTCCGGCGTAGGAGCCTCTTCGCGCGAACTAGAAGACGGCAGCGTCGACGGATGGAGCTTTTGCGCCGACATGACAGCATGGTACAGCGCCGACATGAGCGGAGACATTGTCTATGTCAACAAACCGACGACAGTTCCAGCCGCCGACTATACTCAGGGCGTGTTCATAGTCAACGAGGACTGGTACGGCCACCAGAACTCCACCGTCAACTTCCTCACCGACGAGGGCGAGTGGGTTTACCGTGCCGTGCAGAGAGAGAACGGCAACACGGTGCAACTGGGATGCACGGCACAGTACGGCCAGATATACGGCGACAAGTTCTACATCATGTCCAAGCAGGCGCAGGACCCCGGAGCCTCCGTTATGGGCGGACGCGTCAATGTCTTTGACGCCACCACGCTGAAAATGGAGAAACAGCTGGAGAACATCTCCGTGGGAGAAGACGGCAAGAGCAACGCCGATGGGCGCGGCTTCCTCGGCGTGGACGAGCACAAGGGCTACATAGGCTCCAGCAATGGCATCTACATCCTCGACCTCGACACGTATGAAATCAAGGGACAAGTCGACGGTACAGGCAACGGCGGCGGATCGGCCTACGACCAGCTATACAGCGGACAGGTGGGCAGCATGGTACGCGTCAACGACCGCGTATTCGCCGTACACCAGAAGCAAGGACTCCTCGTCATAGACGCCAATACAGACAAGGTGGACAGTGTCATCGCCGCCCCGGACGGCTGGGGGTTCGGCTCTGTAGTCCTCTCCAAGGACGGCAACCTCTGGCTCAGCGTGGCAGACCAGAGCGGCTTCGGAACAGCGGACAACCGCATAGTGAAGCTTAATCCCAACACGCTGGAGGAGGATGTCATAACACTGCCCGACGGCATCAACGGTCCGGCCAACTCGTGGTACGCGTGGACACCCGACTGCTTCTGCGCCAGCAACCAGCAGAACGTGCTCTACTGGAACGGCGGCGACAACTCGTGGTTCTGCGGCTACACCATCTACAAGTACGACATTGACAAAGACAAGTTCTCTGTTTATCTCGACTTTAACAACGACCCCGACGGATTCTACATCTACGGATGCTCCTTCCGCATAGATCCCGTGAGCGACGAGGCGTACGTAAGCCTCTACAAGGGCTTCTCCGACCAGACGTACGTGGTGCGCAAGTACGACACTGCCGGCAACCAGTTGGCCGAGTACCCGATGATATCCAACTACTGGTTCCCGTCTCTCCCTGTCTTCCCTGACAATGAGGCTCCGGTCATTGCCAATCCGGTCAACGACTTCTCTTTGGCACTTGACGAGACGAAGACCATCGACCTGAGCGACCTTGCAACAGATGCCGACAACTTCCAGGCTGCCATCGTAAAGACTGTGAAGAACGTCAGCGACGCCACTGTTCTTGAGGCAACAATGCAGAACGGACAGCTTACCGTCACGCCTAAGGAAGTGGGCACAGCCACCGTCACCCTGCAAGCTAACAGCAACGGCAAACTCGTGGAGACAGAGTTCACGGTTACCGTGACAAAGGCCACCGGCATCGCCGAGGTGAGCGACGCAAGCTCAAAAGCTACGGAAACGGCACGCTTCTCAGCCGACGGCATGCGTCTCGCGTCTCCGCAGCGCGGCATCAACATCGTCCGCATGAGCGACGGCACCACAAGGAAGGTGGTAGTGAAATAAAGACATACGTGTCGGACACATGCGCCGACACCACCGCCAAGGGGCTGAGCCGGGACACCGGCGCAGCCCCTTTCTCGTGCGCGCGCCTTATATATAAATGTATAGCGTTTTCTGGAAGCTCTGGCAGGTGCGCCGTCCGGCGCATCGTACCATAGACCGTCTGTAGCTGGAACTTCTACAGAGGCTAACGCCCGAGTCTTGTTTTTTATCACTACCTTTGTCGGGCGAAACTACAATCGACATTACAGAGACATGAAGATTCTTTTCCTCGGCGACGCGTCGATGGCGCATTACAATCTGTCGCTCGGCCTCAGGAGGCTGGGCCACGAGACCGTGGTGATAAGCGAGCCGCTGCGCTGGCGGCAGATGCCGCAGGACATCACGCTGGAGCGCAAGCCCGGGCTGCTCGGCGGCGTGGCTTACCTGACGCAGGTGGTGCGGATGCTGCCCCGGTTGCGCGGCTACGATGTGGTGCAGCTGGCGGGGCCCGACTTCATGGCGCTGCGCCGCGAACGGCTGCGTCTGATATACGACTACCTGAGGCGTCACAACGGACGCGTGGTACTAACGGCCCTCGGCGACGACTACTACTGGGTGCACGGCAGTTGCGACCTCCATCTTTTCCGCTACAGCGACTTCAACATAGGCGACGCCGACCGACGCCTCACCTTCCACTACGCCAAGAAGCAGTACGACGAATGGACCAGCCCCGGAGCACGGGAGTACAACGAATACCTGGCCAGCACGTGCCACGCCATCACGCCGGTGCTCTACGAATACTGGGAATGCTACAAGCAGTGCTGGCCGGAGAAGACGCACTACATGCCACTGCCCGTGGCGCCCGACGAGAGTGCCCTGTCCCATGCGGCGGACGTGGCGGACAAGGTGCGCTTCTTCATAGGCATACAGCGCAACCGGTCGGAGTACAAGGGCACCGACATCATGCTCAGCGCCGCACAGGACGTGGTGAGCCGGTATCCCTCACGGGCAAGCCTCACCGTAACGGAGAACCTGCCCTACGCCCAGTACGTGAAGGCCATGGACGGCTGCGACGTGCTGCTGGACCAGCTCTACAGCTACACTCCCGCCATGAACGCCCTGCTGGCCATGTCGAAAGGCATGGTGTGCGTGGGCGGAGGCGAGCCCGAGCACTACGCCCTGCTGGGCGAGACGCGGCTGCGCCCCATAGTGAACGTGCAACCCTCCTACGAGTCGGTGTATGACGCCCTGGAAGACCTGGTGCTGCACCCCGAACGAGTGTCACGGCTGAAGAAGGAAAGCCTGGAATACGTGACGCGGCACCACCACTACGAGAAGGTGGCGCGGCTCTACGAGTCCCTCTACGCCTCACTTTTAGCGTAAGGCCGGGACATCGGTACGGATTTTATGCGTAACTTTGCACTCCCGAAAAAAACAAACAACTTGAAGATACACACACAACCGCGATGATAGTCTGCATAGCCGAGAAACCGTCAGTGGCCAGGGACATCGCCCACGTGCTGGGTGCCGACACAAGGCACGACGGATACATGGAAGGAAACGGATACCAGGTGACCTGGACCTTCGGGCACCTGTGCGAGCTGAAGGAGCCGCACGAGTACAGTCCGGCATGGAAGGCGTGGAGCCTGAGCCACCTGCCCATGATACCCGTGCGCTTCGGCATAAAACTGAAGAACGACGAGGGCGTAGCGAAACAGTTCCGCGTCATAGAGTCGCTGATGAGCCGTGCCGACAGCATCGTCAACTGCGGCGATGCCGGGCAAGAGGGCGAACTGATACAGCGATGGGTGATGCAGAAGGCGCAGGCCAAGTGCCCCGTGAAGCGACTCTGGATAAACAGCCTCACGGAGGAGGCCATACGCGAGGGCTTCGGGTCGCTGAAGGACCAGGGCGAGTACCAGAGCCTCTACGAAGCCGGACTGATGCGCGCCATAGGCGACTGGCTGCTGGGCATGAACGCCACGAGGCTCTACACGCTCAAGTACGCCGGCGGCACAAGGCAGATACTCAGCGTGGGCAGAGTGCAGACCCCCACGCTGGCACTGATAGTGAACCGGCAGAGGGAGATAGAGAACTTCGTGCCGCGCCAGTCGTGGACGCTCTCCACCGTCTACCGCGACGTGAAGTTCACTGCACTGCAGCACGACGAGGAAGCCGAGGCCGAGCAGGCAGCCGAAGCGGAGGAAGCCGCCAAGCAGGGCAAGGCCGCCAAGGCCAAGGGACCAGTGTACAAGCCCATGGAGTTCGCCGAAGAGCGGCAGGGGCGCGAGGTGACGGCGGCCATAGAGGGCAGACCCTTCGAGGTGACGTCGGTGAGCGAGAAGAAAGGTACCGAGGCACCGCCGCGCCTCTACGACCTCACCTCGCTGCAGGTGGACTGCAACAAGAAGTTCGGCTACAGCGCCGACACCACGCTGCAACTCATACAGAGCCTCTACGAGAAGAAGGTGGCCACGTATCCGCGCGTGGACACCACGTTCCTGCCCGACGATGTCTACCCCAAGTGCGGCGGCATCATGAACGGACTGTTCCTCACCAAGACGGCAGGGCAGAGCCCCTACGCCGCACTGGTGAAGGCGTTGGGAGGCAAGCCGCTGAAGAAGTCGAAGAAGGTGTTCGACAACAGCAAGGTCACCGACCACCACGCCATCATCCCCACCGGCGTGAGCCCCTCGGGACTGAGCGAGATGGAATGGAACGTGTTCGACCTGATAGCCCGCGCGTTCATAGCCGCCTTCTACCCCGACTGCCAGTTCCGCACCACCACCGTGATGGGGCGCGTAACCACGGAAGCGGGCGACGACGTGCTGTTCCGCGCCACCGGCAGGGTGACCACGGACGAGGGATGGAAGGTGGTGACGCGCAAGGGTGGCGACGACGAGTCCGACCAGGCGCAGGCGACCCCCACCACCGCACTGCCGGCGTTCGTGAAAGGCGAGAGCGGACCGCACACGCCGTCGCTCAACGAGAAGTGGACCACGCCGCCCAAGCCCTTCACCGAAGCCACGCTGCTGCGGGCCATGGAGACCGCCGGACGGCTGGTGGACGACGAGGAGCTGCGCGACGCACTGAAGGAAAACGGCATAGGACGTCCCTCCACACGCGCCGCCATCATAGAGACACTCTTCCGCCGCCACTACATACGCAAGGAGCGCAAGAACCTCGTGGCCACGCCCACCGGCACGGGCCTGATAGACATCATACACGAAGACCTGCTGAAGAGCGCGGAGCTGACGGGACGATGGGAGAAGAAGCTGCGCCAGATAGAAAGCCGCCAGTACGAGGCGCGCGCCTTCCTGGACGAGCTGAAGCAGATGGTGCGCGAGGTGGTGGACTCCGTGATGAGAGACCCCGAGCCGAGGCGCGTGGCAGTGGCCGCCGAGCCGCCCAAGCCCGCCGCCAAGGGGAAAAAGCGCACAGGCGCGGCACAATAAAAAGGCTGTCGCCTACGTTTTCACTATAAAAAACCGCACGCCATACACGTCGTCATGAACAACCATACATCCTACATACGCATCATAACGGCGCTGCTGCCTTCGCTGGCGGCGGCGCTGCTGCTGTGCTCGTGCAGTGCCGAGACGCACGTGAAGAAAGGCGACGCCTTCTACGCCATAGGCGAATACTTCGACGCGGCGGCGGAATACAAGAAGGCCTACTCGCGCACGCCGGCCAAGGAGAAGGAGAAACGAGGCGAACGGGCCTGGAAGATGGCCGGGTGCTACCGACGCATCAACTACCACGCCAAGGCCGCCGGGGCGTACCTCAACGCCATACGCTACCACTACCCCGACTCCACCGCCCTGCTCTACGCGGCGCAGTCGCAGCAGGCCATGGGCGACTACAAGGCCGCCGCCAAGAACTACGAGGCGTACCTGCAGAAGTCGCCCACCGACTTGCTGGCCAAGAGCGGACTGCGGGGCTGCGAGCTGGCTCCGCAGTGGAAGGAGAGGCCCACGCTCTACACGGTGAAGAAGGAGCCCATCTTCAACAGCCGGCGCGCCGACTTCTGCCCCATGCTGGCAGGCGACGCCTTCGACCAGCTCTACCTCAGCACCACGCGGCCGCAGGCCACGGGCGACGAGACAAGCGGCATCACCGGCACCAAGAGCGGCGACATCTTCGTGAGCAAGAAGGACGAGAAAGGCAAGTGGCAGCAGCCCGAGGCCGCCGAGGGAGAGCTGAACAGCGAATACGACGAGGGGGCGTGCGCCTTCTCGCCCGACGGCAAGACCATGTACCTGACGCGCTGCACCTACGACAGCGACTACCCGCGCTACGCCGAGATATGCACCAGCCAGCGCAGCGACGCGGCGTGGAGCAAGCCGCAGACACTGCAGATCACCAAGGACACGCTCTCCAGCTACGCCCACCCCACCGTCTCGCCCGACGGCAAGTGGCTCTACTTCACCAGCGACATGCCCGGCGGAGTGGGAGGCAAGGACATCTGGCGCATCGCCATCACGGAGCACGGAATAGGCGGAGTGGAGAACCTGGGAGTGCCCATCAACACGCCAGGCGACGAGATGTTCCCCTCGTTCCGCCCCAACGGCGAGCTCTACTTCTCCAGCAACGGCCACCCCGGCATGGGCGGACTGGACATCTTCAAGGCAGAATGCGACAGCACGGGCAAGTGGACCGTGGAGAACCTGAAATACCCCATGAACAGCAGCGGCGACGACTTCGGCATGACCTTCGAAGGACCGCACAACCGCGGCTTCTTCTCCACCTCCAGAGGCGACGCGCGCGGATGGGACCACATCATGTCCTTCGAGTGCCCCGAGGTGATACAGACCGTGAAGGGATGGGTCTACGAGAAGGACGGATACGAGCTACCCGAAGGACTCGTCTACATGATAGGCAACGACGGCACCAACCTCAAACTCAGCGTGCACGGCGACGGCTCCTTCGTGCAGGAGGTGAAGCCCAACGTGGACTACGTCTTCCTGGGCACGTGCCACGGCTACCTCAACCACGGCGAGCAGCTGAGCGTGGACACCAGCAGCGTGAGCCGCGAGTACGTGCTGCAGTTCCCCCTGGCCAGCATCAACAACCCCGTGCTCATACGCAACGTCTTCTACGAGTTCGACAGCGCCGAGCTCACCGAGAACAGCACGCAGGCGCTGGACAGCCTCGTGGACTTGCTCAACGAGAACCCCAACGTCACCATAGAGCTCGCCTCGCACTGCGACTACCGCGGCAAGGACGAGTACAACGAGCGGCTGAGCCAGCGGCGCGCCGAGAGCGTGGTGAACTACCTGATAGGGCACGGCATAGAGAAGGAGCGCCTCTCGCCGGTGGGCTACGGCGAGAAACGGCCCAAGGTGGTGTCGCGCAAGGCGGCGGAGCAGAACCCGTTCCTCACCGAGGGCGACACGCTGACCGAGCAGTACATACTGAAGCTGGAAGACAAAGACCAGCAGGAGATATGCAACGCGCTGAACCGCCGCACAGAGTTCAAGGTGCTGCGCACCACCTACCGCCTCTTCGAGAAGAGAGACACGCCAGCCAAGAAAGAGGATGAGAACGCCGACGACGGGAAAGAGAACGCCGTTGACAGGAAAGAGAACGCCGTTGACGGAAAAGAGAAGGAAAACGCCACCACCGGGAAAGACTAACGGGGCACAGCCCGGAGAATATACCGCAGACACATACGCCCCGAGGGGGCAACGAGCGACTCATGCGAAGTGGTAGGAACGTTTGCGTCCGCTCGGCGACGAAGGAGACGCTTGCCAGAGCAAGAAACGCGACCATCAGAGAGAATGTAGGAGGAGCATTTGCGTC
>CAVHNA010000021.1:0-20581 GCA_963637205.1 Bacteroidaceae bacterium
AGGAGCTGCGCGAATACGAAGACAGCGTAAAGGCGTACCGCGACATAAAGAACTCCATTGATACCGCATTGATGCAAGGACGTGAGGAAGGTCGTGAAGAAGGACATGCGGAAGGCCTGAAGCAGGGTCGTGAGGAAGGACGTGCTGAAGGACTGGAGCAAGGACGCGAAGAAGGACGTGCTGAAGGACTGGAGCAAGGACGCGAAGAAGGACGTGCGGAGGGTCTAGAGCAAGGGCGTGAGGAAGGACTGGAACGAGGACGTGCAGAAGGGCTGGAAAAAGGGATGGTGCAAGGACACATGAAAACGTGCAAACATGTCGCCAAAGCCATGCTGAAACGTGGTATGGACGTAAGGATGATTTCGGAGTTATTAGATCTCACAGAAGAAGAAATCAAAAAGCTGTAGGCGGCTATTCGTTAGAAAAAGTGTGCTTCTTCCTCCAATATTCGTTAGAAAAAGTGTAGGGCATGAGAAGAAGTCTATATGGCAAGCTACAGGAATGGAAAAGCAAGGAAGACCGAAAGCCACTGATACTCAACGGCGCACGACAGGTTGGGAAGACATATCTGCTACAGGAATTCGGACGCAAGGAGTATAAGAAACTTGCGTTCTTCAGTCTGGACAGGGAGCAGACGGTTGCGAGCGTGTTTGAAACAGGGGCGACAGCGAAGGATATATTGCTGTCGCTGTCTGCCATAAGCAATGTGGACATCACCCCAGGCGACACGCTGATAGTGCTTGACGAGGTGCAGGACTGCCCGAAAGCGTTGGAGGCGTTGAAGTATCTCTGCGAGGACGCACCCGATTATCATGTGGTTGTGGCCGGGTCATTGCTAGGACTGTCGCTGCACAGCGGCGTGTCGTACCCTGTAGGGAAAGTGGAGGAGTTGAAGCTCTATCCGATGACATTCCCGGAGTTCCTTGAGGCGATAGACAAACAGCGTATGGCGGAGACGCTTCTGAGCGGAAGCTGGACTGTCATAAACATGCTCGGCGACGAATATATAAGACTGCTGCGACAGTATTACTATGTGGGAGGTATGCCTGCCGCGGTAAAGGCTTTCGCCGAACAGAGGGGCTTGCAGACCGTAAGGGAAATACAGAGGAACATCATACAGGACTATAGACGGGACTTCTCCAAGCATGCCCCGGCACGTGAGGTGCCGCGTATAAACATGATGTGGGACTGCATTCCGGCACAGTTGGCCAAGGAGAACAAGAAGTTCATGTACGGAGCAGTGCGGAAGAGCGCCAGAGCTGCAGACTTTGAACTGGCTATACAGTGGCTGATGGACGCAGGGCTGGTATATAAGGTGACAAGGGCAAACAGTCCGCAAGTGCCGCTGAAGCTCTACGAGGATCTCAACGCTTTCAAACTGTTCTTGCTTGACGTAGGACTTATGGGAGCGATGGCGGACACGTCTGCCGAGACGATGCTTGTGGACAACAAGGTGTTTACGGAATACAAAGGTGCGTTCTCTGAGTTATATGCGCTAACGCAAATCAAGGCCCTGGAGATGCCGGTCTATTACCATAGCGTAGAAAGTTCAACCATAGAGCTTGACTTCCTTGTACAGATGAACGACAAGGCGTGGCCTATAGAGGTGAAGGCGGAGACGAACGTCAAAGCGATGTCGATGCGGACTTTTATAGACAAGCATCCCGACATGAATGGGGTGAGGCTTTCCATGCTGCCTTATAAGGAGCAAGACAGGATTGTGAACATACCGCTCTACGCCTGCATGGAGATGGGCAGAGCTTTATAGAGCGGCTCATCTGTCAATAAATACAATGAGGCCTCGCGCATGTGCCGTAAAGAACGGACTGCGCGAGGCCTTTGTCGTTTGTCAAGGTTGCGCCACGTAGCTCTCAAGGAGTTTGCACTGCTCGTCGGGGATGATGGTGACGGAAGGCATGGAGGCCGGCACTACCAGCGACTCGCCATGGTGCAGGAAGATGCCCTGTCCTTCGGGAGAGAGGAAGGTACACTGGTCGCTAAGGCACATATACACCTTGAAGGAGTCTATGTCCTCGTATGTACGTACGAACGTTTTGGAGAGCTTCAGCTCATTGGTAGTAAAGAACGGACATTCCACCAGACTCACCACCTTGTCCCTGTTCTCCGTGTACACCACCTTAGGGTTGGACGTTATGTCTTGGAAGTTGATGGCTTCAAGGGCCAAGTCTACGTGAAGCTCACGTAGGTCGCCGTTGCGGTCGCGGCGCATATAGTCGTATATGCGGTACGTGACATCGCTGGTCTGCTGTATCTCGGCGATCACCATTCCTGCTCCGATACCGTGTACTCGGCCTGCGGGAATATAGAAGCAGTCGCCCTCGCTTACGTCAACCTTGTTGAGGTCGTCTTCTATGCTGCCGTCAGCCACCTTCTGCGCATAGTCCGACAACTCTATCTTCTGGCGGAAGCCGGCTATCAGCTGGCTGCCGTGGTCTGCGTCCACCACATACCACATCTCGTTCTTACCCATCTTGCCATGCCGACGTGCACTGAGCTCGTCGTCGGGGTGTACCTGTATGGAGAGGTCTTGACGCGCGTCTATGAATTTTATGAGCAAGGGGAAATCCTTGCCGAACTTCTCTGTGTTCTTCTTGCCAAGGAACTCCGCTCCATAGCATTCGGTGACCTCGGGGAGCGTCATTCCCTTGTTTTCTCCGTTTAGCACAACGGACTCGGAACCTTTGACCGCAGACACCGCCCACGTCTCAGAGCCCCAGAGAGTGGGCTTGAAGATAGGGTTGAATTTTAGAATTTCCATATTAGCTTTCTGTTTCTAATCGTTGATTACGCTTTGGCCAACTTCTTGCCGTTCTCTATCCTTTCGTTGGACAGGTACACTATATAAGCTAACCTTATCTCTTCCTCTTTGTACACGTCGCCTAGCTCGTCGACGGCCTTTTTCACCTTGTCTTTTTTTACGGAGGAGAAGAAGTCGAGCAGTTCCTCCATACAGTCTTCTCCCAGCACTTCGTCGGTGAAATACGTTATATCCATCTTCCTTCCGCTTCTCACCAGTGCCTCCAGCTCGTCCAGCACCTCGTCCAGACCTATGCTTTCGCTCTCGGCGAAGTCGTCCAACGCTATTTTCCTGTCCACAGCCTGTATAATCTTTATCTGCTGTTTCGTATGGGCGGAAGCGACATGCTCGCGTGTAGTTTTCTCCGGCTGTTCCGCCATCAGCAAGACGTCCAGTCCTTTGTCGTCGCGAATAGCGGAGGATGGCTCGTCATCCTCATTGACCATGAAAGAGGTAGGCTTCTTGGCGAACTTCTTTCCTGTGGAGGAAGCCACAACAGTGGCGTTCTTGGCGGACTTTTCCTTGAGGTAGCCCTGCTCGTACGCAGCGTCTATGATGCTAGTCCAAAAGTCCTCGTCGTGCGACTCGCCCACCCCGTAATTCTCCATCTCGTCGAGGTGCAATTCCTGAATATCCCTTGATTCCTTTCCGATTAGGAAGTCCGTCAGCAGTTGCCTTGTAATCGGAATCCCTATTTCGATAAGTGCATTAACAATCTTTACTAATGAATCCTTTGCTTCCATTCGTTTATAACGTCTTTTATCTTCGGGCTGCAAATATACGCATATTAGGTAAGGCGGCAAAGGAATTCATATATTTTTTCGGGCATATTCAGAAATCGCAGTTTTCTTTAACCCACATTATATATATTGGGTATATTACGGGCAACGGCTCAATGTTTGCCAACGTTGAAAAGTTTGGTTTTCTTCAGCCATCTCTCGTAGTCGCTGAGTTTGTACGGAGCTTTGCCGTAGAGGTAGTGGTTGTGCCGCACCTCGCCACCGTCCACGGTATAGGCTACCAGCGCTATGCCCTGACCTTCCATCTCCGGCAGGGTGGCGATGCGTGATATGCCGTTGCTCCCCACTTCAAAGTCACCGCTGTATATCTCACGTCCGCTTTCCACATCGGTTATCTTCACCGTGCCTTTGTGGGCTTCTCTGGTGTCATTGGTCACCATCAGCGGATGTCCAT
Source organism: Bacteroidaceae bacterium (assembly GCA_963637205.1). Taxonomy (GTDB): domain Bacteria; phylum Bacteroidota; class Bacteroidia; order Bacteroidales; family Bacteroidaceae; genus Physcousia. Next base: position 4,013 of record CAVHNA010000021.1, read on the forward strand.
GTCCGTCGTCATTGTCGTTTATGAGCACACATACGTCGGTCTGCACGTTGCGTATGAAGTCGTACGCCAACTTCTTGGAGTAGTAATAGTCCACTATGGCATCGCTGATTACAGGCCAACCGTCGCGTAGGTTCCACCACAGAATGCCCGTGCGGTCCCATTTCTGTCCGCGATACATCTCTATGAAGAACTTCATGGCTTCTGCCTGTACCGACTGTGAGGCGAAGACGAAGTCCTCCAGTTTGGATGGTACGTCGCCGAACATGAACCTGACCTGGTTTATCATAAGATTGTTGCGGTCGTTGGTCTGCCCGAGTGTCCTGTAGCGGCGCACGGACTTCGTCAACCACTGGTCATTCCAGTTGTAGTCTTTAGTCCACGGATAGACATAGTCCTTGTCCATCATCTTCTTGAGGCTTTCCACATTGGGGCAACCATGGTATCCCTGTTCGCTTATGAAGGAGCACTTCTGATTCTTGTAGAAAGCGTCCTTGTAGTATCCGCGCGGTCCCCATATATGGTTCTCGGGCAGTACATCGTCACCGGCACCGCGCCGTATCACCTCTTCGGTAAAATACGGAGAACTGGGTATGTAGGGACGGGTGATGTCAAAATCATACAGCACTTGCGGTATCACCTTACGCGAAACCACATCGTCGTTGGGGTCCCATTCGAACTGTTGAAGATGATGATACACGCCGTCATCCTCGTTGTTCCCCGCCCACAAAACGAGACACGGATGGTTGCGCAACCGCAGCACCACCTGTCGCACTTCTTCCTCAAGTTGGCGTGTCCACTCCGAGCTCTGCGGATAGAACGAGCAAGCCATGGCGAAGTCTTGCCATACGAGTATACCGTTCTCGTCGCACAGGTTGAACAGGCTGTCGTCTTCGTACACGTTACCGCCCCAGCAGCGAATCATGTTGCAGTTGAGGTCGGTGGCCATGTCTATCATCTTCTTGTAGTGTTGCTTGTCACGGCTGTGCAGTCCGTCCACAGGTACCCAGTTGGTACCGTGTACGAATATGCGTTCACCATTGACATAGAACGAGAAGTCGCCGCGTTTCTCCGGCAGATTATTCACAGGGTCCATGTTGAGGCGCACTGTGCGGAAGCCCACCTTGCGTCGGTCTGTGTCGAGCACCGTACCGTCCTCGTCAAGTATCTGCACACAGGCATCGTAGAGCGCAGGCTCGCCATAGCCGCGCGGCCACCACAAATCCGCGTTGTTGAGAAATATGTTAAACCTGAACGTCGGGCTCCACATGCGTGTCTGCGACTCGTACACCACATTGCCTTTCCGCGTCAGCGTGACTTTCACCTTGGCCTTTTCCAGTTTACTGAACGGCAGCGATACCTGCACGTCGGCACGCATCCATCCGCTTGGCCCAGACGGGTCAACATTCATTGTCACGTAGTTCACGTCGCGTATGCGTGCCGGCTTTATTATGCGTAGCTCAACGTCCTTCCACAAGCCTGCGCTTACGAGGCGCGGCATTATGTCCCATCCGTACATGTGCGGAGCTTTTCGCGTCCATACGCTCTCGTCGCAGGCGAATTGCCCCATGGCGGTCTGTCCTATGATATGTTTCTGGCCCTCTATCACCGCCGATCGTATAATCACCTGCAGTGTGTTGTCGGCACCTTGCCGGATGTCGTCGGTAACGTCGAACCCGTGTTCTATGAGCATGTTTTGGGTGGAACCCACATGCTTGCCGTTGAGCCAGATGTCGGCAAAGCAGTCCACGCCTCCGAAGTGCAACTCATAACGGTTGTCTCCGTCGAGCTTAGGAGCGGAGAACGTCTTGGTATAGCACCATTGCGTGCCCTCCCACTGGCGCAGGTCGTCAGTTCCGTTGCCCACCATAGGTTCCTTGATGAGCCCTGCCTTGAGAAGGTCTATCTCAACGTTTCCGGGCACCGTACCCGAGATGGTGTTCACACTCACACGCTTCATGGCGTCAGGCGAGGTGACGGCTACAGCCGGCTGTTCCCAATACGAGAGTCTCCAGTCACTGCCATCGAGGTTTACAGCCACCTCGTCGTCGGCTGTGATACTGGCCGCATACGCCAGCAGTGCCAAGAGCGCAAGAATGTTACTTATCTTCATGTCGTGTTTCTTTGTAATTGCCTTTTGGCTATTCCATAAAGGGTTTCACCACCTTCTCCGTTTCGTTCCAGAGAGTCTCCATCTGTCGGTGATGTACGTACTTGTCGCCCAACTTCACCACCCTATTGCTACGGCAGAACGTGCCGGTCTGTCCCTCTTTGTCCTCGTCGAGCAACAGACGTATGGCGGTGTCAGCTCCATGACGCGGCGTGCGGATAAAGGGGCGGAAGAGCAAGTCGGTGAGAGGGTCGAAGAACATCTGCATACGTATGATCTCCGTATTCACCACTCCCGGGTCGGAAGCGTTGACCGTGATGCCGTTCCCCTTGACACGCCTGGCGAGGTCGAGGGTAAACAGCGTTATGGCCAACTTGGTGTTGCTGTACACCGGAATCCTCCAGAAGCTGCCTTTCCGTCCTGCCGTGAAGAAATACGGGAACTGAAGTTTGCCCAGCAGGTAGACACACGAGGCCATGTTGACTATTCTGGAGCCTTGCCCCATGAGCGGCAGCAGGAGCCGCGTGAGGAGATATGGCCCCACATAGTTGACGCTGACGGTACGTTCCAAGCCGTCTACAGTAAGGTGTCTGCCAGTTTCCATGGTGCCGGCATTGTTCATCAGCAGGTCTATGTGTGTGAACCTGCGTTTCACCTCATCGGCGAAAGCCTTTACAGAAGCGAGGTTGGCAAGGTCTATACCTATTATCTCTATGTCTTTGTTGCCCGTCTCTTCTATCAGCTTGAGACGTTTCTCCTCCGCCATCTTGGGAATGTAACACGCCATGACGGTGTGGTATCCCTTCGCCGCCACAGCCTTTGTTTCCTCGTAACCCATGCCGCCATCGGCACCCGTTATGATAGCTGTCTTCATAGTGTACTCTGCTCCTTTTCTATTCTGTCTATTTCCTTCTGCAAGTCGGCGGGCAAAGGCTCCTTCATACGCTGGTGACATGCCATGTCCAGACTGTACATACGCCCGATGCAGTAGTTGCTGTGCTTGCATCCGCATCTGTGGTGCGGATCTTCTCGCAGACGGTTCACGAAATCGGGCTCGTTGATAAGGCTTCGCGCCATCTGCACAGCCTCGAAACCATGGCCAAGTACCTCGTTTATCTTGTCGCCTGCCACCAGACCGCCCACATAGATGAACTTCATGTCGGGCATCGCCTGACGGAACTTCAGTGCGTCTTCCAGGAAGAACGCCTCCTGATACGGCACTGTGGGTACCATCATCCTGCCGCACGCCCTTACCCCATACTTCAACCATGCCTTGTTCATATAGTGCGTCATTGTACGGAGCGGCATCTCGCCCCTCATCACGTACATGGGTGTCGCACTTACCAGACCTCCACTGAGCACGAGAGCGTGTACCCCCAACTCCTGAAGCCGCCGTGCCACCGGTATGCTGTGTTCCTCCAGCGACACGCCTTTCTTCAAGCCGTCGCGCATATTCATCTTGCATATCACGGCCATGTCGGTGCCTGCCGCCTTCACGGCTTCGGACACGCACTCGGTCATGAACCGCATACGGTTCTCCAGAGAGCCTCCATACTCATCGCTGCGATGATTGAAATACGGATTAAGGAACTGGTCTATCAGATAACCGTGTCCGCAGTGTATCTCCACGCTGTCGAACCCTGCCTCGCGAGCCAGACGTACCGCTTCGCCGAACTTGGCGGCCAAAGGCTTCAGCTCGTCTTTCCTGAGTCCACGTACTATGGTGGGGCTGTAGAGGTTGAAGCCAGTGCAAGCTCCTACAGGTATGCAGCCGCATATCTCCTTGTGGCTCATGTTACCGCAGTGTCCTAACTGTATTCCTGCGGCAGCCCCTTCGGCGTGGATGCCGTCAGTAAGCTTGCGCAGACCCGGCACTATGTCTTTGCACATCACCAGCTGGCGGTCAAAGCTCAGCCCGCTCTGCGTTACGGCGGCGTACGCCACAGTGGTCATGCCCACACCGCCGCGTGCCACGCCGGTATGGTAGTCGTAGAGCTGTTGACTTGGCTGGTGCCCTGGACACATGCTTTCAAACGCCGCACTGCGTATGGTGCGGTTGCGTAGTGTAAGAGGACCTATGTGAGCCTCTTCGAATATCTTGTTTTCCATTGTCTGATGTGTTTTCTGAATTTGCGGGTTCTGAGTGCTGGGGACGTACCTCAATATATAAACGGTATCACCCTCTTGCGACGGCCAACCGCTTCGCCGAACTCCTCTCTATACCTCCTGTGTATGGCGTTGGCACGTGGGACGAGATTGGCGGCCGTCCACCACACGAACACACATGCGGCAGGCGAGGCGGCGAAGATGGCGAAACCTGTCCACTCAAGTATCTCCCCGAAGTAGTTGCCGCTGGTGACATAGCGATACATACCCTTGCCGGGCAGGTAGTGACATGTGTCACCAGGCTTGCGCAGGTGGCGTATTACATGGTCGGAATGCCAATTGATGGCCATACCGATGAAAAACACCGCAATACCCACTACGGCATTCCACCTCAACATGTACTGCCATCCTTCGGCGTACTCTGTCTGCGGAAACCAGTAGAGTCCTCCTCCCTGCATCACGCCATTGATGATGTTGAACACCACCCCCATCAGCATTATGGACACCGGCATCTTGCTTTTGCCGTTCATAAGGAAGGGGAAGACGAAACTGCGCTGGAAATAGTGGAACATGAAAAGGAAGAACAACACAACCTGTGGGACAGCGGTGGGGCAACCTGCCGCTATCCACACCGCCAACATGGCCAGAAAGGCCGGAGCCTCCATCAGCACCCACGCCGTCTTGTTGTTTATGCTCCATCCCCACTGGTTCGTGCGGAACTGCCCATAGCCCGCCGTCACGAAATAAAGGCACACGAACACTATCAGTGCCAGTGCCGACATACCCCAAAGAAGTATCTGCCAAGTCTCGCCGTTCATCATAGATAAATATCCCTTTCGGGGTGTAAAGTTACAAAAAAAACCTTACCCTACAAAAACAGCCGGCATAAATTGGCAGATATGCGCCTTAATATCGGTTCTGCACGGTACTTTACATTTCGTACTTCATCAATCGTTCGTACTCCACTTCATGGTCAAGTGTCTCAATGAAGCTGTCTAATACGCTCTCTTCCACGTCACCAAGTTCAAACTCCTTCTGTGCGTCCTTGCGTATCTCGGCTATCCACGCACGGCGCGCCGTGATGTAGTCCTCCTGCACACGTGCCGCATCGGCCTCCGTGATGTCACCTTCTATGCCATAGTACTCGCGTATGAGGCGATAGCTCCACGCCCACCGGTATTCCGAGTAGTTGGTGTTCGCCTTTATGAATTCCTCCCTTATGTCGCTGATAGTGGCGAGCTTCCCATGCTTGATGTCGTCCAGGATGCGTTGTTCTTCACTTAGAGGGATGAGCAATCCGCTGAGATCGCTCCACTTCCCCGTACCCGTCTGCGACCGGGGACGTTCCAAACGGTGTCTTTTCATCACCGCTCCCATATAGATACGAAGGGCGATGTCGTAGTATTTGATGCCTTTCTTCAGCGAAGAGTTCTTTATCACATAGTCGTGGAAGTTGTATGTCGCCACGTCACCGCTCACCTCGCGCAGACTCTCCAGTGTTCTCTTCGCCACCATGATACCGCCTACGGAGAAGGGTGAGAGCCAGTCAAAGTTAACCACAGAGTTCTTGCCGTCGGCAGTCCTCTCGTCTCTCTTGGGCCATTTGCGTATGTCGCGATAGAGTCCCACCGTAGTCAGGTTACGCCCGGGTATCAGGTACATGTCGTCGCCGTATGCTATGAGGTAAGAGAATGGCAGCTTGCGCGTGTCGGGATGGTGCATCAGCTTGCCGAAACATACACTGAACGTGCCTATATGAGCCGGCATGAGGATGTAACTGCCGCTTGCCGTCTTGGTGCCTCTCTCCAGTACTCCCCAGTGCAATGGTCCCATCTTGTAGGCGTGGTTGGAGAAATTGGTGGCGGAACCAGCGTTGTAGAACGAGAACATGCCTCCTATGAGCAGGGAGCTCTTGTGGTGGCTGGCGGAGAAAGGTCCGCAGAAGGCGGCGCAGGCCTCGCCGTTGGACATGTAACAGTTGGCGAAAAACAGGCTGCTTTCCGCCGTAAAGCCGTCGGCTATCTTGCACGCCTCACCCACGAAGCAGTTCTCCAGTTTCACACCGTTGACGATGGTGGACCCATTGTATATCACAGAATTCTCACAGATAACTCCTGTGCCTATCTCCACCACCGCTCCGGGAATACTCTTCAGAGTGCAGTCCTTGATGCGCAATGCGCCGTCTATCTTGCATCCTCTGCTTATCCTGCAGTTGGTTATCTCCGTGGTGTTGGTGATACGCACATTGTCGCCTATGGCGGAGAACTGCGAATGGTGCGAGGCGATGTCCTTTCTCACCATGGTGCGTACAGCGTCGGTGAACTCCCTGTCCTGCTCGTACTTCACCATCATGGCGGCAAGCTGGGAGTTGAGTCCGTCAAATATCATCACGTTGCCGTCGCCTATCTCGTTGAGCACAGAGACTATCTTGCCCTCACCGAAATTAGCGTTGTCGGAGGTGTTGATAAGTCCTACGTTGATGATAAGGCAGTCGTCGCCTATGCTTACGTTGCGGAGCGTGGTGTTGAAGATGCCCGAATGGCGCATAAAGCCCTCGCACACCTCCACGTCTTCGGTATATGTCCCCAGACGCACCTTGCCGAAAAACTCTACCTTATTTATGTACGTCGGCATGAATCCGTCCGCCACGAGCACGTCATCCCAGTTCTCTGCGCTGCATCCCTGTTTTCGCAGCGTTTCCACTTCATCTATAGTCAGGTTTCTCATCTGTTCTTGTCGTTTATTGTCCGTTAGGATATGGTTACGCAAAATTATGTATTTATCCATAATGTAGGGGACTCTCTCTACAAAAAATAGACCTTATCTTTAAAAAATGACTTTTTTTGCATACCTTTGCATCGTTAAAAGGATATAAACCTACGAAAGTTCTCCTATCAACACACAACCTCACAGAGGACGGAGAACATCAAAACCATCTAAATACATACATATAGTGGATAAGACAACAAATGCGGAAAAGCCTCAGGATACGATAGAAGCAGCACCCAAGAAGAAGGTTGTGCGCTCTCGGAGGAAGGCTGAAAGCAAACCCAACGCGACAGAGACAGAGAGTAGTAAGGAAGAAATAAAGGCGGCGGAAGACTCCAAGCAGCCTGCGGTGAAGAAGAGCGGCAGGAAACCGACATTGGCAAGGAAACAACGTTCTCTGGCAAACGCCAAGAACGAAAAGGCACAAGAGGCAAAGCTGGCAAAGACGGAACCTGTGGCGGAGACGGCCAAGGAGACGGAGGGAACAAAAGAAACAACTCCCATCGAGATACCGGCGAGCGACACCACGGAGAACGTAGCATACGACAAGAAAGATGTTGAATTAGTGGCAAAAACTCCGGACTCCGACACCGTGACGAACAAGGAGAAGGCAGAGGACATGCCGTCCGCCGAGGTAAGCGAGCCTACACAGAAAGACACAGACAACAGACCGCAGCCCAAACGATTCCAGCAGGAACAGAAACGCAACAATGTGGTGGCGAAACCGAAAGCCATTGCAACGGACATAGTGGTTCGCGACTTCTGCGACCTTGTAAACAACGGTGCACGCATACCCATACTCAACGACCAACAGATACAGCTGCTCAGCTACGAGGAAGCGGTACAACGCTGTGCCGTGCTTGAGCGCATCATGCGTCAGGTACTGGACTACGACATAGTGCTGTCCGACACCAACATCTGGCTGGAGCTTCAGGTGGGACATAGCAGCAGTCACAGCGACCCGAAGGTGAACGCTCGTCTGCAGTTCGAACGTCAGTTGGAGTCCATAAGCAAGATGATGAAACGCATAGGCGGCAAGTTCATGATAATGAGCGAGACCTACGAGGAAATAGACCGTTTCGCCTCTGTGCTGGACCCGGTGAACTATAAGGAAGCCGACTGGAACGATGAGGTGCTGTGCAGGAATGTGGCGGCACGTCTCGCCAAACGTCTGATGCTGGCTCAGCAGAAGGAGAACAGACTACGTATAGAGTGCATCGGCAGCGAGAGTCATCACGGCGCATTCGCGGACCCCGCCATCATCAGACGTACGGTGGAGCTGTTCGCCGAGGGCAAGAAAGTGCTACTCCTGACCAACGACACTTCGGTGGGCATAAGGTCTTTGGGTATGTGCGATGACCTGCAGAGGTTCAACAAGATAGACGACAAGACCTGGCGCACGGTGTACGAACCGATACGTCCTATGGTGCTCACCATGGACGACCTGAAGACCTTGGACGTTTACTCTCGCCAATATTACTTCTTGCAGACAGCTGCCGGAAGGGCTTGGATGCAAGATGTGGAGATGCGCGAGCCGACCGTGTTGGAGTCTCCTCTACAGCTATGGATGGACGGCTTCCGTGCAGGCGACAGGCACGAACGGCGCAGTGACAGGATAGAACAGCAGCGCAAGGAGCAACAACGCAAGGAGCAACAGAAACAGGAGCAGGCCCAGCGTGAAGCAGACCGCAAAGCGGAGATGGAAAGACGCGAGCAACAGAGAAGAATGGACAAGGAAAGAGCTGCACGAGCCAAGGCAGAAGAAGCCAAGCCGACAAACGTACAACCTTCGCCAGAACCTGAGGTGCAGGAGGTCGCCGCTACAGAGCCTGTTGTGGAGAATGTCGCAGAAACGCCAACAGCGGAAGAGAGTCCCAGGCCCTCACGCAGAGGAGGTAGAGGTCGCAGAAGCAACAAGCCCAAAGCCGAGAAACCAGCATAGCCCGGCAGCTCCCTTTTATCTCACGCAAGTCAGCCTGAGTTATTGACTCGCCGTCACCGCAAAAGTGACGTCTCACAGACAGAAAAGAGGATTCTCAGAGCAGTAGTACTGCTCGGCGATATCAGTAGTACTGCTTTTCAATATCGGTAGTACTGCTTTTCGTTTGCAGTAGTACTGCTCTGGAGAGTCACTTTTCCGCTATTGTAATGCCTGACTTGCTGGCTGACTTACAGGACGGAATTTATGACGCTTGAACGTATATTTTCCGTCACTTGCCCAATCGAGAGTGAAACGCACGAAACGCATGGTAAAGCATCCGTAAATTCCGTTTTCCTCGTAGTACACTCCCAGCGTACCGTCTGGCAATACAGTGGCGGCGCTGTATGCAGCCCCTCTCGGGCATATAGTCTTCGGCACAGAAAACGTCTCGCCCTCGTCTTCACTAAGAGCGATGCACAGGTTCATGCGACTTTGATCGTTCGGTATGGTCTGAAACACTATGTTCCAGGGGTTGCCGTCCAACGTGGAGCACCAGTACATGTACTCACCGTCGCAGGCGTTACCGCTGATGCCAGTGGTGAAGCGTGTCCCAAACGGATATTTCCATGTCTCCCCGTCGTCCGAGGTTACATTATAATAGTTATACCCCTGTGCACGTATGCTCACGGCAAGGTCGCCGTTGTTGCGTTCAAGCACCTTTGGCTCGTCCGTCGGAATACTGGCAGACTTGCCACTCACGTACCATGTGTCTCCTCCGTCCTTGCTCATAAAGAGATAACAGTTTTGCGACACACCGTTTGTCGAACCGTCGGCGGACTCCCTGTTCACGAACGGAGAGACCAACGTGCCGTCCCTTTTCTGCAGTCCCGCACCTGACGCAGAGAAGCCACCCAACCAATTCGGGTTGGGACTACCCGCTCCGTACAGGACTCTTGTGTGGTCTGTAGGTTTGCTCCATGTCTTGCCTCCGTCCCTACTGATGACCGTCTTCCACGTCTGAGGTTTGTCCGGAGTGGAAGCGAAATATCCGGTGCCGTGTTTGGAGCTTGTCATAATACCGACGATGTTACCCGTCCGCCTGTCAGTGATAAGCGAGGCATCGCCATGTCCGTAGTCGCCTCCTGTCTCGGCAGTACCGGCTATGGTCACCGGTTCGCTCCATGTCTTGCCTTTGTCTTCTGAGTACTGGGCAACCACATGGCAATGATACGGCAAATCAATGTTGTGGTCTTTCCTGTCATCCGAGAGTATTACCAGTCGCTTGCCGTCCGCACTGGCCGTGATGGCAGGTATACGGTAATAGAGGCTTCCCTTATCCATGGGCATCAGTGCCGAGCTCTCGCTGAGGAAGATTGTCGCCGCATACTGTGGGTTGCCGTCCAGCTCCGCTATGTCATTGCCGTCTACAGTGTAACCTTCAATAGTAGCGTCTACGGTATTCCCCTCCTTGGCGTGTTTGCTTATGTCCACGGCTATCCACAGGTAATGTCGACCCTTGGCCATGGGCAGTGTGCCTTTGATGGTATAGCTGCCGTCCTTGTTGATTTTGCCTTTTGCATAAAGTAGGGCATTGGCCTTTCTCCATGGCATGTCGTTGTCCCTGTCCACGAAAAGCTCCTGCTCGTTGGAAGCGAAGTAGGCTCGTACTGCTGTTACATCCTTGAGATTGGAAGCTACTATCTTGCCGCTTACGCCTTGGAATGTCGCTGTGCCGTCCCCATCAATGTTAATGAGACTTCGTAGCAGTGCAACATCCTTGTTGCCGATACCAGTGGTGACCTTCCCTTGTTCCACGTGGGTAGATTTTATGTCCGCCGCCTTTGCGAGGGTTGTGAAAGACAGAAACGACAGGACTATCGCCATTCGTCTGAGAGATAATTTGGTTGTCATGTGTATAATAGTTAAGTGTATAAAAAGCGCACGGGGTCTTGCCGTTTGGCAAGACCCCGTATATTCTCGAGTATATGTGTCAATTACTTAACCATGTACTTCTTGCCGTTCTGGATGTAAACACCCTTCACAGCCTTGCTAACCTTCTGACCAGCGAGGTTGTAGATAGGAGCGTTCTCAGAGTCAGCAGCCTCTATACCATTGATGCCAGTACCAGAGAGGTCAAGCGTGAAATCATCCTGCAAGTAGCTCTTTGCAGCAGCATCTGAGAAGTTAACGGAATAGAACTGGATAGAGCCCGTCATTTCGCCCTCAAGCTTCATAGAAACGACTTCACCCTCCGTGCCCTTAAAGTTTGTACCGTAGATATTAACAGAGTAGTCACCCTTAGGAGTAGTTCTAATGTCTACTGTGTGCTTTGACTTGCAACGGTCGCTGTTCTTGATGATAGCCGGAACATCCTCTTCCTCATCTTCATCATATACAGTTCCGAGAGTAACACCTTCAGGAAGACTGAACTTGAAACCAAGCACGGTTACCTCAAAATCGTTGTCCATGCAAATGGAAACGGTCTTTGTCTCAGTGTTTACAGACGCACTCATCTTTACGTTCTGTGCCACAGCAGTCATTGAGAGTGCCAAAACTGCTACCAAAGATAATATCTTTTTCATGTTTGTTGTAATCTTTAAATGTTGTTTAAAATAAATGCGAAATACAATTTTAATTATTCAGCGTTAGCGATGAGGTTAAGCAGAGCCTGAATGTCTGCGCCGTTAACCATACCATCACTGTTGATGTCGGCTGTAGCATCTGTAGATTCAGCAGCGATGAGGTTAAGCAGAGCCTGAATATCAGCACCATTGAGCATGCCGTCACCATTAACGTCACCTGCAACGCCCTGAGCCTCTTCTACGGTAAGAGTAGCCTCTACGTCCTCTGTTCTTGTCCAGGTCTTGTCAGCGACGTCAACGAGAGTAGCGCCCTTGAGAGTGAGCGTGTACGTGCCAGCTGCTACAGTAGCGTCAACCTTAAGAGTGATGGTAGCAACAGCACCTTCTGTACCAGTCATGGCTGCGTCGGGCTCGCACATAAGAGAAACTGTACCGTTCTCGTTCACCTGACTTGTCACTGTGGGAGTAGCCTCACCGTAACGATTGCCTGTCGCCGTAGCGGAAACGAAGGTGACACCTTCAGGAAGAACGAGTGTAGTTGCCCAAGAGACGATAGCCTTGTCGTTCTTCATACCCAGAGTCACATCCACGGTCTTACCTGCTGTGGCTGTCGCTGCTGTCAGGTACATAGAGTACTTCTGCAAGTTAACACCTGCGAATGATGTAGCTGCAGTAAGCAACATCACCAACATGAGTAAAAATCTACTTTTCATACACAAAGAAGTTTTAATTAATAAATATGTTAGCTTTGTCTGTTCTTATACTTCCGTTTAGCCTTGATTTGTACTTACACGTTGCGAATTTACGCTTTTTTTTCATTAGTGCAAAAACTTTTCAACGTTTTTTTAGACAATGGCAACTTTTTTGTCTCCAAGTGAAAACTATATCTGATTATGCGCAAGTTTTGCAATAAAAATGTCACACAACTACAACTGAGTTTCTACAAACGCCTTCATCTCGGGCAAACGCTTCTCAATGCTCAGCAACAAGTGGAACTGATTGTTGGCGCGCACGAAGTTATGGTCGGGATACTGGCACTTCCAGTACTTGTCTCCGCTGAGGTAGTCCCACAGGAACCTAACGCACTGCATGTAGGGAAAGAGAGCAGTGGCGTACGGCAGGTTCTCTATCTCCACTGGCAGGAGGAAATCCTTGGCGCTCTGGAGATAGCCTTCCGTGAAAGCCTTGAAGATGTCAAAGTCGAACTCCACCTTGTCCATGTCGGGGCAATCCTCCGCCACCTTATTGGCACCGGTACGGAGGAAGTCGCCGTAATCGCTGAAAATGAAGTTGGGCATCACCGTATCGAGGTCTATAACGCACAGCACATTGTCGTCGTGGTCGAACATCATGTTGTTCACCTTGGTGTCGCAGTGGCAGACGCGTTTGGGCAATGTCCCCTCGCGCCCCATTCGCTCAGCCTTGCACATCTCCTCAGCCCGGGCCTCTATCTCAGAGAGAAGGGTCTGCACTTTCGGTTCCGACACACGCCCCACAGGGTCTGCCGCTACCACCTCGCGAAGCTGCTGCCGGCGAAACTCCATATTATGGAAGTCCTTGATGGTCTCACCCAGCTCGTAGGGTATGTCGGCGAGCATGGCCTGGAAATGTCCGAACGCCTCGCCTGCCGCACGGCTGCTCTCCACGTTGACGGACTGCTTGGTGACGGCGTCGCTTATATACACCATCAGTCGCCAGTACTTGCCGTCCACTCTGGTGTACAGCTTCTTGTTGTCATCCTTCAGAGGAACAAACGTCAGCACCTTGCGGTCTATGTCAGCTTCGCCCTTAGCCTCAAGCTTGGCGCGAATATGCGAAGTGACGTGTCCGATGTTACGCATCACCATGTCCACGTCGGGGAATACGCTGTCGTTAACTCTCTGCAGCACGTAGTCGGGGGCGTCGCCCTCCAAGGTACGTACCAGATAGGTGTCGTTGATGAGCCCTTCGCCGAGAGGCGATATTTCGCCCACTGTTCCTTTGACGGCGAACAAGCCCACGATTTCATTCAGTCTTACCTGTTCCATGATACAAAAATTATTTTCTCGTTATACATTATATATATACTGTGTATATTCTGCCGCGCGGGACATCTATCTGTCTTCTGGCATGCTCTTCCCAGTCTGCAGCTTGCCGTCGTCGTCCATGCCCTCCGCGCTCACGCCTATGAGAGTCTGCTTGCCGTTGTTGTAGAAAGTGACGCTGGCACTGCCCGTATCGTCCAGCCTCAGGGAAGGATTCCAGTAGAGTGTACGGCGGTAGTCCTTGACCTCGGGCAAAGGAGTTGTGCTGTAGTTGGGCTGGTAGAAGTCGTCCGCCACGGAGAAGCCCGGCAGGATATAGCAACGGTCGCGGTACGTCTCGCGCTTGCCGTCGTTGGGGAACGAATGCAAGTCCACCGTCACCACAGGCTGGTCGGCACCCTCGTAGCGGCTGTCGCCTTCGTTGCGCGGGCTGTAGTCGGTATAGACGTACACTTTGTCTATGTTGGCCAGATGGTTGAACTTCTCTACGTCCCTGTCCGAAATATTGTTGCTCTCGTCGGGCATCTGGGCTATACGCACGGCATTGGCACCCACGCCGTTCGTACGGATACGGTCCTTCTTCAGAGCCGTGGAATAAGACGTGAGTTTACCGTTGAGGCGCAGTTCCACCTCGTAGTCCCTATAGATGTTCATATCGCCGATATACGTCCTGGCGATATCCACGGCGAAGCGGTCTCTGCCGATGAAGTACCCTTCGCACAAGCCGGCGTCGCACGCCCCGTTAAGTGCCTCATAAGCGTCGAGCACGAGAGCGGGCTTGGTGGAGCTGAACTTCCTGTAGCGGTTGTGCGAAGCCCCCACCGTGACTTCCGCCAATGTACGCGAACCGTCGAGAAGCCACTCCTCGGCCATGGCAGACCTCTTGGGGGGCATGGCCAAGTTGCACTGGTACCATGTGTAAGGCTTCACGAAACGTGGGTAGATGGGATTGAGCTTAACGTAGAACTCGGGATAGTTGATCAGCCCTTCCTTCGTCTCGCCCGAAGAGAGCCAGACATGTCCGTGTTGTTTCTCCGTATCGTTCCATTTGGTGCTGTCCGAAGCCGCCAGCTTAAGCACGCAGCCCTCGAAGAAGCGCGGCGAAGGTATGCTGAACCTACCCTTCTCCGTCATCATGTCGCCTACCACACCTTTGGCGTTCTGCTTGGAGAAGCTGGCGTGCACCACCACTTCGCGTTTAAGTCCCGCCCAGTCGCCGCGGCGATGCTTCATGGAGTTGATGTCTTCCAGGTTGCTTTCCATGGCGTCACGGTTACCATTCTCGTCATTGCGCGGCGTCTCGCTGTCGGGTGTCTCCATGCTTTTCAGCTGCGAGTCCGCGAACTCGTCCTGCCGCGATATCACCTGCAGCTTCTTCACCTCGCCGTTGAGGAGCGGAGTCTTCTCGGGCATGTGGCTAAGCGTGAAGGCCTCGGGCACCGCCATGTCGTGCCACACGTACCTTCTCCATCCCTGTATCATCAGCAAGAGGTCGAGCGCCCTGTGGTGTACCTCGTCGTCAACCTCGAAGAAGTAGCCCGGGTCTTCCACGAAGCCCCGTATCTGGCTGCCGAGCAACATCTCAGTAAGTATGTTGCCGTTGTCGTAGAGGTATTCTGTATGTTGCGCGTCGCGGACGGCCATGCTGAGCGTAGAGCCCGGCGTGCCGCCTTGGACGGTGAAAGAGACCGGGGCGAAAGGTTCGGTAGGGTCTGTGGGGATGCCTGAGAAGGACAGTCCACCGTCCTTCAGGTCGCCCGCCTTGACGAACACCAGCCTGTCGGCGTACACCTCACCCTTCTCGTCGAACAGCGTTATCTGGCACACGCCGGTACGCAGGTTCGCCTCTTCCAACTCGGCGGACAGATGTTGCCCGGAGCCCAGCTCGCGGAAGTCAAGCATTATGCCCTGGTTCATCACCGTCATGCCGAGAGCCGTGCCGGAAGCCTTGCCTGCCGTGTAGGCGTCCACCTTCACCTTGCCGTCGGCCTGCGTCACCTTCATCGCCACGCCGTCGGTCTCCACGTCGGGCAGAGCCTTCTCCGCCTTGCCGGTGTCCCATACGAACGTCGCCTTGTATGTGTTGCCTGCCTCGGGAGTGAACTCAAACGACCCTCTGCCCCTCAGCTCCGTGGAGGCGGAGGCCACTTCCTTGCCAGACTTGTCCTTCACCGTCAGCTTGCCGGTCAGATGCATGCCTTCGTCGTTGTTGGCCTCGAACGCCACGCGGCACGGCACGCCCGCCACCAGATGTCCGCCCTCGGGATACATCTGCACGTCTCCCTTGGGCAACTCGCCGTCCGCCTTGAACTGCCGGCGCAGAGGGCGCAGCGTCATGAAGCGTTCAAAGTCGCCGGGTATCTTGGGCTTGTCGTAGACGGGGAACACGCGGCTGTAGAGCTTCTCGTAGTCGCGGAAGTACTGCGGTTCCATGTAGTCCACCACGAACCACTTGTTGCCGGACGACTGCTTGACGTGCGCGTGTTCATACTCGCCCCAGTTGAGCTGCCAGCGCGTGTAGGCTCTCAGCTCGTAGTATCCGCCGTACAGCGTGTCCAGTAGTTCGAACGACCCGTGGCTCTGTCCGTTCTCCAGTTCCAGCAGCTGACGTTTCACCAGGTATCCGTCCTGGTTGAGCAGCTCCACGTAGAGCACGCTGCTCAGCTTGCTCGGCTTGCCGTCGCTGGTCCTCACGTACGCCTTGTAGTAGAGAGTGTCGCCCAGGAAGTAGCATGTGTTGTCCATGTGGATGAATATCTGTTCCTGCTGCAGCGACGTGCCGAACTTCTTCAGCCTGTCCGCCCATCCCTGAAGTGTGGTGGGACTGGAAGTCTGCGCCGCGGCCGCCATGCAGAACAGCAATGATGCGATGAAAAAGAGTTTAGGTTTCATTGGCGTTATTGTTACTTGGTTAAACGTTCTTGTTGTCTGCCCGCCGTGTGCGGTACATGCTGTCGCAATATCTCTCGTATTCGCCCGAAGTGACGTTGTCCATCCACTTCTGGTTGTCGAGATACCACTTCACGGTCTTCTCTATACCCTCCTCGAACTGTAGGCTCG
>CAVHNA010000022.1:0-20355 GCA_963637205.1 Bacteroidaceae bacterium
GCAAATGCGCCTCCTAGGCCATTCGGCGCAAAACATTTGTAGTAGGAGCGTTTCCGTGAAACGCGACCACAGCGAGAATGGCAAAACATTCCACTTGCAAGGGCGCATACTAACTTGCGAGGGCGCATTTCTTGCTCTGGCAAGCGTCTCCTTCGTCGCCGAGCGGACACAAATGCGCCTCCTATGGCGATTGCCGTGCAACCACAAGGGTTTCGGTAGGAGGAGCGTTTCCGGGAAACGCGACCACTGCAAACGAGGCTAGACTCGCTCCCTGCAAGGGCGCATTTGACGCAAATGCGCCTCCTACCATGCCTTTGCATTTCGCCCCGAAGGAGCAACTGCACCCAGCCCAGGGCGGAATCCTGGAGCTTCAGCGGAAGGACGGCACCCTGGGGATACTTTCAAAATACTAAGGGAAATCTTCTTTCATAAAACAGCCTTTATTTAGCTAAACCATATCCAAAACGGGGGAACTTAGGCGGAATAAAAGCCGTTTTTGTTGAATACTCACCGAAAACAATTTAAATTTGCATGCAACAGGGAAGCTACATTATATATAACTATACCTGCCGTAACACTGACGTTAAGACTATGCTTGGTACCGTACTGGGGAATCTCTATACATCCGTCGCACATGTCCACTACTTGTTGCTGGACACCCTTCACCTCGTTGCCAAAGACTATGGCGTACTTCCTTCCTTCTTCCACTCTGAAGTCACCCAACATGGTGCTTCCCTCGCATTGCTCTATGGCAAGGACGGTGAAACCCTCCCGATGAAGCGCATCCACAGCATCCTCCGTCTTACCGTAGTATTTCCATTCCACGCTCTCCTCGGCACCCAGCGCAGTCTTGTGTATCTCCACATTGGGAGGAGTGGCCGTGATGCCGCACAGACATATACCTTCCACCCTGAAAGCGTCGCTTGTACGAAACACACTTCCCACGTTGTAAAGACTCCTTACGTGATCCAACACCACCACGAGAGGAATTTTCTCGCATTCCCTGTATTCCTCCACGCTAATGCGGTTCATCTCAGTAACTTTCAGTTTCCTCATATACCACCGTTTTCTAATTATCAACAAAGTTACAATAAATATGTTGATAAAGGGGAAATTATCAACACTTATTAAAAGCGGAAGGACGAGCAACGCCCCGTTTTCCAATTATCAACATACAGTAAACAGGCGGAATTTGAGTATCAACAAAAATTTTGAAGGTTATTGAAATCAACATTCAGCATAAATTATTAACTTTGCACGTCGTTAACATGTATTGACAAATATGCATGTTTTCCAACAAAAAACATTGAAATTAAAAGGAATACATACACACACATATATTAGCAACAGGGTTGAAAATATGTTGAAAAGTGGAAGAGGGAAAATGTTATTTAAATTATGAACACTGTCCACACCACATCATAACAATAAAAAAATTCTTTCTTTAAATAGAAAAAAAATATGATAAAAGAAAAGTGGATAAACAAGGGATACGCTGACGAACCTATCCCGGAGGGAACGGACATAAAGGCTGAGATAAAGCGTATGTGCAAGGAGAAGAAGGCTGTGATAATGGCGCACTACTATACCATAGACGAGGTGCAGGATATAGCCGACTTCATAGGCGACAGTCTTGCCTTGGCACAGAAGGCGGCTAAGACGGACGCTGAGGTGATAGTGATGTGCGGAGTGAACTTCATGGGCGAGACATGCAAGATACTGTGTATGGACAAGACTGTGCTCGTGCCCGACGCCAACGCCACATGTTCGCTTGCCGAAAGTTGTCCTGCCGCTGAGTTCTCAGAGTTTGTGAAGGCTCACCCCGACCATACTGTCATAAGTTACGTGAACACTTCAGCCGCCACCAAGGCACTTACCGACTGTGTGGTGACGAGCAGCAACGCACGCAAGATAGTGGAGAGTTTTCCTAAGGATGAGAAGATAATATTCGGACCAGACAAAAACCTGGGTGGATACATCAACAGCATAACGGGAAGGAACATGCTTCTGTGGAACGGTGCCTGCCACGTACACGAGAGGTTCTCGCTGGAGAAAATACTGGAGTTGAAGGCCGCTCATCCCGGTGCCAAAGTGTTGGTGCATCCAGAGTGCCGCGGGGCTGTGGTAAAGGTTGCCGACAAGGTGGGCAGCACGGCTGCTTTGCTTAAGTATAGCATAGAGAACGAAGCCACGGAGTTCATAGTGGCCACAGAAAGCGGCATATTGCACGAGATGCAAAAAGCGTGTCCCCAGAAAACCTTCATTCCCGCTCCTCCTGACGACGCAGGTTGCGCCTGCAACGAGTGCAACTATATGAAGATGGTGACACTGGAGAAAATATACAACTGTCTTAAATACGGATATCCTACAGTGGAGGTGGACAGGAAAACAGCCGAGAGAGCCTTGGTGCCTATAAAGAAGATGCTGGAGCTTTCGTGAAGCTTTTATGCGTATAATAATAGTATTGTTACTGCTCTCCTACCCTTTTTCATTTGTTACGGCAGATGATGAAGAGTGGGAGAATTTTGTTGAAGAATATACCTCCGACGAGGAGATGGAGGATGTGGAGGAATGGACCGCCCATCTGGAAGAATTAAGGCTGATACATGAAAACCCTTTCAACATAAACACCGCTACAGAGGAGCAGCTAAGGGCATTGCCTTTCCTCAACGACAACCAGATAGAAGAGATACACGCTTACATATACCTGCACGGAGCTATGGAAACGCTGGGAGAACTGCGTTTGCTCAGCCTTATGGACGAAACCACGTTTCGTTGGATGCGCATATTCACATTCGCAAAAGGAAAAACCGTTGAGAATAAAAAAGGGGGAAAGGTGCACCACGACTTTTCCACACGTATGGACATACCGCTCTACTACAGGAAAGGGTATATGGTGAAGGACGGTTATGTGGGTAACGCTCTTTACCAACGCATAAAATATAATGTGGGAAACAGAAAGCTGTCTGTCGGCATACGTGTTGAGAAAGACGCTGGCGAGAAGTACTTTGACAGTTACGGTGGTTATATTACACTGAAGGAGACGGGCATAATAAAAGAAGCCATAGCTGGAGACTACCGTCTTTCGTTCGGTGAAGGACTCGTAGTGGGTTTGGGCAAGTGGAACAGCAAGAGCATGCCTTCCATGAAGTGGAAGAACAGCGTTAGTGCCATGAAGAGTATGGACGAGTACAACTACCTTCGCGGTGCGGCTGTGATGCTGAAGATAAAGGAAGAAGGCAGCGTAACTCTGTTTGGGTCGTACAGACAGTTGGACGCCACTTTAGATGCAGAAGGCGACGTGCGCACATTGGTAAAGGGCGGTTACCATCGCAGCAAACTTGAAAACGACAAGAAAAACAAATTATCTTCCACCATAGGAGGAATGAACATATCATGGAGGCACAGAAAACTTCACTTGGGTCTTACCGGTTATCTGCAACATTTCTCTCTTTCTCTTTCCCCGGGCGATGACTTATACCGCAAGTTTTATCCTGAGGGGAAAAACTTCGGCGTGTTGGGGGGCAGTTACGGATGGAACGCTTACAGGTGGAGTATAGCCGGCGAGACAGCTTTCAGTACGGAGAAGAGAGGTATAGCCACGCTAAACCGTTTTCTGTGGAAAGTGAACAAGAGATATACCGTTTCCGCTTTGCACAGATATTACTCAAAGGAATACTACTCTTATTTGGAAGGTGCTTTTGCTGAAAACTCCAACGCCCAGAACGAAAACGGCATTATAGTGAACTTGGACGCTAGCCCCTTGGACGGGTTCACGTGCAAATGCTATGCCGACATATTCTACAGTGTATGGCCGAAGTACAGGATAAACCACTCGTCGTACGGACAGGAATACATGGCGGAGATAGGTTATAAACACAGTGATGTCAATAAGTGGGAAGCGAGATACAGTTTGAAAAGAAAGGATGAAAGCGGCGGTACGAAGATACACCACAGGGTGAAACTTAAGTGGCATGCCACATTATCGTCGAAGTACAGTTTACATACAGCCGGCCTGATGCATCTGGTAGGCAACAGCAAGGGATGGGGTATACAAGAATACGCCAATTTTTCCCCTTTCAATAAAAATATAAGGTTGAGCTGTATGGCAGGTTATTTCCATACGGACAGTTATGAGAGTCGTATATCCATGTACGAACCTTCGTTGTACGGTAGCGTTATCTTCATGCAATACTACGGAAAAGGTATTCACTCCGCACTTACCGCCAGATGGACGAGTTCCAACGAGAGATGGATGGCTGAAATTAAGTATTCCCTTTGCAAATATTTTGACAGACACGAACAGTCATCGTCTTTACAGACTATATACAGCGCATGGAAGAACGATATTTCCGTACAGATGAGAATAAAAATATAAAATAAGTTAATTTGCAGTTGAAAAAACATACACCTTCTTGTAGAGAAAATGAGATATTTTTAATTTTGCACTCAAGAACCTATACATTATATTATATATAAGTAACTACACATTATTGACTATGCTCAGAAAAATTAGAATTTCGCTGGCAGTGATTTTTTTCATATCGGTGACGTGGTTACTGGTGGACTTTACTGGTACAGCACACGCTTATCTTGGGTGGATGGCCAAGATACAGCTCCTGCCAGCGTTGTTGGCACTTAACATTGGTGCGCTTATCTTCGTGTTTGCTCTAACATTCTTTATGGGACGTATCTACTGTTCCGTGATATGCCCTCTTGGGGTGATGCAGGACGTGATAGCATGGTTCAGAAAGAAAAAAAACAAGTACAGCTACTCTCCTTCAAAAGACCTTATGAGAGCTGTGATACTTACGCTGTCGGGGCTTTTCATCTCGCTCAACATGTCTTTCATTACAGCGTTCGTGGCTCCGTACAGCACATACGGACGCATCGTAAGCACCATAGTTTCCCCTCTCTATAAGCTTGCCAACAACGGACTCGCTTCTTTGGCGGAACATTTCGGCAGTTATGCCGTTTACGGTGTGGACGTGTGGATGAAGAGCATTACCGCTTTGGTAATATCCATACTCACATGGTTGATAATAGCCATACTGGCGTGGCGCGGAGGACGTACCTGGTGCAATACCATTTGTCCTGTAGGTACACTTTTGGGTATAGTGTCCAGACATTCCCTTTTCAAAATAAAAATAAACGAGGAAGCATGCGTAAACTGCAAGAAGTGTGAGCGCAACTGCAAAGCTTCGTGCATAGACGTGGGCTCACATACCATAGACTACAGCAGATGTGTGATGTGTGGCGACTGCATAGAGGAATGTAACAAGGGTGCCATATCTCTGCTGAAACGCACTGGAAAGTGCGATAAGGCAAAGGAAACGGAAAGCACTGGTGAGCCTTCCAAAGAGCGTCGTGCGGTTCTCACCTCATCACTGTTGCTTGCCGGCACCGCTTTAGTGAAGGCGCAGGACAAGACCACGGACGGCGGTTTTGCCGTGATAGAGGAAAAAAAGAAACCTAAGAGAGAAAAACTCATAGTTCCTCCTGGAGCGCAGTCGTTGAGAAACCTTACCAGCCATTGTACTTCATGTCAGTTGTGTGTAGACTCATGTCCCAACGACGTGCTGCGTCCGAGCACCAGTCTCGACAGATTCATGCAGCCTGAGGTAAGTTATGAACGTGGATACTGCAGGCCAGAGTGCAACCGTTGTTCAGAAGTATGTCCCACGGGTGCCATACTTCCTGTTACAGTGGAAGAGCGTACCGCATTGCAGGTAGGACACGCCGTATGGGTTAAAGATAACTGTATTCCAGTATCTGAAGGAACACCGTGCGGACTATGTGCGCGCAAATGTCCTGCCCAGGCCATCCAGATGGTTCCGTTGCAGGCTGGTGTACATTTTGAAGGTTACAGATGGCTGGATGCCGACGGTAAGGAAGTGCCAAGAGACAAAGTTTTGCTCATACCTGTGGTAAATGAGGAGAAGTGCATAGGTTGCGGAGCATGTGAGAATCTGTGTCCCTCGCATCCGTTCAGCGCCATCTACGTGGAAGGACATGATGTACATAAGGAAATCTAAAAAGGATAAGGTCATGAAAAATATAGACAGAAGAAAATTCATAAAGATATCCGGCGCAGCAGCCGTAACCACCACAATAGCAAGTTGTGCTGGAGAAAACGGTACAGCCAACGGTGAGGTGGACTATATGGGTCATCACGAAGGCGAGGTTCCCAAGGACAAGATGACATACCGTATCAATCCCAAGACCAAAGACAAGGTAAGCATCTTAGGTTACGGATGGATGCGTCTGCCTACCGTCAAGGGTGGAAGCGGACGCACACAGGAGAATGTGAACGATAATGAGTTGGACCAGGAGGAAATAAACCGTCTTACACTCTACGCTCTGGAGCACGGAGTCAATTATTTCGACACGTCTCCAGCCTATTGCCGTGGCAAGAGTGAGGAGTCGCTGGGTATAGCACTGGAAGCAAGCGGTTATCCGAGGGACAAGTACTACATAGCTACCAAACTTTCCAATTTCAGTCCGCAGCAGTACAGCATTGAAGAGGGTACGAAGATGTTTGAGAACTCTCTCCAATATCTGAGAACGGACTATGTGGACTACCTGCTGCTTCACTCCGTGGGCGGTGGGGGAATGAACAACCTGCACCAGCGTTATCTGGACAACGGCCTTTTGGACTGGCTTATGGAACAGCGCGAGAAGGGACGTATACGCAACCTTGGTTTTTCCTTCCACGGCGATGTGGCTGTGTTTGACTGGCTGCTTGCCAACAATGACCGTTATCACTGGGACTTCGTGCAGATACAAGCCAACTATTGCGACTGGAACTCCGAGGACAGGGGAAGAAGCGGCAAGTATCTGTATGAAGAACTGGAGAAGCGCGGGATACCTGCCGTGATAATGGAGCCTCTGTTGGGAGGACGTCTCAGCAAAGTACCTGACCATGTGGTGGCGCACCTCAAGCAACGCAATCCAGAGAACAGTGTGGCAAGCTGGGCGTTCAGATACATAGGAAGTAAGAAGAACGTGCTTACCGTGTTGAGCGGTATGACGTACATGGAGCACCTTGAGGACAACATACGCACCTATTCACCTCTGGAAGAACTTACGGAGGAAGAGCAGGAATGGCTGGAAGGCACTACCGCTACACTCATAAAGAGTTATCCTACCATAGACTGCAACGACTGCAAGTACTGTATGCCTTGCCCGTACGGACTGGACATTCCCGGCATATTCGTACACTACAACAAGTGCGTGAACCAAGGCAATGTGCCTGAGAGCAAGCAGGCGGAGAACTACTACAAGGCGAGAAAGGCTTTCCTCGTTGGCTATGACCGCAGCGTGCCTCGTCTGAGACAGGCCAACCACTGTGTACAATGTCGCAAGTGCGTTCCTCACTGCCCACAGCAGATAGACATTCCGCGTGAATTGGCGAGAGTGGACGACTTTGTGGAGAAACTGAAACAAGACAAGTTGTAATACATATTATATAGAATGGCGAAGGATGGGCTGACGCCCATGATGAAACAGTTCTACGATTTGAAAGCAAAGCATCCTGATGCTTTGCTTCTGTTTCGTTGTGGAGACTTTTATGAAACGTATGCAGAAGATGCCTTGGTGGCGGCAGACATACTTGGTATAACGCTGACGCGTAGAAACAACGGCGGCAAGGATTCGGGCAAGCCGGCTACCGAGATGGCCGGCTTCCCTCACCATGCGCTGGACACTTATCTGCCAAAGTTGGTGAGGGCAGGCAAGAGAGTGGCTATATGCGACCAACTGGAGGACCCAAAACTGACCAAGACCCTGGTGAAGAGAGGTATTACCGAATTGGTGACTCCCGGTGTGGCACTGAGCGACAACGTACTTTCATACAAGGAAAACAACTTTCTTTCCGCCGTTCATTTCGGCAAGACGCTATGCGGACTTGCCCTGCTTGACATCAGTACGGGTGAGTTCCTCGTGGCGGAAGGTGCGGCGGACTACATAGACAAGCTGTTGGCAAGTTTCGCCCCGAAGGAGGTGCTACACGAACATGGACGCAAGGAGATGTTCGAGAGTTGCTTCGGCAACAAATACTGCACATACGATAGGCTTGAAGAGTGGGTGTTTACCGAAAGCACAGCCAGAAAAAAACTGCTGCGCCACTTTGAGGTGAACAATCTCAAAGGTTTTGGCGTGGAGCACATGCACGATGCAGTGGTGGCGGCGGGTGCCATATTGCAATACCTTGAAATCACCCAGCATACCCAAACTGCCCATATAACTTCGTTGTCAAGGATAGAAAGCGAGAGTTTTGTAAGGTTGGACAAGTTTACCGTCAGAAGTCTTGAGCTTACGAGTTCCATGAACGAAGACGGCATTTCGCTTCTGGACGTGATAGACCGCACTTCCACTCCCATGGGAGCCCGTATGCTGAGACGATGGACTCTTTTCCCTTCACGCAACGTGGAGACGATAAGAAAACGTCAGGACGTAGTGGAGAGTTTCTTCCATATGCCCGACACGAGAGACACCGTTCTGGAGTGTATGCAGAGCATAGGCGACATGGAGCGTATAGTTTCCAAGGTGAGTGTAAGGCGCGTGTCGCCGCGTGAGGTGGTGCAGCTTCGTGTGTCGTTGGACGCTATGGAGCGAATACGCGAGGTGTGTATGCAGGCCGACGACAAGGAACTTTCGGCCATGGCGGAAAAGATAGACGTATGCACGGATATAAGGCAACGTATAGCACGCGAGATAGTAGCCGACCCTCCCGTTTCCGTTGGCAAGGGTAATGTGATAGCCGACGGAGTGGACTCGCAACTTGACGAGCTGCGTCAAATAGCTTATCAAGGCAAGGACTATCTGCTGAAGATACAGCAGAGGGAAATAGAGGCCACGGGTATACAGAGTCTGAAGATTGGATATAATAATGTGTTCGGGTATTATCTGGAAGTGCGCAACACATATCGCGACCAGGTGCCTCAGGAGTGGATACGCAAGCAGACGCTCGTAAACGCGGAGCGGTATATAACGCAGGAACTGAAAGAATACGAAGAGAAGATAACGGGAGCCGAGGAGCACATACTCTCGCTTGAGGCGAACCTTTACGCTTCCTTGGTAGAGGATATAGCCAAGTACATACAGGTGCTGCAGACCAACGCCAACATAACGGCCCGCATGGACTGTCTGCTGTCTTTCGCTATCAGTGCGGCGGAAAACCATTACATACGTCCCATAGTAGACGACTCGGACGTTACTGACATCCGGCAGGGCAGACATCCTGTGATAGAGAAGCAGCTGCCGATAGGTGAGCGATACATAGCCAACGATGTTTATCTGGACACGGAAAAGCAACAGATAATGATAATCACCGGTCCTAACATGGCTGGTAAGTCGGCTTTGCTAAGACAGACAGCTCTGATAGTCATAATGGCCCAAATGGGTAGCTTGGTACCTGCTGAAAGTGCGCATATAGGATATGTAGACAAGATTTTCACCAGGGTAGGTGCGAGCGACAATATCTCCGTGGGCGAGAGTACCTTCATGGTGGAAATGACGGAAGCGTCCAATATCCTCAACAGTCTGTCTCCGCGAAGTCTGGTACTCTTCGATGAGCTCGGACGAGGTACCAGCACATACGACGGTATCTCCATAGCGTGGGCCATAGTGGAGTACATTCATGAGAACAAGAGGGGCAGGGCGCGCACCCTCTTTGCCACTCACTACCATGAACTCAACGAGATGGAAGCCTTGTTTCCTCGCATAAAAAACTATAACGTGAGTGTACGCGAGGTGGACGGCAAGGTGATATTCCTGCGCAAACTTGAGCCGGGCGGCAGTGAGCACAGCTTCGGTATAAACGTGGCGAAGCTGGCAGGCATGCCTCCGTCCATAGTGAAAAGGGCGGAGACGTTGCTTGGACAACTGGAGGAGACAAAGAAACATGAGAACTTGGGCGCGGGACTTATACAGAACGGCGAAGGTGAAAACGGCGTGCAGATGAACTTCTTCAAACTGGACGACCCGGTCCTCGAACGCATACGCGACGAGATAAAGGGGCTTGACATCAACTCGCTTACTCCGATAGACGCCCTCAACAAGCTGAACAGTATAAAGAAGTATATAGGTTCAGTGTAGGAAAATAAATACCTTTCTTATTCTATTACCATATCGAACTGACAGCATTTGTCGGTCCTGTGGGCGAGGTGTTTCGTCATGGGCGATATGCCGAACAACGCTGAGTAGGTGGTAGCCTTGATGGTCTTGCCGTCGGGCATGAACTCCAGAAGCCTCAACCATCCGTCGCCGCCGTTGCCTTCCCAGCCTCCTCCGAGACACTGTATGTTGAACATCATCTGGTGTACGGTGCGTCCGGTGCTGTTTTTGTCGCAGCGATAGGCGGTGTTGTTTTCAAAGTCCTCTTCGCTGCCGGCTTTGTCGGCAGGATGGCCTGTATGTCCGCAGACGGCAAGCCTGATGTTCTTGCAGGGATAGATAAGCTTTTCCCAGACCTGCTTGCCCCAGTTGTGCGGTTCTATCTTGTAGTTCTCGTCATCGGTATATTCGGCGGACTTCTCGTACAGGAGCGAGTGTGTAAGTAGTATGACTTTATGGTCTTTGTATTTGTCGCTGTCGCACAAGTCCTTCGCCCATTTGAGTACCTCGTCACGCGGCGCCCATTCGGTGTTGATGACAAGTAGCTTTCCCCAATGCTTTTCCGTGAACTCCCATGCGCAATTTTCCAGCGAAGCCACGTTCATGCGGTTGGGATACGAGGAAACCAGATGTTCGGCGTTTTTGCTGTTGCGTTCGAATGTATAATATTCGGGGAAGTGAGTGAAGTTTTCGTCCCCACGCACGTAACCGTACTCATGGTTGCCGCCGGCAATGATGTAAGGAACCTTGTTGTCCAGTCGTTCCAGACAGTGCGACGACCATTCCCACATCTGCTTGCTGGTCTGGTTGAGCATGTTGCGGTTCATGACGATGTTCTCGTTCTGTTCTATGAGGTCACCCGTGAAAAGCACCGCCTTGATGTTGAGATGTTCTACGTTGTCGGCTATCCAGGCTGTGCTCAGTTCATATAGCGGCTGGTTTATGTCGTATTTGGTGTAACCCTGAGGGTCGCCGAATACGACCATCATGAACGACTCGTCGTTCTGCAGGTTTTGCCTGTCGGCTCTGTGTTGTCCGTACGCTAACATGGATGAAGCGCACATAAGGGTAGTCATGATACCTTTGCCTACAAGCCTGCGGAGCGGGTTGCTCGTATGTTTTGTTCTCGCTGTTGTTAGTGTCATTTTCCGTGTCATGATTTATGTGTTTGTTCTATTGGATAAGGTTTTTCTCTATAAGGCTTTCTTCTTTCTGTTGACGATGTATATGCCCTTGTCGGGTTTGGTGCCTGTTAAGCATCTGCCCTGCATGTCGTAGATGCCGTCGTCGGGAAGGACTTTGGATTCAAGCAAATCCGTTACACGGTCAGTTTGACTGCCGTCCACCTTTTGTATGCGGAAATGGTCTACCTTGAACCATCCGTGGTTGTCGTTGGTGGACAAGGTGCCGTCCGCCTTGTAGTTGCTGCTCCGGATACCCACTTTCAGGCTTTCGCCCTCTTTTACCTCCACCGTTACGAACATGGGACGCAGCGTCATCTTGGCCGATCCGCTGGCCGTATAGCCGGCGAAGGTGTTATTCTCGCCAGACGTCAGCATAGTGTCGGTGTAGTCGCTCTCCTTGCCGTAATACTGCACGTTGTCGTTGGCGAAGAGTCGGCACGTCGCCATCTTCTCCTTGAACACGCCGAGGTTGCAAGTCACGAGGTATGTGCCGGGTTCTATCTTGCTGGCCGGTATGGTCTGGTAAAACTCGTAGTTTGCCGGCATGGGACTGGACGCCGCCCAGAAGGCGTTGATGCCATAGACATGCTTCACGTCTTGGTTTACGCCCCACGAGTTGCCCGACAGTGAGCCGCGAGCCTTCCATCCCTTAGGATAGCCGCGTGAGGTGATGCCGACGCGGTTCAGCGCTCCGGTAGAATTGTACTCGAAGTCGGCGTTGACGAGCAGTGTGTTCGTGAGGTCTTCGCCATCTACGCTGAATGGCACGCTCGCCACTGCGCATACCGTAAGTCCGGGGTCCATGAAGTATACGCGCACCGTTACCGTCTTGTCTTCGTCGCTCTCGTAATGCAACGGAGCGGAGAAGTAGCCTTGCGCCACGGTCTCATCCCATACCGACGACATGGCAGTGGTTTTTATGGAGACGACGTTTGCCGTGTTGCCGTCCACGGAGATGCCGGCCCGCAGGTCGTAAGAGGAGTTCAACGGGAAAGTGGGTAGGCAACGTACGTGTATCACATTCAGTCCCTTCTTTACCGGCAGCGTGTATTCAGCGTACGGCGATTGCTTGGCTGATGTGTATGCCGTCATATCCAATGGCCACACCGTGGCGCTGGTGCCCCGTATGCCGAGTCCCTTTATGACTTTTACCGACGAGCTGGCGTTGGTGTAGTCGCCGCCCGGAACTACGGTGATATCCGGCTGTAGCAGGTTGCACGGCATAGATGTGACATCCGTTTTGGCGGCCACTTCGGGCATCAGGTGATAACTCCAGTTGTTGGGTTTATAGTCCATCATCCCGTTCCATTTGCCGGAAGAGATGCCCGTGTTGTACTTGTTGGTCAACGTCACTATCTCGTTGAAAGCGTCCTTGGCCTGTGAAGAGTATTCCAAGGCGGTCTTTTCCTGTCCTGTATATGCGAATTCGAAACTCTGGCGCGACCTCAGCTGTTTTATGTTCTGGTCGGCGCAGGCCGTGACGGGATATTCTAGAAGTTGGTAATATGCGTCTCTGAGCCGTGACGGGATGCGTGTCTTCAGTGCGGCCACGCGTTTGCTTATGTTCTCGTATTGTGCTATCCGTTCGTCTATTTGCTTGTTGGAGAAGTCAAAGTGGCAGAGATGCACATGCTCTGGTTTTGAGGCTATGCCCAACCTGTAATATTCCATCTTGATGTCCGATATCTCGTCGGCGAAGTCTTCTCCGAAAGTCCTTGCCGCCCAGTCGCGTGTGTAGAGATACGCCTTCTCCGGTGTCCAGCTGTTGATGTCCCACGCCAAGTCCATGCAGAACTCCAACTCTTCCTCAGCCGGCTTTATGTCCCCCACGTTTATTATCCACTGTTGTCTTACGCCCTGATTGTAAGCCTTGCTCAGCTCGTAGCTGCACAGAGAGGGCGAGATGGTGCTCAGCCACAGGTAAGAGTCCGGTGTTCCCCAGTACGACAGATGGTAGTATATGGCGTTGCCTCCCTGTCGCTTTTGCTCTGCCTGGCTTGGCATCTGTCGGATGTATCCGTTGTTGTCGTCTACCCACATCAGCGTTACGTCGTCCGGCACTTCCAGTCCGGCGTTGTACACGTTGAGCACTTCCTTGTACGGGATGAAAATCTGTGGGTAGTCGGCGGGGTTGCCCAGCGAGTCGGTTATCAGTTGCCTTTGGTAGGCTAACACTTCCGTAAGTCCCTTCTTTCTGTCTTCCACGGAAGTGTATCCGTTCATTCCGGTGTCATGCAGTCCGCGCATGCCGAGCGTATATATGGCGTTGTATCCGCGGCTCTCGCCCACACGGTCCGCCCAGTAGCGTTTTATCATGTCACGGTTGGTAAGCCAGTTCCAGTCGTTGTCGCCGTCGCCACCGTACTTGTTCCATTCGTACACATTGTCTCTCAGCATCTGTTCGCAGTGGCTAGAACCCATGTAGATGTCGTATTTGCGTATAAGCGGTATGTTGGTCTTCTCGAACCAGAAGGCTCTGGATCCGGCGTGCATGGCTGGCCACAGGGTGTTGGCTCTAAGACGCAGTAGCAGTTCCATTATCTTGCCGTACGTCACAGGACCGAAGTTGTTGAGCGACTTGTCCATGTTCTTGGCCGCCCACGGGCGCAGGCCGTAGTCTTCGTCGTTGAGGAAAATGCCGCGGAACTTCACTGACGGTTCACCCACCACGGTTCTTCCTGCGGTGGCGTAGAGTGTGCTCTTGTGTTCCGGAGTCACGTCAGCCCACCATATCCACGGCGAGACTCCCATCAGGCGGCTCAGTTCCAGTATGCCGTAGGCGGTGCCGCGTGGCTGTGAGCCGAACACCACCAGTGCGCGCTCCACACCGTCCATGGGGTTGTCCAGCACCTGTATGCCGTAAGCCTCCCATTTGCCCTTCACTTCACTCACGTCCAGTTTGCCTTCCTTTATGAGTGCGTCTATGTATTTGTTGCTTCCTATGGTGCCAGCTATTATGGGGTTGCGCCCTTCCGGCAGCGTCCTGTACTGCACCACTGTCTTCTTGCTCACCGCCTTGATGTCGGATACGAGGCACCCTATGGCGGTGGCTACCACATCCGCATCGTCTGGGTCGGTAAGTATTACACATTTGTCCATGGTGGTGGAGCCTAGAATGGTGAAACATCCGTCCTCGGGCGATGTCACTATCCGCACGGGACTGGAACTGGCGTACAAGCAAAAAGCCAACATGAGGCTTGAGAAGACCTTTTTCATTACAACAGTGTTTTGTGAGTTAAAATAAGCGTACTTTTTTGCGTTTTAGTGTTACAAAAGTACATAAAACATTCGTCTTGAACAAATATTCGGCGCACTAAGTTACACTCTCTTGCGTGCGAAGAAGGACTTCATGAGTGCGGCGCACTCTTCTTCCAGCACGCCGGACGTTATCTGAGTGCGCGGGTGCAGGGCGTTGGGCGCAAAGCGGAGGAAGCCGCGCTTGGGGTCCTTGGCTCCAAACACCACTCTTTTTATTTGCGACCATCCGAGCGCACCGGCGCACATCACGCAGGGTTCCACGGTGACGTACAAGGTGCATTCCGCCAGATACTTGCCTCCCATATATTGCGCCGCCGACGTTATGGCCATCATCTCGGCGTGGGCGGTGACATCGCACAGACACTCCGTGAGGTTGTGTCCCCGCGCTATTATCCTTCCGCGGCACACTACGACGGCTCCTATGGGAATTTCTTCCTCCTCCATGGCCTTGCGAGCCTCCTCCAAAGCCTGCTTCATGTACATGTTATCGTCGTCCATAGATGATTTATATTGCCGTTTGGGATGCAAAGTTACATTTTTTCCATAAATTTGCACATCAATAAGAACAACAAATGGCTGAACATAACATCTTTGGCAGAGAAGGCGAGGACGTGGCCGCAGAGTATCTGGAGGGACAGGGATACCGCGTGATGGACCGTAACTGGAGGAGTGGCCATAAGGAGATAGACATAGTGGCCGTGAAGGACGGCGTACTGGTGATAGTGGAGGTGAAGACACGCAAGAACTCCTGCTACGGCGACCCGGAGGATGCCGTGTCACCTCTGAAGATGAAGCGCATACAGAGGGCGGCGGACGCTTACGTCAGATACTACAGACTGGACATGCCGGTGAGGTTTGATGTCATTTCAGTCTTGGGGAAGGACTACAAGATACACCACATAGAGGATGCGTTCCGCGTGATACCGGACTACAGATGACGATGATGAACAGGAAAGTGATACGACTGGATGCCGTGGAGTCCACCAACGATTATCTAGGCAGATACGGGCAGGACGAAGCGGAGGCCGACGGCCTGACGGTGGTGGTGGCGGACTATCAGAGTGCCGGTAGAGGATCGGGCACCAACAAGTGGGAGTCTGAGCGCGGGCGCAACCTTCTGTTCAGCGTCTTGGTGCGTCCGTCTTCGCTGCATGCCGGGCAGGTGTACTCCATCTCCGAAGTGTCGGCTCTCGCCCTCCTGCACACCTTGGCGGAGTACGGCGACGACTTCAGCATAAAATGGCCCAACGACATATATTGGCGCGACGGCAAGATAGCCGGCATGCTCATAGAGAACGACCTTTCGGGCAAGTTCGTCAGCAGGAGTGTGGTGGGCATTGGGCTCAACGTCAACCAGACTGAGTTCCTCAGCGATGCGCCCAACCCGGTGTCGTTGGCGCAGATACTCGGCAGGGAAACTGACAGGGACCGTGTGCTGGACGCTTTTCTCTCCCATCTGGAGTCTTTGTTGGCCATGATGGAGGCTGGAGAGTACGCCGCAATACATTATATATATATGGAGCGTCTGTACAGGTGCGTTGGCATGTACGGATACGAAGACGGCGAAGGCGCATTTGAGGCGGAGATAGAGGACGTGGAGTCCACGGGACATTTGGTGCTGCGCCTTGCCGACGGGACAAGGAGAAGGTACGACTTCAAGGAAGTGAAGTTCAGGATATGAGACAAACTTACTAATAACAACGATAAAATCGCATGGGGCACACAGAAGGGCGCACTCACGCTTATTTCAGGAAATGGATAACAACAACATCTGGTTCAAGCCGAAACCAACACATATAGACGAGTACTTCGAGGATTTTCTCGGCTACCTCAAGTTGTCGAACAGCGGCACCGTCAGAAACCGTGTGGTTGAACCCTTCTACCTCGACGGCAACGAGTACCTCCACTGCTACGAGCCCGAGACGGGCGACACGAAGCTCTTCCGCATCTCGCGCGCCGACAAGGTGGTGATGCTGGAAGAGCCGTGGGCCTTCCGCTCGAAACACAAGAAGCTCAACGTGGACCCGTTCCACATGACAGGCTACGCCAAGATAAACGTAAAGTTGCGGCTGAAGGTGCAGGCCAAGAACGCCATAGAGGAGTACTACCCAGGCATATCGCAGTACATCAGCCCCTACAACAGCGACACGTGGACGCTCGACACATTCACCTACAACCTGCCCCCCCTCACGATCTTCTACCTGAGCCAGGTGCGTTACGTGGAGATAGTGGAGGCCAAGGGTCTGAAAGAGTCCGTCAGAGACTACGTCAGCAAATACCTGCACATAGAATAGACATAGGAGGAGCGTTTGGGACAAACGCTCCTCCTATGTCACTGGCTTGGGTCGCTCCTTCCGACAGCCGAGGTGCGGTGGATTCGCAAAGACTAATTTTTCCTAATTTATAGGGCCGTGGCTTGTCGCGTCGGAGTTTTTTTGCTTTCTTTGTACCACGAATAGTCAAAAACATACTTAAAAACAATCTGCAATATGAAAACAAAGTTCATAGCTATACCGCTCATGTTGCTTTTCGCCACGAGCGTGAACGCACAGAAACACGAGTTTGCCAACTGGAACCGTTACGCCAAGGCCAACAAGGAACTGGGCGCACCCGAGAAGAAGGAGAAGCGCGTGGTGCTGATGGGCAACAGCATCACAGACGGATGGCCTGGCGCTGACCCGGAGTTCTTCCGCGACAACAACCTCATCGGACGCGGCATCAGCGGACAGACCAGCTACCAGTTCCTGCTCCGCTTCAGGGAAGACGTCATAAATCTGCATCCCAAGATAGTGGTGATAAACTATGGCACCAACGACATAGCCGAGAACACCGGGGCGTACAACGAAGACCTCACCTTCGGCAACGTGTGCTCCATGGTGGAGCTGGCGCGCTACCATAAGATAAAGGTGATACTGACCAGCTGTCTGCCAGCCGGCGGATTCGGATGGAGACCATCCATCACGGATGCCATGCAGAAGGTGAAGAGCCTCAACGAACGCGTGAAGGCGTACGCCAAGGAGAACAAGATACCGTACGTGGACTACTTCAGCGCACTGCTTTCGGCGGACGGCACCGAGATGAACCCCGAGATGGCCAAGGACAACCCGGGCATACACCCCAACCTGAAAGGGTATAAGGTGATGGAGAGCCTACTGCTCCCCGTGATAGAGAAAATGAGATAAAGGACATCGGCGCGGGGCGGGGTGTACACCCTACCCTGCGGCTTGACCTACAGTACTAACGAAAAACATGAGACTATGAGCAACAACTATTGCCTTATACTGGCCGGAGGCAACGGCAGCCGCCTCTGGCCAGTGAGCAGGACCACCAAGCCCAAGCAGTTCCTCGACCTCTTGGGCACGGGCAAGACCCTGCTGCAACAGACCTACGAGAGAGTGGCGGCGTTCATAGAACCGCAAAACATATACATCTCCACCAACGTGCAGTACCTGCCGCTGGTGTACGAACAGCTACCGCAGGTGGACGACACACACATACTGGAGGAGCCGCTGCGACGAGGCACGCTGGCTGCCGTGGCGTGGGGCACGGTGGTGATATGCAAGGCCAACCACAAGGCCAACGTGATGGTGACACCAGCCGACCACTTGATAATGAAGGAAGACGCCTACAGGCAGGACATGCTGAAGGCTTTTGACTTCGCCGGCAGCCACGACGGCATCATGGTGACGGGCATCAACCCGACGCGTCCGGAGACGCAGTACGGATACATACAGACGGGCGACGAGACGGAAGACGGCGTGTTCAAGGTGAAGTCCTTCACGGAGAAACCCGACAAACGCTTCGCCGACATATTCCTGCAGGAGGGCAATTTCCTCTGGAACTCTGGACTCTTCTGTTTCAACGTCAACGTCATGCTTGACAACCTGTACAGCCTGGTGCCAGAGTACCGGCTGGAGATACCGCGCATGATGACGGAGGCTGAGACGGCGACGCCGAAGATGGTGCCGCAGTTCTACTACAGCGTGGCCAACCTCAATGTGGATGTCAGCATCATGGAACGCTGCGGCAAGGTGTACGTGCAGCAGGGACACTTCGACTGGGCTGACCTCGGCACCTGGGCGAGCCTCTACGACGACAGCCCGGCCGACGCTGACGGCAACGTGCTGCTCAACACAAAGGCCTACCTCTACGACTGCCGCAACAACCTGATACGACTGCCGCAGGGACGCACCGCCGTGGTGAAGGGCATAGAAGACTATGTGATAGCCGAGGAGGGCGAGATACTGATGATATGCCCGAGGGAGGACATACCGGCCATGCGCAAGATGCACACCGACACCAAGTTCTCGTAAACACACACAAAAAACAAACACAACAACACTATAAAAACAGAGTTATGAAAGGAGTAGGAATCATCGGATGTGGCAAGATAGCGCAAGTGCGCCACATACCGGAGTATGCGTCGAACCCCAACGCCCGTATAGTGGGCTTCTTCGACATGAATCATGAGAGAGCCGCCGCCTTGGCCAAGCAGTACAACTCCAAGAGCTACGACACGCTGGAAGACCTTCTGGCCGACAAAGACATAGAGGCCGTGAGCGTATGCGTGGCCAACCACGCCCACGCCGCCGTCAGCATACAGTGCCTCAGGGCAGGCAAGGACGTGCTGTGCGAGAAGCCGATGGCCACCACGATAGAAGACTGTGAGGAGATGGTGCGCGTGGCCGACGAGTGCGGCAAGAAGCTGATGATAGGTCAGAACCAGAGGCTCGCCAAGGCTCACATGGTGGCGCGCCGCCTGCTGGAGCAGGGATGGATAGGCAAGGTGATAACCTTCCGCACATGTTTCGGGCATAGCGGTCCCGAGACGTGGAGCGTAGACCCTGGCAAGGGGTCGTGGTTCTTCCGCAAAGACCTCGCCGCCATGGGTGTGATGGCTGACTTGGGCGTGCATAAGACCGACCTTATACAGCACATCCTCGGCTCTAACGTGAAGTCCGTGACGGCCAAGATAGCCACACTGGACAAGACCGACATGGACGGAAACCCCATCAGCGTGGACGACAACGCATTCTGCATATACACTATGGAGAACGGCGTGGTGGGCACCATGACGGCCAGCTGGACTTACTACGGACAGGAGGACAACTCCACCGTGCTCTACGGCACTAAGGGCAACATGCGCATCTACGACACCAAGTACGCCATAGAGATAAATACCAACGACGGTGCGCACACCATGATGGACGTGGAGCAGATACAGACTAACGACAACCAGACGAAGTCGGGCATCATAGACATGTTCATAGACTGTCTGGAGAACGACACCGAGCCGCCCATCTCCGGGCGCGGCGTCATACCGGCCATGAAAGCCGTCTTCGCCGCCATCAAGAGCAGCGAGGAGAACCGCACCGTGGTGATAGAGTGACACAGGGGACGACACGCTCGCCGTGGGAAATATGCACAGAAGGACGTCGGCCTAACGGTTGGCGTCCTTCTGCACTACCGCTACATGATGCCGCTTCTTGTATTCTCCAATGGCAAGGCAAACCTTCATGCGCTCTGACAATGTATGAATAAGTTCATTATCCAGCGAATCAATTTGCAAACGCAACTTGCCGAGTTCTGTGATATCGGCACATTTGCACTCATGTCCCCTTCCCGTTGTATCCTGCGCTTGAAGCGATAACGTGATGAAGTTCTCCCACCTGCGCGTATTGTTTGACAAACTGGGTTCGTAACAAGGCGGTTGTATCACCGCAAATCTTATAATCTCTTGGTGACGCATTGACGAACTGGAAAACGTTATTTTTGACGTTTACAGACAGTGCGTGTA
>CAVHNA010000023.1:0-2030 GCA_963637205.1 Bacteroidaceae bacterium
GATACTGCGTGCCGCCAGTGTTCCACAAGCTTATCTTCACCAACTGCTCAAAGCATTTCCTGAACTCGGCAAGTTCCTCCGGAGTAATGTCCTTAAAGGTGAGGTATTTGTCGCAGTATTCTTTCATCTTTTCCGGAAAGAACCAGAAGTTGTAATAGTTGCACGGACATGCGTTGTTGATTGCGAACTCCTCCTCCTGCGGCAGGTCTACGGCCAGTTCCATGTTGTCCGTTGGCCTTTTGTCAGGCATCAGAAAACTCATGGTGGGCTTGAAGAAACCCTGCATCGCCATCACGTAGTGTGGGAACACTGTCTGGTACGTGGTGGTGTACCCGAAGTGTTTGTCCTGCGCAAAGATGTTGTGCACGAAAGTGGTGCCGCTTCTCCAGTGGCCGAGTATGAATAGGGGGTCATGCTCCAGAGGCTTGTCCTGCAGCAACTTTCTGTATCTCTTTTGCTGTATTGGCGTCATCACGCTCAGCAGCCGGCAGATGCTTTTCGTGAGATAGTACTTCACCCTCTTGTCCTTGTCTATGCGTTGTCCGCACGTCACTCTTTTGAATGTGTCCCAGTCTGCCCCTACAAGCGTATTGACCGGCAGCTTGCTAAATTCCAGAAGTCCCATCTCTTAGTTCTCTTTAATGATTTTCAACTCCAAGCCCTGCTTTGCCAACGCCTTCACGGCTTTTTCTATGGCATCATAGTGTTCCTTTCCTATGCCCAGTTCCGGTAGATTCAGTGTGGGCAGTTCATTTCCGTAGGTCTCTTCGTTTTCCAGAGGACGCAATATCATGCCCACCGCCGAAGTGTTGTTGGTGATGGGGTCTATCAGTATAAACGCTCCGGTAGCCCTGTTGTCGGCATAGGAATCGAAAAAGAGGGTCTTGGCGGTCGTTATATGCACACACCCAATCTCGTTGAGTGTAAAGTCTTTGGGCTCGGTTCTTTCCAAGGTGTTAACGTCCGTACGATAGAGAATGTCGTCTATGGTGGCTCGTGTGGAGTTCGTGTTGTGCTTCAGGAAGAACTGTTTGTTGCGGTCCATGGGCGTCTCGTCCATCCACACCATCATAGCCTCCATAGAGCGTCCTACGTTCGGCATGTTGTCGGGATGTACCAACATCTCACCACGGCTTATGTCTATCTCGTCTTCCAAAGTCAATGTTACGCACTGCGGACAGAAAGCGTAGTCCAACTCCCCGTCGTATGTGACAATACTCTTTACATGGCTTCTCTTCATACTGGGAAGCGCCACCACTTCGTCTCCCTTGCGAATTACGCCGCTGGCCACCTTGCCACTGAAACCGCGGAAGTCCAGATTGGGACGCAAGACGTATTGCACAGGGAAGCGGAAATCCTTCATGTTGCGGTCAAGGTGTATGGGTACAGTCTCCAAGAACTGCAGCAGGCTGACACCGTTGTACCAAGGCGTGCGTGTACTTGTCTCCACCACGTTGTCCCCTTCCAATGCCGAGAGAGGGAAACAGGTAACATCTTCTATCCCTAACTTTGAAGCCAGAGCCAAGTATTCGTCCTTTATCTTGTCAAAGACCTCCTGCGAAAAGTTCACGAGGTCCATCTTGTTCACGGCCAAGACCACGTGTTTGATTCCGAGTAGGGAAACTATGTACGTGTGTCTGCGTGTCTGTGTGACGACACCCGTACGTGCGTCCACCAATATTATGGCGAGATTGGCGGTACTGCCGCCTGTCACCATGTTACGTGTGTACTGCTCGTGTCCCGGTGTGTCGGCTATGATGAACTTTCTGGCGTTGGTGGAGAAATAGCGGTATGCCACGTCTATGGTGATACCTTCCTCTCTCTCTGCCTTCAGTCCGTCCAGCAGCAGCGCATAGTCTATCTGACCTGCGCCTGCGTTGCCCACACGACGCGAGTCACGTTCCAGCGCCTGCAACTGGTCTTCGTAAAGTTTCTTGCTATCGAACAGCAACCGTCCTATGAGTGTGGACTTGCCGTCGTCCACCGACCCCGCGGTTAGTAACCTCAGCAAGTCTTTCTTCTCGTCAGCG
>CAVHNA010000023.1:2040-6369 GCA_963637205.1 Bacteroidaceae bacterium
ATATGCCTTTATGTCTATATTTTTGTTTGCCATTGTCTTCCTGTGGATTTTATAAAGTTGTTCTTACGTTTATAGCGTGCGATGCGGTTCAGAAATAACCTTCTCGCTTTTTTTGTTCCATACTTGCCTCTTGGTCGAAGTCTATGACGCGTGTGGTGCGTTCGCTCTTTGTAGTTGTCATCATCTCCTCCACTATCTCCTCTATGGTGGTGGCGTTGCTCTCCACGGCTCCTGTCAACGGCCAACAGCCCAAGGTGCGGAAACGAACCATGCGCTGACGTATCTTGGGGACCAACTCCTTCGGCAGTCTGTCGTCGTCGGCCATGATAATATTACCGTCTATCTCCACGCACGGACGTTCTTTGGCGAAATATAGAGGTACTATAGGAATGTTTTCCAAACGTATGTACTGCCATATATCCAACTCCGTCCAGTTGCTTAATGGAAAGACACGTATGCTTTCTCCCTTGTGTACCCTGCTGTTATAGATATCCCACAGTTCGGGCCTTTGGTTCTTGGGGTCCCACTGGTTGAACTTGTCGCGAAAAGAGAAAATGCGTTCCTTGGCCCTACTCTTCTCTTCGTCACGTCTTGCACCTCCGAATGCCGCGTCGAACTTGTACTTTGCCAGAGCGTCCAGCAGAGCCTTGGTCTTCATGAGGTCTGTGTGCACCTTGCTGCCGTGCGTGAAAGGTCCCACGCCAGCCTTGAAAGCTTCCATGTTGCTTTCCACTATTAAGTTCCAGCCGTGTTCGCGAGCGTACTTGTCACGGAACTCTATCATTTCACGGAACTTCCATTTCGAATCTATGTGCATCAGCGGAAACGGCACCTTACCCGGGGCGAAGGCTTTCTCCGCCAACCTCACCATCACGCTTGAGTCCTTGCCTATGCTATAGAGCATCACAGGATTCTCAAACTCGGCCGCCACCTCGCGTATGATGTATATACTCTCGGCCTCCAGTTCTTGCAAATGCGTAAGTTTGTATTCTTCCATTTCTTATGTATGTTGTTTTCCTATTTATGAGCTGTCTTGTCTGTTATCAGATTCACCACCTTGTCTACGCACTCCCTCAGGGTCAGTGCGGAAGTGTCTATTGCCAGTGCAGGATGACATGGGGCTTCAAAAGGTGCTGACACGCCAGTGAATTCCTTCACCTCTCCCCTTCGTGCACGGGCATAGAGTCCTTTCACGTCCCTTCGTTCGCACTCTTCTATGGGCGTGCATACGTAGACCTCCAGGAAATCTTCCTCTCCTATTATGTTGCGAGCCAACTCTCTCACTTCTTCCGTAGGGCTTACGAAACATGCCAGTGTCACCACTCCTGTGTGTACGAACAATCTCCCCACCTCTGCTATCCTGCGTATGTTTTCTTTCCTGTCCTCCGGGGAAAAACCGAGATTGCTGTTTATTCCTGCTCTGATATTGTCGCCGTCCAAGATGCGGCACAGTATGCCGCGCTGATGCAGTTCACGTTCAACGCCCATAGCTACAGTGCTCTTGCCACTGCCGCTAAGCCCCGTGAACCACACCATCACACCGCGTTGCCCCAACAGATGTTCCTTGTCGGCGCGTGTCATCATCTTGTCGTATATGGGATATATGTTTTCCGCCATTTCTATATATGTATATGTCCTTTTTGTTGTCTGTGTCTTAACGCATGCAAAGTTAGCCTATTTTGACGTAATACGGAAACGTCTGTCCGTGAAAAACATGGGTAGACATTGAGTATGCCGCCTCAGTACAGGATTGGTATAAGGAAGACACTCAGCAGGAATACAATGATGTTTAGCGGTAGTCCCACTTTCACAAAGTCTGTAAACTTATATCCTCCCATACCCTGCACTATGAGGTTTGTCTGATAGCCTATGGGCGTGCTAAACGACGCACTGGCTGCGAAACATATACAGACGAACAATGGCGTGGGGTCTATGCCAAGCTTGGCACTGACGCTTGCGGCCAAGGGGAAAGCCAGAGCTGCTGCCGCGTTGTTGGTAATGAGTTCGGTGAATAGGTTGGTGATGATGTAAAGTGCGGCCAGTATTATATAGATGCCGTTGTCGCTGTGTCTCGCCTGTTCTGCCACACCTATTATGTATCCTGCCACCATGTCCGCAAATCCGCTGTTTATCATGGCCTTGCTTATACCGAATGCGCATGCTATAGTGATGAGGACATCCCAAGAGATAAACTTGGTGTACTTTCTGGTCGGAAACAGGCCTGCCCACGCCATCACCACAGTACAACAAGCGGCGCAAAAGAACATGTCCGGCCTTACTCTCAGTCCCAGATTTTTCACTGCGGGCAATTCTCCTATTGTCGCTCCTATTATCATCAGGAACATCAGCACTATGGCAAGGTATTTCTTCTTGCGGCTCAACTCCGGTTCCTGGCCCACTACGTTGAGCATCCAGAAGACGCGGCTCTCGCCCCATGTAGGCACGAATGTCTTGTCAGCATCCAGTATCAGCGTGTCGTGCTTGCCAAGCGGCAAGTTCATCCAGTCGCCCTTTACCATCTCTCCACCGCGACGTATGCCTCTCACTGTTGCTCCATAATGCCTGTAGAAATCAAATTCTCTCAACGTCTTGCCAAGTCCGGGGAAACGTGTGTGCAGCATGGCTTCCACTCTCACTAAATCGGGGTCGGCGGTTTCCTTGTCGTCTTCAGTCTGTCTGTTGGTCGGCAACAAGTACTTCGCCATGAATATCAAATAGAAGAGTCCTGTAAGTGCTATGAACACTCCAACCTTTCCCAACTCGAACATGGCTAGCCCATGCCCCCCATGTACTAGACCGTCACGTATGCCGTCGCGGATGAGTCCGTCCAGGACAAGATTGGTACTTGTACCTATCAGTGTGCACATACCTCCTAATATGGTGGCGTAGCTGAGCGGTATGAGGAACTTCGTGTCTGGCAATTTCATTTTCTTTGCCCAGTTCTTTATCATGGGCGCGAATATAACAACCACTGGGGTATTGTTGAGGAAGGCTGATATGAACGATATTGCCGGAAGAAATCTCATGTTGGCGTTGGTGACAGTGGCTTTACCCGATGGAAGAAGCCTGTATGTCATCTGTTCCAGTATTCCGCTTCGCCGCACGCCCTCGCTAACCAGATAGAGGAGCGCCACCGTAATCATGCCTTTGTTGCAGAATCCCTCCAAGCATTCGTCCGCACGCAGGATGCCTCCGCACATAAGCACAACTAAGGCTGAGAAAAGTATAAGTCCGGGACGCAGACGGTCGGCTGTCAGTGCCCAAAGCATCGCCACCAGCACCACAGTCATGTATATGGCTTCGTACGTCATTTTATTTTTCTTCTATGGTTTTACGTAAAACTCTTTTAGCGTCTCGGTTGATGGCTAAAGCCTCCCCTGTTTCTACATTATTATATAATATATTATATGGTCAGTCAGTACAGTTCGCACTGTGGATGTAGAAACCTCTTAGAGTTCCCCTGGCACCTCCGTCCAGATTGCCTGAGTATGGCGTAATGGAGCCGGAGAGACTTGTGTTGTACGCACTGTTCTCTACCTGCACTCCGTTGGCGGAATAGTTGTAGCTGGCCTCAAACGTGATGGTGGCTGGTCTCATGTCTGGCAAAGCTTCCTTGCCGCAGTAGGCTTCAGCGGGTATGGTAAACGTCCATTGTGGATCGCCGTTGTCCAGTCCGTCGTAGTTGGTGTGTTTTTTGTACTCTATCACGCTGTCTTGTGCTGCAAGTTCCGTACCCGTTCCGTCGTAGACAGGGAGAGTAAGTTTCCAGCTGTAGTTGGTGGCGTTGATAAGATGTCCCTTGGTAGCTTGCACGGCCGTGACGGTTATCTTGTCGCCTGCCCTTAGCGTGTTGAGTGCCGACTTGCTGAGCGTAACTCCGTCGCGTTCCACTTTGAAGCCTTGCCACGTGGGAGGGTATGACTCATACTTGTCATCGTCGTTGCACCCTGCCGTTGTTAAAGCGAGCGTCACCAAGGCCCAAGCCTTCGTCATGATTGTTTTCTTTAGCATATCTTTATATTTTGTTGTTATACCAATGGTTGCGTGTTTACAATTCCCATTTTCTTTAATTCTGTATAGAGCCGTTGTACTGGCAGCCCCATCACGTTAAAATACGAACCTTTCAGTTCAGTCACTCCCACGTAGCCTATCCATTCCTGCACTCCGTATGCTCCGGCTTTGTCGAAAGGACGGTAGTGACAC
Organism: Bacteroidaceae bacterium; assembly: GCA_963637205.1. Taxonomy (GTDB): domain Bacteria; phylum Bacteroidota; class Bacteroidia; order Bacteroidales; family Bacteroidaceae; genus Physcousia. The sequence continues at coordinate 6,244 of CAVHNA010000023.1, forward strand.
ACATAATATTCTATCTCCTGTGGGCTTAGTGTTGCGAATGTGACATCAGTAACGCAAGCGAAGCTTCTCGTCTCGTTTTCTGTAGTCAGACACACACCGGTAATCACCTGATGGGTACGTCCGGAA
>CAVHNA010000023.1:6379-15857 GCA_963637205.1 Bacteroidaceae bacterium
GTCCGGAAAGAAGACGCAGCATGCCGGATGCTTCCTGATGGGAGTGTGGCTTACCCAACACCTGATCGTCCACCCATACTATAGTGTCTGCCGTTATCAGCAGTTCATCCGACTTCAGGGTATATGCCGAGGCTTTGGCGCGCGCTATGTACACCGGTATATCTTCACATGACAATCCCGAAGGGTACGACTCGTCTATACCGTCCTTTACTCTTATCTCGAAGCTCAACCCGAGTCCTTCCATCAGCTCCTTTCTGCGAGGCGAGCCGCTGGCCAATATTATCTTTTTTGTGGTTACCATCCGAAGGCTTTTGAGTCCGACATCCATTTGCCCTGCGCTCTCATCACTTGCTCTAGCACGTCACGCACGCATCCCTCTCCTCCGGCTACATGGCTTATGTAGACACTTACATCCTTTATCTCGTGTACAGCGTCCGAAGGACAGCAAGGACATCCGCATAGACGCATCACTTCATAGTCGGGTATGTCGTCGCCCATGTAGAGTATTTGGTCGTCCTCTAGTCCGTACTTTTCTTTAAGTTCATTGTATTTCACCGTCTTCACCGAGCATCCCATACATACGTCCTGTATTCCCAGTGAAGTGTAACGAATGCGTATGGAGGAGGTGTCGCCGCCAGTCATTATGGCTATGTGCAGTCCCTGCTTCACGGCCAACTGTAGTGCGTAGCCGTCTTTGATGTTGACGGTACGCAGGGGTTCACTTCCCGTCATGGTGATGGTGGTACGGCTGAGTACTCCGTCCACATCCAGAAACACGGCTTTTATCTTATTCAAATCGTAGTTTATCATCGTGTATATCCTGGCTTATAAGCCGATATATGTCTTTTGTTCTACTGTCGGTTAACATGCCCAAATGTTTGTTCATCACTTCCACGTCCCAACGCGCCGCCGGACCTGTCTGCGCATTGTGCGGACTCATGCCGTGCACCTTGTCCACAGTCTCCTCTATCAGGGGCAGCATGGTACAGAACGGAATGCCGTGCTCTTGCAATATGCTGTCGGCTATAGCCATCATTCTGTTGGTGAAATTATTGCAGAATATCGCCGCCAAATGCAAAGTGCTGCGTGTTTCGTAGTCCGCTACGGTGACGTGATTGCTGAGGGTATTCGCTAATTTTAACAGTGTGTCAAGGTCGGTGTCGCTCTCCACGAAGAATGGTACACGGCTCATGTCCACCTCTCTGTCTTTACTGAAAGTCTGCATAGGGTACATCACGCCTCTCCTGCGTTGCGGCAGCACATCTAGCGACACACTTCCTGCCGTGTGCACGACCAACCCTTTCACGTCACCTATTTCCTCCGCCACTTGCGCAATGGCGGTATCCGAAACGGCAATCAAATAAATGTCGGCGTCATCAGGTATGGGAGCCACACGAGTCCTGCCGCCAACCTCCAAGGGAGACATACCACAGTCACGCATAGCTCTGGACAGATGCGAAGCCACGCGTCCTGCGCCTATCAGTACAATTCGCGGTGTACCTTCTCCCATTTCAGCCTGTCTTCGTTTTGGGGCTTGCGTTCCATACCTTTGTAACCTATTGCCACCATACACAGCACACGTTTGCCGGACGGCATGTGCAGTAGCTGTCGCACGTTGTCCTCTGCGTCATGTCCTTCAGCGTCCTTGCGCCCTCTTATCTGCACCCAACAAGAACCAAGCCCCAAGTCTTCCGCTTGCAGCATCAGGTGTGCGGCAGCCAGCGAACAGTCCTCTATCCACGTGTCGCTCACCTCAGGGTCTCCTGCCACCACCACTGCCAATGGGGCTCCTGCCACGAACTCACCGCCTGCGTCCTTAGCCGTAGCAAGCCGCTTAAGCGTTTCCTTGTCTTTCACCACCACAAACTCATAGCTGTGCAGACCCTTGCCGCTGGGAGCCATCAAGGCGGCTCTCATAAGCAATTCCACGTCTCCGTCTGCCACACTGTCTTGCGTAAACTTGCGCATAGAACGCCTGACACTTATCAGTCTTGCGAAACTTTCCATATATGTAAAATGTATAGTGCTCTTTGTTTTTGTACTGTTATCCAGTGCAAAGATAATGGTTTGTCTACAAATGAACAAACATGAGTGAACAAAAAGCGAACGAAAGAGTGAAAATGTTTAATCTTCAACTGGTAAATCAGATTAGTGTCAAGGTCACGTTTCTGCTATTTGGCTTGTTTTGTGAAATGGCCTTGCCGACAAGGAAAGTTAGTCTGCCTATGGCAAGTTTTTTCGTGCTACGATATACGTGAAAAGAAAAAAAACCGTACATTTGCACGATGAAAAAACAAATTTACAACAGGAATAACAAAAACAACATTCGAATATGGATACAGAACTGATAAAGGAGTGTGAAAAGAAAGCCCTCCAGTGGATGAATTCTCCCTACTATGACCAAGAGACTAAGGCAGAAATTCAGGCTATGCTCGACAGTGAGGATAAGTCACAGTTGGTGGACGCTTTCTACTGTAGTCTTGAGTTCGGTACAGGTGGACTGCGCGGTATAATGGGTGCCGGCACCAACCGCATGAACAAGTACATAGTAGCTATGGCCACACAGGGATTTGCCAACTACCTGCTCAAGGCTTTTCCTGGTAAAAAGGACATTAGCGCTGTGGTGTGCCACGACTGCCGCAACAACGGACGTATGTTCGCCGAGACGGTAGCCGCAGTCTTCAGTGCTAACGGCATCAAGGTGTACCTCTTTGAAGGACTGCGCCCCACACCAGAGGTCAGTTTCGCCATACGCCTCTTGCATGCGCAAGCCGGAGTTAACGTCACCGCCAGCCACAACCCCAAAGAGTACAATGGTTACAAAGCCTATTGGGACGACGGTGCGCAGGTGCTGGCTCCGCACGACAAGGGCATTATCGACGAGGTGAACAAGATGAGAATAGAGGACGTGAAGATGGAAGCCAACCACGACCTCATTGAGATAATAGGCGGAGAAACCGACTATGACTACATGACGGCCGTTAAGGAAGCCATGGTGGACCAAGACGTCATACTTAGACACAAAGACCTTAACATAGTGTACAGCGCAATGCACGGGACTGGACGCGTCATAGTGCCCCTGTGTCTGAGGAGTTGGGGTTTCCAGAACATCCATGTCGTACCTGAACAGATGGTTATTGACGGCAATTTCCCCACAGTAGTAAGTCCAAACCCCGAGAATGCTGAGGCCATGACATTGGGTGTACGTCTGGGCACTAAGTTGGGAGCTGATCTTGTGGTAGCTACCGACCCCGACGCTGACCGTCTGGCTGTAGTGTGCCGTGACAGCAAGGGCGAGTGGATGATAATCAACGGTAACCAGACGTGCATGATGTTCTGCTACTATATCATCAAGAACAAGATAGCTCTCGGGCAGTTGAAGCCGTCCGACTTCATGGTTAAGACCATCGTCACCACAGAGGTCATAGCCAAGATGGCCGCCAAGAACAACGTGGAACTGCGTGACTGCTATACCGGATTCAAGTGGATAGCTCATGAGATTGCCGTATCCGAAGGTAAGGCCAAGTTCATTGGCGGCGGCGAGGAGAGCTTCGGCTTCTTGCCGTATGACAAGGTTAGGGACAAGGACGCTCCAGCCAGCATCTGCCTCATCTGCGAGATAGCCGCATGGGCCAAAGATCACGGCAAGACGCTTTACGACTTGCTCATGGACATCTATCTGGAGTATGGCTTCAGCTACGAGCAGACCGTCAATATAGTACGCCCCGGAAAGAGTGGTGCCGATGAGATAAAGGCCATTATGGAACGTCTGCGCAACAACCCTCCTGCCGAACTGGCTGGAAGCCGTGTAGTGACAAGGAGAGATTTCCAGACCATTACCCAATACGACGCACAGGGTAATGGCACACCGCTTGACATGCCCGAGGCAAGTAATGTGCTGCAATACTTCTGCGAGAACGGCGACAAGGTGAGCGTTCGTCCAAGCGGTACGGAGCCAAAGATTAAGTTCTATCTGGAGATAAAGGACACCATGGGCTGCGCCTCTTGCTACAATGCGTGCCTGGAGCGTGCGAAGGCCAGAGTGGAAGAGATGAAGAAGTCTCTCGGCATCTGACGACATATACATTATATATAATGGTACGCTATCTGCTCTACTGTAAAGGCGACATCCTCCTGACACCTCAGGGGGATGTCCCGTTTTACCCGCTACCCGATATAGGACTTAAGCCCTGGCAACACGTCACTACCATAGAATACAGGGGAGACACTTACAGCATAGAGCGACTTGACACGCCATATACAGGCGATGCCTTGAAGCCGCACCACTTGCGGGCCACACATGCCATCCTGCCTCCCGACACGTACCTGATGGCAGGTAAAGGAGCGGAACTTGCGTACTGGGACATGGAGCACAGATACTGTGGTGTATGTGGGGCTCCCATGGACTGGAAGACATCCATCAGCAAACAGTGCACGGCGTGCGGCAAAGAGATATGGCCGTCTCCGTCAGTGGCCATAATAGTAAGGATACGGCGAGGCGACAGGATACTCATGGTGCAGAGCCGTTCGTTTAGTGACGACCGTTACGGTTTGGTGGCTGGATTCGTGGAGACTGGAGAATCTTTGGAGCGGTGCGTCGCACGTGAGGTGGCGGAGGAGACTGGACTTGAGATATCGGATATCCAATACTTCGGGAGCCAACCGTGGCCCTTCCCTTTTACCCTGATGGTGGGATTCACTGCCAACTACCGTAGTGGAGAAATCAAGCTTCAGCGACAGGAGCTGAAGAACGGAGGATGGTTCGGATGCGATTCCATGCCGCACATCCCCGACAAGGCGTCCATAGCCAGACGTCTCATAGACGATTGGCTTGAGAACTGCCAGTAAGATGTGGCATATATGCTGAAGGAGGGGCGTACCAACTGTCTGGCACGCCCCACCTTTTGTGGTATTCTGTACGGAGAGCCCACTGAGGGGCAGTCCGTTTAGTCAAACCACTTCACGTAGCAGAAGTCCTGACGGTGTGGCAGGTTGTCGTTCTTGGGGTAGATACGGTAGCATACCTTGAAGCTGCCTGCGTTGTCAAGGCAGACGGAAGCGTTGAAGGTGTAGTTGTTGCCTTCTTTGCCTACCATCTTAAACTGCTCTACATGGTAGATGTGCTCTTCTTCGTTCTTGTCCGAAGAGATTACCACCAGTTCCAGACCCAGTGCGTTGTCAAGTCCGGCTTCGTCAAGCACTATCTCCACGTCATACCTCTTACCGGCCTCCAGACTGCCTGTAGATACGGCGTCCGGACGTTTCACGCTTACCACTCTTACAGCGTCCCAGCGTTCAGCCACAGTCTCTTTCCACAGGGCTATGTCTTTTGCCAGTTTGCAACCGTCTGCCATAAGGACGTTGGAACGGTCGCGCAACTTGTTGTAGAATTTGCTGTAGTAGTCGTCCAACTGTCGTTTCATTGTGTAGTGAGGCGCTATCTGTGCTATGGAGTTCTTAATCACCTTCACCCACCCTGTGCTGTACCCTTTGGCGTTGCGTGCATAGTAGAGAGGCATTATCTCGTTCTCAAGCAGAGAATAGATGGTGGCGGCGTCCAGTTGGTCCTGATGCTCTTGGTTCTGATAGGTACGCTTCTCTGTCAGTGCCCATCCGGCACCCTCGCGGTAGCCTTCCAGCCACCAGCCGTCCAATACTGAGAGGTTGACTACACCGTTCATCAGAGCCTTCTCGCCCGACGTTCCGCTGGCCTCCAGAGGACGTGTGGGGGTGTTCATCCAGATGTCCACGCCGCTGACAAGACGACGGGCCAACTGCATGTCGTAGTTCTCAAGGAAGATGATTTTCCCGAGGAACTCAGGACGCTGGCTTATCTCATATATCTTCTTGATGAGTCCCTGGCCGGCTCCGTCGGCAGGATGTGCCTTGCCGGTATAGATGAACTGCACGGGATAGTTGGGGTTGTTCACTATCTTGGACAGACGGTCCAGGTCCGTGAAGAGGAGGTGAGCTCTCTTGTAGGTGGCGAAACGGCGTCCGAAACCTATGAGCAGGGCGTTGGGGTTGATCTTGTCCATAAGGCTGACCACTCTGGAGGGGTCGCCCTGGTTCTTGAGCCAAGTGTCGCGGAACTGCACGCGTATGTAGTCTATGAGCTTGGTCTTCAACTTCATTCTGGTCTCCCATATCTCTTCGTCACTCACCTTGTATATGGCCTCCCATATGGACTGGTTGCTCTGGTCTGAAAGGTGCGAAGAGTCAAAGTGCTTGCGGTAGAGGCTTCGCCATTCGTTGGCGCACCAGGTGGGGAAGTGAACGCCGTTGGTGACATATCCCACATGACTCTCTTCAGGGAAATAACCCTTCCAGATACCCGAGAACATTTTCTTGCTTACCTCGCCGTGCAGCCAGCTCACACCGTTTACCTCCTGCGAGGTGTTGCATGCGAATGTGCTCATGCAGAAACGTTCGCCATGGTCGTCGGGATTCATGCGTCCCATTCCTATGAATTCGTCCCACGAGATGCCGAGCATCTGCGGATAACCTCCCATGTACTTGCCGAAGAGGCCTTCGTCAAAGTAGTCGTGACCTGCTGGCACCGGAGTGTGTACGGTATAGAGGGAAGACGCGCGCACCAACTCCAGGGCTTGCGTGAAGTTCATGCCGCTGTTCACATACTCCACGAGACGCTGTACGTTGCAGAGAGCGGCGTGACCCTCGTTGCAGTGGTACACGTCTTTCTTTATGCCGAGCTTGCGCAATGTCAGCACGCCGCCTATACCCAGCAGTATCTCTTGCTTGAGTCTGTTCTCCCAGTCGCCGCCATAGAGCGCATGTGTGATGCTGCGGTCGAACTGCGAGTTCATCTCGTTGTCCGTGTCAAGCAGATAGAGCTTGATGCGTCCTACGTTCACTCTCCAAACATATGCGTGCACCTGGTAGTTCATGTAAGGAACGTCCACCACCATAGGAGTGCCGTCCTCGTTCAGCTGCTGCTCTATAGGCAGCGACCCGAAGTTCTGGGCTTCGTAGTTGGCTATCTGCTGTCCGTCCATGGAGAGGGTCTGCGTAAAGTAGCCGTACCTGTAGAGGAAACCCACGGCGCACAGGTCCACGTTGGAGTCGCTGGCTTCCTTCAGGTAGTCGCCGGCCAGAATACCAAGGCCGCCGGAATATATCTTCAGCACCTGGTTGAGTCCGTACTCCATGCAGAAGTAAGCCACGCTTGCGCGCTTCCTGTCCGGCTCCACGTCCATGTACTTGCGGAATGCGTCGTACACGTCGTTCATTTTCTTCAGTACCGCCTTGTCCTTTGCCAGCTTCTCCATTTTGTCGTAGCTCAGGTTCTCTAGCAATAGAACAGGGTTTTGGCCGCATTTCTCGAACAGTTCCTCGTCAAGGTTTCGGAAGAGACTGCGTGCGTCGTGGTTCCAGGCCCACCACATGTTGTGGGCCAGTTCCTCCAGCTTGGAGAGCTCGGCGGGCACATTGCTCTTCACCGTAATGTTCCTCCAGCATGCGTCGTTGGTGTTGCTTGCTTTTATCTTCATAGATGTTCTTGTTGAAAATATGTTTTATGTGTTTTCGTTTTCCTTCTTTTGTTCAGTCGTTGCCGTTGTGCGTCGCTGCCATCCTTGCCTCTGCCTTGTGCAGCGCTTTGTCGTATGCCTCGTAGTAGAACTTGACAAAGTTTTTCCACAGGCATTTCGACGCCAGCTTGGACGCTTTCTTGCGTATCGCCTCGTGTTCTTTCTTGTCGCATTCCGCATAGTGCGCCACAGCGGCTGACACGGCGTCCACCACACTGGAGAAGTTGTAGTCGTCGCGTGCCACCACTTCCACACCGTCGTCCAGTCGGCTTGCTCCTCCGTTCTCCTTGTTAGCCCATGCTCCGAAGCCGGAAAGCGATGTGGTGACACACGGAACATGGAAAGCCACAGCCTCCAAAGGTGTGTATCCCCAGGGTTCATAGTATGAGGGATATACCGCTATGTCGTCACCGATGAGGAGGTCATAGTACGACAGTCCGAATATGCCGTCTCTGCCGTCCAGATAGCAGGGCACGAAGATAACCTTCACCCTGCTGTCCTTGTCGTTCTTCATGCCGCGTGAGCGGAGAAATCCTGTTATGGGATCCGACCCTGGTTCGTGCAACACGTGCGTAACTGTTGGTTCTGCTAGCGGCGTGTTGTATCCCACGCTTGTCTGAAGTCGCACCGCCAGATCTTGTCTTGGGCCGTCCGTCCATGCCGGCACTTGTATCAGTGCCAATATCTGTCGGTCTGCGGACGTGTCGTACAGACTTCTGTACATGGCTTCCAAGAACACGTCTATTCCTTTGTTCCTGTATTCGTACCGTCCACTGGTGGCCACTATCAGGGTGTCGTCGTTGAAGGTTGCGCCTGTCAGTGCGTTGGCTACACGGAAGATACGTTCCCTCGCCGCCTTTCTCTTAGCTGTAAACTCCGCTCCTTTGGGTACGAAGTCGCCCTCGAAACCGTTCATCAGCACTTCGTCGCATGGCTTGTCCAGCAGCTCGCGACATTCGTTGGCGGTCACGTCGCTCACTGTGGTGAAGCAGTCCGCACGGTGTGCGCATTGTCTCTCCACGCTGTGTTTCGACTCCATGTTCAGTTCGTAGGCCATCTGCCTCCCGTCGTAAGCCCAGAGATATTGGTAGAGAGGCTTGCCGTTACCTGCTATGCTGCGTCCTATGCTTGTGGCGTGTGTGGTGAACACTGTCGCCATCTCGGGCACGTGTTTCTGCAGGTAGAGTGCGCCCAGGCATGTCATCCACTCGTGTGCGTGATAGACGGTACGTCTGTTACCCTGCAGACGACATCTGTAGAAGCTCTCTGCCACCTTGGCTGCCGCATAGGAGAACATGCTTGCCTCGTCGTAGTCGCCGTATGCGTGAAGGCTATCCACGCCGAAGTCCGTCCACGCCGCACCGTATATGTCGTTCTTGATACTGTAATAGGGCGTGAAGTCCACCAGCGCCACGTTCGGGTTGCCTGGGATGTTCCACTTCCCTACCCTTATCTTCAGTCCCTCCTTCCTTGCCTTGGCGGTCCACTCGGCAAAGAGGGTCTTATCTTCGGTAAAGAGAGGATTGTCGCCGGCATTGTTAAAGTCGGGACCTATGTACAGGAGGTTGTCGCCAAGCTTGTCATGCACCGTCTTGGCTTTGGACGAAAGCACAGTATATATGCCGCCTACTTTGTTGCAAACTTCCCAACTGGTCTCGAAAACGAATTCTGGCGTGTAACTTTTGTTTGTCATCGGTTTGTTCCATATACAAACGTACCAATCCGCATGTCTTGTCTATGCAGATTGGTCCGTCTAAAAGTTTTACGTTGAGAACAACAAGTCTTACTTCAGAGTTGCCGTTATCACCTTGTTGTCTTCTTTCATCTCTACCTTGTCTTCGCGGAGAAGCCAACCCAGAGCGAGGAAGAGTTCCTTGTCATTCTTGATTTTAGCAGCTTTCTTGAGTTCCTTGGCTGCCATACTACCG